>JAVCCF010000137.1 GCA_030765625.1 Candidatus Tenebribacter burtonii
AGGATATTCCATTTATATTTCTCCTGATTAATTTTAATTTTTATTTGAGATGAATATTGTATTATTCCCCTAACAGGGGAGTAAAAGAAAAAGACTTAATTGAGTAGCTAAAGCAAATTTACAGTGCGTACAAATATAATATCTCATTAGTTCTTTCTCCTATTTAATTTCTAACGCAACTTTTGAAACAAAAGTCTTTTGGTCAAATTTATTTTATTCGTTTAAATAATTAAATGATTTTTCACTTGCAAACAAAAGTGAGGTAGAATTATTTATCAGAGTCTAGAAGGAGGTGAAAATGTTTTTCATAGAATATTTCAATAAAAGATTCAAAGAGTATTTCACGATCTGGGATATCAAGCTTGCTCAAATTGCCGCAATGTTTTTACTTATCATTCTTATTAAATTGATCCCTGAGATTATCACACTAAATTATTGGGTTTATATTGTAGGATTAATTATTCCTGCAATTAGACTATTGTATGTGCTGTTCATCAAGAAATAGAGTAGAATACTTGTTCGTAAGTTGTACTTGCAAACACAATTGTTTGCGAAGTTGTACTTCAAAATTATTATGAAGCTTTGTAAGTAAGACTTACATAGTAATGACGTTAACAAGTGTAATTTGTTAACGAGAGAGTGAGAGAAAGAAATAGAGGTTTATGGAAAATTATGATGTAATCGTAGTTGGTGGTGGAGCTGCCGGAATGATGGCTGCCGGAACTGCTGCGAAGAATGGAAAGAAAGTGATCTTAATAGAGAAGAATCCTGTTCTGGGAAAGAAGCTCTTAATTACCGGGAAAGGCAGATGCAATATAACGAATTATTGTGATGTGCGCGAACTGATTGAGAATGTTCCGGTTAATGGTAAATTTCTTACAAATGCATTTTATGGATTCAGCAGTTATGATACAGTTGACTTTTTTAATGAGGCTGGTTTAGAAACAAAAGTAGAACGGGGAAACAGAGTATTTCCAACTTCCGATAAGGCTATGGATGTTGTCGAAATCCTCATGAAATTTATTTATAAATATAAAGTTGATGTTATACATAGTTCAGCAGTAGATGTAATGCAGTTCGGTAAAGTTTTTGCTGTTAAATTAGAAAATAATGAAGTTATTAAAGGTGAGAAGCTTATCATCACAACCGGTGGTAAATCATATCCTTCAACCGGTTCAACCGGAGATGGATATAAATATGCCAGAAATTTTGGACATAAGATCACAAAATTCAAACCATCATTAGTTCCAATAATTTCTAAAAGTATTCTTCCTCTCGAAAAAGTAAACACTTCAAAAGGCTGCAATGTAAAAGATCTGCAGGGACTTTCCCTTAAAAACGCAGCAATTAAAATAGTAGATGAAAAAGGAAAAATAGTTTATGAAGATTTTGGTGAAATGCTTTTCACTCATTTTGGAGTTTCCGGACCTATGATACTTTCAGCAACTTCACATATTCGTAATCTGGATGGGCATAAACTCATCATTGATCTTAAACCAGCACTATCTATTGAGAAGCTTGATGAACGACTTCAACGTGATTTTAAAGAATTTTCTAATAAACAATTCAAGAATATACTAAAGAATTTATTACCAAAAAAAATGATCCCGATCATACAAAAAGTTTCAGGAATCTCTGAAGAAAAACCAGTTCATCAAATTACCGGAAAAGAGAGAAAAAACCTGATCACTTCCTTAAAAGAACTTACAATTCAATTAATAAAATTCCGATTGCTCTCTGATGCGATAATAACTTCAGGTGGGGTAGATGTAAGCCAGATAAATCCTAAAACGATGGAATCTAAACTTGTACCCGGATTATACTTCGCCGGTGAAGTTATTGATTGTGATGCTTATACAGGCGGATTTAATTTACAGATCGCCTGGAGTACAGGTTATGCTGCAGGGATTAGTTGTTGAAAAGATTTAAACCGCAAAGTTCGCGAAGAACGCAAAGAAAAAAAGTAGGAATGAGTTATTGAAAAATCGCGTCATCCTGACGAGTCTTTCACGATGTTCTTCACAGGAAGGATAGCCACTAAGACACAAAGGCGCAAAAATCACAGAGAAAAATAACAGCTAACAAAAACTAACTTGAACGAACAAATTAGTTAAGTAATTGTAGAATTTATTTTATCCAATAGTTGTTTGTATAATTCATCTCCATTTTTCCATAAGATAAAACTTTTATGATTTAAATCAAAATGAACTTTTCTTTCTTCTTTAATTTTAACAAATTCAATGGTTTTATTTTTTAATTCAGCTTTGACTCTTTTTTTTATAACTTTATCCCACCAATCTTTTTTACAAGTATAAATAACCTCAATTTTCAAACCATAAGCAAATCCTGCTTCATAATAAACACCACCCCGATTACCGGTAAAATCAGCAACAATAAATTTACTACTTCTGATTTCACCAATTATTTCGTCATTAATATCGTTATTATGCTGCTTCCTACCAATTTGAATTGGTTTATAACCTGCTTTTATAATAGCTTTTTTAATGAAATTGTCATATATCTTCTCCATCATTGGAGTGAACCACATTGCTACAAATGCGTTTTTGCTTTCAGGATTAGCTTGTCGCAGGCTTTCCAGATAAGCCCAACCTGCAGGAGTAATTTTTTGCTCTTTTGAAATATACTTCTTTTCATTAATTAGATAATCTTCCCTAATAAAATTGAATTCTCTTGCATCAATAATTCTACCTACAGAAATTAATGGCAATAAGTTAGGTGCATTTTTGTTGAACATTATCATAAAGGGATCATTTTGACTTTCAGGAAAAGATTGATTTTGAATTATACTTAGAACATCTTTAACTTTATTAAAGTCGTAATCAATATTTGTACCAGCAACAGGAAATTGCTTAGCAAGATATTTTAATATCTTATCCGCTTTCTCAGCAACTGAAAGAGTTTTAAGTATCATTTTAGATTTGAGTTTTTCATTATCAATTATGATATCTTGATTTTCTCTAATCCAACCTGAAACATTTGCAATTTGCTCAGGACTCAATTTATCATTATCAATTTCAAATTCTATCACTTCTTCATTTATCTCATATTTACCACAACGAAGACAATTCACTTTATAAATTGAAATAATATCATGAGAATATTCATTAATTAGTGATGGAGAACCACATATTGGGCATCTTTCATACTCCATTTTTCCTCCAAATTAATTCCTTCAGTTCGTTTTGTTTGCTTTTGTTCGTTGCTAAATATCCTCTAATAAACAAACACTACACCACTGGTAGGGAAGACCCATTCGTCTTTATTTGTAGTTATTGAAATTTTATTTTTGCTTTTGACGATTTTCGGAAATTTGCTTTTACCTGAGAAAATGGGAACTGCCTCCACGTTTTTCAGATCGCTTTCAAAGGAGATATCAACGCCCTGTGTCATTTCGATAATGTATACAGATAGCTGATGAGAGCTTTTTGGATAATAGGTTTTGGTTGAGATAGAGAATTTCACTTCTTTTCCAACCAGATCTTTCAGGTTATGATGATAACATTTTATCTCGATACAGCCATCAGCGATCTTCATCTCGTTGTATAATTCAATATCATTCACTTTTACAGATGTAATATTAAAAAACATTTCATTCAGGTCTACACTGTTATCCAGTAGCCAGCGATATTCTACATCATTACGCAGGAAATATTTTTCCAGATCAGTTTCTGTTTTTGCACAGGCAACACTAAAATGATCATTCTGCAATTCTTTTGAGAAAGAAAGGTTTGTCTTAGTAAAGAAATATTTGGGAAATTCTTTTGATTCTTCAAATTTGATGGAATGCTTGAAATTATGCCTGTATTGGATATCTTTATCTTTTTCGGCAAATAATCTTTTCAAGATGTCTTCGTGCACCAGATTAGCTATTTCCTTGCTTTGAAGTCTTTGTTCAATTGCAGTCTCAATGATATTTCCGAGTTTATTATCAGAAAAATCTTTCGGCATGAAATCCCGGCGTAGAAGCGGGGAAGAATCAATTATTTTGTCATTTTCTTTATAGTATCTTTTTGCTCTTCTTCCGATTTGTGAAAGCAGTTCGTAACTTAATCCATTATAAAGCGAGGTTAGATTTTCAGCAGTAATGTTTTCATCATCATCGCCCAGCAGAACAACTTCATCTCCAACTTTTGCTTCAGCAACTTTTGAAACATCAATTGCTGTCATATCCATGCTTATTTTTCCAACAATTTTGCAAACCTTGTTTTTTAAAATAACTTTACTTCTATTGGAAAGCAGGAAATCATAGCCGTCTGCATAACCAACAGGCAGGATTGCATACTTCATGTTATCAGATGCAATGTAAGTTCTATTATAACCAATCGAATCGCCTTTCTTTGCATTTTTAATCTGAGTTATGCAGGATTTAAAGGTCATAACCGGTTTCAATTTAACTTTGTTTTTCATTTCGGTATTGGAATAGATTCCATATGAGAGTAAGCCAAGTCGAACAAGATTTGTAAATTTATTGGGAAATGTGATAACTCCACTGCTATTTGAAATGTGAATGAATTTAGGTAAATAATCAAATTTGGAAAGAATCTTTTCAAATCTGTCTGATTGCAGTTTTGTAAATTCAGGATCTTCTTCAGCAGAAGAGAAGTGAGAAAATATTCCATCGATCTCAAGATTCTCAAGTTTTTTTATTTCATTTATATTTTCTAATGCAATTTTATAATTGAATCCACTTCTGCCCATTCCTGTATCAATATTGATGTGAATCTTGCACTTTCCACTTTTATTTAGTTTCTCAGCAAAATCGAATGTTGAAATAGTAGGAATAAGATCGTTTTCTAAGATCTGTTCAATTTCATTTTCCATTGAAGGTGAAAGAATAACTATTGGTATCTTTATTCCCTGATATCTAAGTAGAAGTCCTTCCTGCATATTTGCAACTCCCAGTGAAACAGCTCCGCATTCTATTGCCTTTCTGGAAATTTGAAAAGCACCATGTCCGTAAGCATCAGCTTTTACTATCTGCATGAAATTTGCTTGCGGATGGAAGAATTTCTTTAATTCATCAATATTATCTTTAAAATTTGTAAGATCGATCTCTGTCCAACTTCTGTCGTTTTTCATATTATTCCTTATTGCCACAGACTTTCACTATAAAAACTGATTTAATTAATTTATTCGCAACGAACAAAACTAATTATTTATTTAGTTCGTTCTTAAACAATTCTATATTTAATCCCTCTGGAAAACTCTGTTTTCTTTTCTCCCCTTACAAAGGGGAGCATTTTCCTGTCCCCCTTTGTAAGGGGGAATAAAAGGGGGTTTCATTCCTCTTTCCGTTAGTCAGTGCAAGTCTGTGGCAATCTAAAAGAACTTTGCTGCCAGATCTGCCAGTGCCGAACGTTCTCCCCTTGTTAGTGTCACATGACCCACTATTTCTTCTTTTTTCAACTTCTCAACTGCAATACTTAATCCGTTGCTTTCGGAGTCAAGATACGGAATATCAATCTGATACGGATCACCTGTCAACACGATCTTTGTTCCCTCTCCGGCTCTGGTGATTATTGTTTTCATTTCATGAGGCGTAAGATTTTGTGCTTCATCCACAATAATAAATTGATCAGGAAGGCTTCGTCCACGAATGTAGGTGAGAGGTTCCAGTTCTATAAATCCGAAGTCTAAATAATCTTCTAACACCGGTTGCTTTTTACCAAAGATCTTTCCATTCTCATTATCTTCTTTCTCGCTTTTATTAGAAAGAAGGATTTCCATATTATCAAAAATGGGCTGCATCCACGGATTGAACTTTTCTGCCTTAGAACCCGGAAGATATCCAATATCTTTTCCAAGAGGTGATACGGGTCGTGAAACAACCATACGTTTATAATTATTTTTCTCTACAACTTGATCTAATCCGGCTGCGAGTGCAATAAGAGTCTTTCCTGTTCCGGCTTTTCCAACCAGACTCACAAGTTTAACTTCCGGATCGAGTAAAAGATCAAAAGACATTATCTGTTCTATGTTTCGTGCTGTAATTCCAAATATCTCTTGTCCCGTATAGTATTTTAAAGGATAGATTGCATTATTGGCTACTGAATATCTGGCTACATATCCATCTTCATCCTCTTCATTTTTGCAGAACATCACAAACTGATTTGGATAGATCTCGCCAAAATCATTACTCATGAATTCATCTTTTTTGAATTTTTCTAATGTTTCTTCATCAATCATAATTTTGAGATATCCCATATAAAGTTCAGAAAAATTTATCTTATCAGTTTCAAAATTAGCAGCTTTGATGCCGACAGCATCTGCTTTAATGCGGACGTTTGCATCTTTAGAAACCAAGGTAACATCTTTATCAGGTTCCGTATTATGCAGATATAATGCAGTTCCAATTATCAGATTGTCATTTGTATCGATGATAAGAACATCTTTAGCAGTATCAGAAACTTTTCTGCTGAGAACAACTTTTATTATGCCGCCTTTTTCTGTTTTCACTCCATTTTTTAAGCTGCCTTTTTCCCTAAGCTCATCAAGATAACGTCCTATTTGGCGTGCATTCCTACCTTTTTCATCAACACCTTTTTTAAAATTATCTACTTCTTCAATTACAGTAATTGGGATTACAACCGTGTTTTCTTCAAACATGAACATTGCATTTGGATTGTGAATGAGTACGTTTGTATCTAATACAAATATTTTTTTCTTTTTCTTATTTCCCATTTATCCTCCCTTAATTTACACTTTGTTTTTTTATTATTGTTAACTATAAATGTCAAACAAAATTACATTCAAATTCAATTTTAAAAAATATCAGATATTTACCTATATTTTCTATAAAACAATTCAACAAAAAATTCTATCCTTATAAAGCTAGAAAATTCTTGCTTTAAAAGTAGCCAGATTTTTACTGTCATTAATTAAATTAGATTAATTAGGAGATTACCCATGGGAATGCGAAGAAAGGGCAGGGAAGTGGCAGTTCAAACCTTGTACTCGGTAGAATTCTTAGATAATGATATCAGATTATTGCCGGAAGACGGAGCTTTAAAAATTCTTGAAGGAATTGCTTCTGATACAGAAATTTTACCTGATAGTCCGATATTTGAATTTGCTTCGGATCTTGTTCTTAACGTACTTCTCCACATTGATCCTATTGATGAAAAAATTAAGGTTCATTCCATAAACTGGTCTTTCGATAGAATTGCAAAACTTGATCTGAGTATTTTACGTATTGCTGCTTTTGAACTGATCTATACTGAGACAGCTCCTCCTATAATTATGAATGAAGCAATTGAAATTGCAAAAAAATATTGTTCAGAAAGCTCCGGAAAGTTTATTAATGGCGTATTGAACGCTATTGCAAAAGAGAAATAAATTATGGAAAATAAACTAATATGTAGTATTGGCGTAATTGTATATAACGAAGCTGCTAATATTGGGAAATTACTAGATGCTCTGCTAAACCAGAAATCAGATAAAACTAAGATACATGAAATCATTATAGTTTCCAGTGCTTGTACAGATGGAACAGATGAAATTGTTCGAGAATATGAAAGAAATCACGATAATATCAAACTTATCACAGAAGCAGAAAGAGGTGGAAAATCATCAGCGATTAACAAGTTCATAAAAGCTTCAACCTCAGATCTGTTAATCATTGAGAGTGGCGATACGATTCCCGCGATAGATACTGTAGAAAAGATGATAATTCCATTTATGGATGAGAAAATTGGAATGACAGGCGGCAGACCTATACCTGAGAATGATTCGCGAACGTTTATTGGTTATAGCGTTAATTTGCTCTGGAATCTGCATCATGAAATGGCTTTGATTTCTCCTAAACTTGGTGAGATGGTTGCTTTCAGAAAAATATTTGATGCTATCCCACCAGAAAGTGCTGTCGATGAAGCAAGCATCGAAGCCATTATGAAAGATAATGACCTAGAATTGAAATATATTCCTGATGCCATTGTATTTAATAAAGGACCAGAAAATTTAACCGATTTTATAAAACAAAGAAGACGTATTGAAACCGGGCATCTCTGGCTTATGGAAAATAGTGATTATTCTGTTTCTTCCCAAAATAAAGGACTTCTAGTTGATCTTGCACTAAAAGAACTTAATAAAGATAAAGAAAAGATATTCTTCCTATTAGGGACTGCTTTAATTGAGATGATCAGCCGCTTCTTAGGCTGGTATGATTATAAAGTTCGCAAGAAAAACCCATTTAAATGGGATATTGCGAATTCTACTAAGAATTTAAATAAGGAAATTAAATAATAATGTTAGAATTAATTCCACGGATTTTTATTTATAAGTTTTTCCACAAATTTGGTTTTCCAAATATTATGCCAATGAATTATACAGTTAGTCTTTTGTATAAATGTAATTCTCGTTGTAAAACATGTAATATTTGGAAAAAGAAATCGGATGATCTCACAGTTTCAGAATATAAGTTGATCTTTAAGAAACTTGGTAGATCACCATATTGGGTAACACTAAGCGGCGGTGAACCTTTCCTTCGCAAAGATATAGTTGAGATTTGTAAAGAACTATATAAATACTGTAAACCAAAAATCATAAATATTCCCTCGAATGGTTTATTAACTAATACCATTGTGAAAAATGTAAAACTTATCACTAAAATCTGTTCAGGAAGCCAGATAATTATTAATCTCTCTATTGATAATATAGAAGAAAAACACGATGAGATCCGTGGTGTACCTGGTAATTACGTTAAAGTATTGAGTACTTTCAAAAAACTTAAAGCATTAAAAATTAATAACTTAGCAATTGGTATTCATACAGTTATTTCTAAATTAAATGTAAAAGAATTTTCCAGTATTGCAAATAAACTAATTCGTCTCCAACCGGATTCCTATATTACTGAAATCGCAGAACAACGTATTGAATTAGATACAATGGAAAGTGATATTACACCGGATATTATCTCTTATTGTACAGCTATAGATTATCTGATCCATCGAATTAAAAATGGTAATTTTAAAGGAATGAATAAAATCACCCAATCTTTTAGAATCGAGTATTATAATTTAGTTAAGAAGATATTGCGGGATAAAACACAAGTTATCCCATGTTATGCTGGTATAACTTCTGCCCAGATTTCACCTGATGGAGAGATCTGGTCATGTTGCATAAAAGCTGAATCAATGGGTAACTTACGTGATAATGATTATAATTTCAAGAAGATCTGGTTTTCTAAAAATTTAAAGAAAGAGAGGCTTTCAATAAAAAGAAAGGAATGCTATTGTCCGCTTGCGAATGCTTCCTACACAAATATGCTAATGCATTTTCCTACTCTTGTGAGAGTATTTTATAGAAGTTTCATTAAGTGGTGGAGCTAGATGAAAAGTAAGACCAAAAAGAGAATTATTGCCTTTATCATGGCCCTAATAATCATAATGACTGTGGCTTATGTTTTTTACGGTAAGAACTGGCTGGCAGAACAGCAGTACATTCAAAGACAGAAAAACAGTGAATTCCTGAAGAATGAATTAATGCAGAAAATGCTGGATATAGAAAAACAATCTCAAGAAGTGTTTAATGAGATTTTAAATCTATCTTACGATATTGAATTATTTCAAAAACAGAAGATCAAGTTGAAAAAGACTGATGAAAGAATATTTGAAGTAAACTTGGAACAAAAACCATATTTTGATTATAAAAATTTGTACCTGATAAGTTCAAACCAGATTTTTGTACTTAACAAAGACCTGAAAAAAATTAAATGGGATAAACATTTCGAAGAAGAACTTATTAATATTGAACTACTTGATGCAAATAGAATTCTTGTTCTCACAAAACAGAAAAATGCGATTTGTTTAAATAGAGATTCTGGAAAAGAGATATGGATAAAACAACTTAAAACTCTTCCAAAAATTAAAGACAACTCAATATTCCAAATTTCTCTTAATAAGTTCAAACAGCTTGACAGAAGCATTATAGTTATGTATTCAGATAATGAAATTGAATTGATAGAAAATATAACTGGTACATCAATGGTTATTTATCATTCTGAAAATAAAATAGAATATTTAAGCGATTTTGATATTTTAGAAAAGTGTATTTATTTCATTGAAAAAAATAAAATAAGTAAATTAATTTTTGATGTAAAGAGTTAAAAAATGACTATAAAAAAAGAATCTTATAATAATGTAAATTTCTGTCTAAAGTGCGGAAATAAAATGGAACTTCGAGTTGATAAAGAAGGAAAGATACGTCCAAAATGCACAAAATGCAACTGGACATATTACAAAAATCCAATTCCTGCTTCAGCATGTGTTATCTTAAACGATCAAAATAAAGTTGTTATTATCAAACGTAAATTTGAACCTAATGCAGGTGATTGGGCATTACCCAGTGGTTATGTAGAAATTGATCAAACTCCTGCAGAATGTGCTGTTGATGAAATGAAAGAAGAAACAAGCCTTGATGGAGAAGTTATAGTTCAATTGGGTTACGATACAGAATTTTCACCAATATACGAAAAAGTTATCTCATTTGGTTTTTTAATGAAGATAACGGGAGGTAAGCTTCAAGCTGGGGATGACGCAGTCGATGCACGTTATGTCAGCTTTGATGAACTCCCTGATATCGCTTTTCCGTCACATGTGAAGTTTATAGAAATAGCGAAAGCATTATATAGTAAAGAATAAAGGATAAGATTTGCCACAGATAAGTACTGAAATATAATTGGTGAAATCTATAATTAATAATAATTTATTGTCATTCTGAACAGAGACGAAGAATCAGATATAAATCAGAAATAAGTCAGTGGCAAATAATAAGGAAAACATAATGGAAATAAATAAAAGTTACGAACCACAAAAGATAGAAAAGAAATGGTATGAGAATAGTATTAAAAATGGATATTTCACACCAAAGATAGATAAAAATAAAAAGCCATATACAATATTGATTCCACCACCAAATGTTACTGGCATACTTCATATGGGACATGTTCTAAATAACACATTACAGGATGTTATGATACGCTATAAACGCATGACTGGAGTTCCTACACTTTGGATACCAGGTGTAGATCATGCAGGAATTGCAACGCAGAATGTTGTTGAAAAACAATTGGCTAATGAAGGTAAAATCCGTCATGATATTGGCAGAGAAAAACTGGTTAAACGTATTTGGAAATGGAAAGAAGAAAAAGGTGGAAGGATCATCGAACAACTTAAAATGCTGGGCTGTTCTTGTGATTGGACTCGTGAAAGATTTACTATGGATGAAGGACTTTCCGAAGCAGTAAAAGAAGTGTTTATCCAATTATATGAAAAAGGTTTGATCTACAAAGGGAAACGCATTATTAACTGGTGTCCTCGCTGCGTTACAGCTCTGGCAAATGATGAAGTTGATCATGAAAACGAGACTGGAAACCTGTGGAACATGCGCTATCCACTTAAAGAGCCTGTCATCCTGAGCGGAGACGAAGGAGACAAGACAATAGAATATATTACAGTTGCAACCACCAGGCCAGAAACAATGTTAGGAGATACTGCTATTGCTGTTCACCCTGATGATAAAAGATACAAAAACCTAATTGGAAAGAGTGTGATATTACCATTTATAGAACGTGAAATTACAATAATTGCAGATGAATATGTAGAGAAAGACTTTGGTAGCGGATGTGTTAAAATTACTCCGGCTCACGATCCTAATGATTTTGAAATAGGGCAGAGACACAATCTGGAAAAGATCATCGTAATGGATGAACACGGAGTTATGAATGAAAATGCCGGAAAAGAATTTCAAGGACTTTCACGTTTTGAATGCCGCAATAAAATAATTAAAATGCTTGATGACAAAGGATTATTGGGGAAAATAGAACCCCATGAACATACAGTTGGACATTGTTATCGTTGTAATACAGTAATTGAATCATATCTCTCAAATCAGTGGTTCGTAAAAATGGAACCTTTGGCAAAACGGGCGATTGAAGTTGTGAAAAATGGTAAAGTTCAGTTCCAACCAAAACGCTGGATAAAAGTGTATCTGCATTGGATGGAAAATATTCGTGATTGGTGTATTTCACGTCAGATCTGGTGGGGACACAGAATTCCTGCCTATTATTGTGATGAATGCGGAGAGATTGCTGTTGCAAAAGAAACTCCAGTTAAATGTGCAAAATGTGGATGTACAAGTTTTACTCAAGATGAAGATGTGTTGGATACCTGGTTTTCCAGTTGGTTATGGCCTTTCAGTACAATGGGTTGGCCCCAAAAAACAGAGGATCTTGATTATTTTCTTCCTACCAATCTTCTGGTTACAGCTCCGGGCATTATTTATCTTTGGGTTGCACGAATGATAATGGCGACGCTCGAATTCCAAGATAAAATACCGTTTGATACAGTTCTTTTACATGGAATGGTTCTTGATGAGAATGGAACAAAGATGAGTAAATCTTTAGGAAATTCTCCCGATCCTATCCATATTATTGAGGAATACGGTGCAGATGCATTAAGATTCAGTATGATCTTCAATACACCAAAAGGTGCCGATAGTTATTATTCCAACTCAATTCTTGATGTCGGAAGAAATTTTGCCAATAAGATCTGGAATGCTTACCGTTTTATGATGATGAACGTTGAGAAGATCGGTGAAATTCCTGAATCTATCATTTTGAACGGAGCTGAAGGATTAAAACTTGAACTTGCTGATAAATGGATATATAGCAGACTTAATAAAGTTATACAGCTTTCAAAAAAGAATTATGAAGAACTCAGGTTCAATGATACAGCAAATATCTTAATGGATTTCATTTGGAAGGAATTTTGCAGCTGGTATTTGGAGCTTTCTAAAGATAGAATTTACAACAGTGAAGACAAAGAAGGACAGCTTACAGCTAAGTATGTTCTACTTGATGTATTCCAGACTTCTATGCGTTTATTGCAACCAATCATGCCATTTATAACTGAAGAGATCTGGCAGGGAATAAAGAATTATTTCCCACTCAAAGAAGATTCGCTTGTTATTGCTGACTTCCCAGAAGTTAATAAAAATCTTATTAATAAAAAGATCGATTCTGATATGACATTGATACAGGAGACGATTACTGCAATTAGAACATTACGTAAACAAGTTAATCTTGCGCCGAAGATTGAGATCAATATTTCTATTAAAGTTGCTTCTGATGAACAGATAGAGCTTCTAAGGTCATATGAGAATTATTTCCAAAAGCTGGCAAAAGTTTCAAACTTAAAAGCTGATGTTAATTTAGTAAAACCTGCTTCTTCCATTGCGGCAGTTGTACAGAATATGGAAGTATATCTTCCTTTGGAAGGATTGATCGATTTGGATGGTGAAAGAGAGAAATTTACAAAACAGCTTATTAAATTGGAAAAGGAATTGAAAATCATTTCTGGAAAATTGAATAATGTGAAATTTGTTGCCAATGCTCCTGATGAAATTGTTCAAAAAGAGAAAGAAAAGTTTACTGAAATTGAAACGAAAGTAAATAAAATCAGAGAACTTCTAGATGGTTTGAAATAATGGGAATTTGCGAAAACCAATAAAAGTTTCCGCATTATTTGTTGAGGTAAATATTATGAAAACAAAATTCTACTACGTATTTATTATTGTTTTATTTACTTTATCATGTACAAGAGTATCAACATCCCCTACAACTGATTTAATTCAACCTGATTGTCTAACAATATTTCAATCTGCGATAACACAATTCAAGTTAACTTGGATTGATAACAGTATTGATGAAGTTGGATATATGGTTCAAAGAAAATTAGATAATGGAGAATGGAACATAATTGCCCAACTTCCTGAAAATGCTGAATATTATTTAGATGATATATTAATTTCGAGACAGACATTTGATAATGTCTCATATCGAATATGCTCTTATGAAGGTAACAATAACTCAGACTTTGCAGAGGTGGCTACAAATATTGAATTTTCTGCTCCGACAGATCTCGAATTAAACATGATATATTGGTATATTACATGGACGGATAATTCTTTTGGTGAAGAAGGATTTGTTATTGAAAGAAGTATCAATGGTGGAGAGTATATAGAAATAGAAACAACTGTACCAAATCAAAGTGGGACTTTAATATTTGATTTGGATGAATACAATATATATGCATATCGAGTTTATGCATTTGTTGGAGATTTTCATTCTGATTATTCCAATTTAATTCAGTTTACTACAACTCCTGATTATTTTGAAGCAGATTTTGTCGGTACACCACTAACTGGTAGTTCACCTTTGATTGTTCAATTTACGGATATATCAATTGTTTACTTTCCTCAGATCATAACTTGGGAGTGGGATTTTGGCAATGGGCAAACATTGAGTTTAAAAAATCCTAATGCTCTCTATTTAGGTTCAGGTGTTTATACAGTGTCTTTAACAGTTACTAATGAAGACCTTCAGCAGGATACATTAACTAAAGTTGATTATATAACAGTCGATTAATGGAGGGAAAGATGAAAGATGAAGTAAAAGAAGAAAAAATTGAGATTACAATTGAACAGGAAGAAGATTTTACAGGTGATCCCAAAAAGATGAAGTTCTATGGAAAATTACGAAAGAAATTACAAAAATTTGCAACTGATAAAGGTGGAGAGAAGGCTGGTGTCTTTGCTGAATATCTTCTCACATTACCAGATTTCTTTATTTTATTATGCAAATTAGCAATTGATAAGCGCGTTAGCAGTAAACAGAAACTACTGGTTGGAGGAATAATTGCCTATGTAATTTCACCAATTGATATTATACCAGATTTTGTTCCTTTTATTGGTTATGTAGATGATCTTGTACTGGTTGTTTATGGATTGAATATCATCTTGAACGAAGTAGATAAACAAGTTCTCATAGATAATTGGAATGGGGAAGAGGATATTCTAAAACTCCTCCAGAAGGTTACCTATGTTGCAGAAAATTTCCTTGATAAGAATAT
>JAVCCF010000039.1 GCA_030765625.1 Candidatus Tenebribacter burtonii
GATTTTCTGTTGTATAGTTATGCTCAAAAACATAACCAAGAATAGGAACAGCAATATCATCTGCTGATACTATCACAAATCCGGTTTTGTCAAAATTAAAAATGTAGAAAATATTTTCTGCATTCTCTTTTTCAGTAATAGTTTCGATAATTTCAAATTCAGTTGGATTCTTTTCATTCCTTTCAGCATACCAATTCATGGCAATCTGTTCTGCAGTTGTCTGTGTAACTGTTACCGAATGAATTACTGAAGGGACCATTAATACAAAGGTTAAAATTAAAAATAAAAATGTTCTACTTCTCATTGCGACCTCCTCTATTAATTATTTAAAAGGTTCTGCAATGTTATTAATTGTTATTTTTGAAGTATTTCAGTCTCGATGATTCAAATCTCTAATTGACAATTTAACAAAGAGATTACTTCTTTTGCAATATTGAGGGAATTTGCAAAAATATTATATTGTAAGTCTCCTCAATAATACTCAATTATGCAGAACTCACACTATTTTTTACTAACTTCAAATTAATAATTTTCAAGTAATGCAATAAGTTTAACTTAATTATAAATAAGAAAAATCCTTTTATAATTAATTCATTTAAAAATATAATTATCTTTTTGTTTAATTACATGTTATATATATTTTATTAATTTGTTTGTCAAATTATTTAATTTTACAGGCATCCCCCGAAAATTTTTCAAAATTCTTGAATCCACAATTGCAGTGGTTCATCCTTCGTTCTTAACTCCACTGTCATTTCATTCCCGTGAAGTCAAGTCCGAGAATAGGTTTAATTGTATATTGAAAAAAAGGGCAAAGGAATTTCCTTCGCCCTAAAATAAATTTATTTCTTTATTTTAATTCGTTGCAGTTACCTTGTAGAAATATTTTGCACCGCTTGCTGCACCAATATCTGTGTAGAAATTTGTAACGGAAGTATCATAAACTGCACCAAAGTTGTAAGGATCAGTAGAGCGGAAAACATTGTATCCTGTAGCTCCAGCTACT
The DNA here is from genome assembly GCA_030765625.1 of Candidatus Tenebribacter burtonii. Classification (GTDB taxonomy): domain Bacteria; phylum Cloacimonadota; class Cloacimonadia; order Cloacimonadales; family TCS61; genus Tenebribacter; species Tenebribacter burtonii. Next base: position 1,007 of record JAVCCF010000039.1, read on the forward strand.
GCTGTCCAGATAAGATCAATATCAGCACTATTAACAGTTACGACTAGATCTGTTGGAGGATCAAGTGTTCCAGCCTGATTCATAGCACCTGGAGTTGGAATAGCTTGAGCATATGTACTGGTATTTCTAGCTCCACCTGAACCATTTGGAATACGCTGATTTGATTCTGTATCTTTATTACCATTACCATCCTCGTCAACTTGTGGTTCAAGAGCATTTAATAAAACTAATAATTCTGGATCATCAGAATCACTTGTATCATAAACAATAGCATCAACGAGATTTGTTGTTGTTACTGCTGTACCATTTGGGAAACTAGATGCATCATCCAAATATAAGGCAACAGCATCAGCTCCATTCTGTAATCCATTAGTTGTAAACTCAACTAAATCTACATTAGGAACAGTGGCGCTACCGATAACAAAATATCCATTTGCATCAGTAGAATAAGTGTCTAAATCAATTGCGTCGTATGAAGCATCAGTTGTACTACCGTTATATAGAACAACCACATAACCATCTAACGGTGAATTTCCAACTCCACCATCATAGAGCTCAATAAATTCAGCAGCATCTGTGCCGACTTGATCACAATCAACTTCGTTGATTATTACGTCCTCTGAAATTTCGGCAACAACGATATAATCTACTTTAATTTCAATATCTTCACTCATATCAGCATCAATAACTTTTAAGGCAATTGTATAAGTACCGATAGTTGGAAATTCAACCGCAGGATTTGCTACAAACTCATCATCATATTGTCCATCGGCATCCAAATCCCATGCCCAGCTTGAGTATGGTGTTGCTCCACCTGTTGTGAGATCAGTAAAGTTAACAGTAGTTCCAGGTGCAACAAAAGTTTGATCTGCTTCAAAATCTGCTACTAATGGTGGGTTCCCTTCAATAATAGAAATATTATCTACTTCCCAGTTTCTATACATTGATACTTCATATCTATATTTAAAAGCAATATATACAGATGATCCTGTAATAGCTGATAAATCAATACTTCCTGAAGTAGTAAAGATCAGGCTTGTAGTAGGATGATCAAAGGTCAATTCCGTCCAGGTTGAGCTATTAGGATCACCTAGACCAGAATAATCTGGGGAGTAATAGAGTTTTAAGTAATTCATTAAGTCATCAGTTCCATAATTATACAATGTTTCAAAGGTCATTGTTTCATTTGCATAACTATCGAAATCAATTGCTGGTAAAACTAACCAGTCTACTTCCGTATCACCGGAATTATATCCACTCATATATGCATAACCATTCATATCAAAATCGGTCCAATACCAGTTTTTTGTTGCACCGGAATCATTATAAGTATAGCATTGTCCGAGATCTGCGTCAAATGGTTCAGCGTATGGTATAGTAGTAGATTGTGCTTCTATTACCGTATAATCATATTCAGCAGAAGTTGAGCTTTCAGGAAAATCATCTTCAGCATAAACTTGGTAGTAAACTGTTGTTCCAACTGTTTGAGCAGGAATATCAGTATCTGTGATATAAAGAGATGATAAAAATCCTACAGACATATTTATCGTATTTGTTAAACTTCCTGAAGTTAAGCCCCAATGTAATTCTACCAAATCAACAGTTCCATCAGCATCAGTAACTGTTGCAGAAACTTCAATTGTTGTAGAAGCTAACACATCACCAGCTGGAGTTCTAAAAACATTAGTGATAAGTGGAAGAGCATTGCCACCAAATGTATGAGAGCCAAGATTATCCCATGTATTCTGGTCATAGACTATCCATTCCGAATTAGTTGCATTTGTACCAGAAGAAGCTGTCCAATCTGTATTACCGACGGTAACTGAAGATTTTCTCACTAAAGTATGTTCTTGTGTACCATTACTTACACCTGCAACAGGCCAATAATCTCCAGGGTCTACACCATTTTCACCAATAACGTCTATTAATACAGTATCAGTGGCAGTAATTTTAAAGAGACCGATTGAATCATCTCCATTAAACCAAGTGAGAAATCCTCCAATCGAATCAGCAACAGTTGACATTCCTAAAGCTTCTGAACTATTAACATTTACCCAAACATCTCCATCTGCGATTATTGTTCCAACAGGATAGGTGAATAAGGTACCATTCGCCCAAATTGCACCATTGTTACTCCTGTTTATTAAATAACCAGAAAGATCAACCGGTGCTCCGGTGCCATTAAAGATCTCAAAAGCTTTGTTGCTGCTGCTTCCTTCCATGTATTCCGAGATGAAAAGATCGTCTGCTAGTTGAGCAAACATCAAACTTGTCATAAACAAAAAACTTAAAACAAACAAAATTGTCTTTTTCATACGTCCTCCTATTTAATTTTTTCTTATTTTCTATTTTCGACAAATACCAAACTCTAGAAATTGATGTCAATAAGATTAACATAATTCAGGCATCCCCCAAAAATTTTTCAAAATACTTGAATCCACAATTGCAGTGGTTTATCCTTCGTTCTTAACTCCACTGTCATTTCATTCCCGTGAAGTCAAGTCCGAAGAACACGTTCAGACGTGAACAAACAACAAAAAGCATCAGACTTGACTTAACAGCGAAGCGTTGAGTTAAGAATGATGATAAAGAAGGACTAAGTGGTTACGTTAACCATTGTGGAGGTTTGCAACCATCAGACAGGCAAGAAGAATTCCAGCATTGTTTTACTCCGTAAATCCGATGCATCATCCGCATGGTGTTTTTTTAAAAAAATCCTAAAGATAGGTTTCGGAAAGTTTATTCTTCTCGTTCTTAACTCCACTGTCATTTCATTCCCGTGAAGTCAAGTCCGAGAATAGGTTTAATTATATATTGAAAAAAAAGGGCTGAAATAACGCTCAGCCCTTATATTAGTTATTCAAACATCTAATTAGTTGCAGTTACCTTGTAAAAATACTTAACGTCAATTGCTCCGCCAACATCTGTGTAGGAGTTTGTTGGTGATGTTCCATAAGCTGTTGCACCAAAGCTGTAAGGATCAGTAGAGCGGAAAACATTGTAACCTGTAGCTCCAGCAACTGCTGTCCAGATAAGATCTATACCTGCTCCACTAATGGTTATAGTTAGATCAGTAGGAGCAGGTGGCATTGGCTCGCCAATTGAGAGATTATCAATTTTCCACCATCTATAATTACCAACTTCATAACGATATTTGAAAGCAATATATACTGATGTTCCAGTAATTGCTGATAGATCAATACTACCTGATGGTGTCCATGTAGAAGAACCTGTAGGCTGAGTAAAAGTCAATTCATCCCATGTATAACCGGAAGGATCACCTAAACCTGGATAATCAGCAGAATAATATAGTTTTAAGTAATTTGTTGCATTATCAATTCCGAAATTATACCAAGAATCAAATGTCATTTCTTCACCAGAATAGCTATCAAAGTCAATTCCTGGAAGTATTAACCAGTCTACTTCAGTATCACCTGAGTTATAGCCGTTCATGGCTGCCAATGAATCGTAATGCCAATACCATTCTTTTGTTGCACCGGAATCACTATATGTATAGCAAAGTCCCAGGTCATCATCAAATGGTTCAGTGTAGGTAAGATTTGTATTTGCGGGCCAAACAACGTAACTCTGTATTGTAGAAGTTGAACTCTCAGGAACATTATCCTCAGCATAAACTACATAATAGATTGTTGCTCCGTTTGTTTGAGCAGGAATATCAGAATCGGTTGTATAAACATCACTAATTGCATTGGTCATATTAATTGTATTTGTTAAACTACCGGAGGCTAATCCCCAATGTAATTTAACCAGAGTAAGTGTTCCATCAGAATCTGTTACATTTGCAGAGATAGAAACAGTCGTAGTGGAAAGTATATCACCTGCAGGATTTCGTACTATATTGGTAATGAAAGGAAGAACATTTCCACCCATTGTATGCGCACCTAAATAATCAAAAGTATCTTGAGAATATACGATCCATTCTGAATTCTCTGGAGTTGTTCCGGCAGAAGAAGTCCAATCTGTATTACCAGATGTTACTGTAGATTTTCTAACTAAAGTATGTTCCCCTGTAGCACCTGTTGTTCCGGCAACATCCCATGCTGTTACAGGATCGAAACCTTGTTCTCCAATTACATCAATTAACATATCTGAATGGAATAATCCCAAAGCATCATTTCCATTGAAATATGTTACCGTAGAAGAAATATCTCCTACATTCGTTATCGCAGCATCTGCTGAAGAATTATATATAACATAGACATCATTAGATGTGAGGTTGCCTGTTAAAATTTCTGTGGTTCCCCAATTACCACCATTCGACCCTAACTTTACAGAATAATCTGTTAAATCAATTGTAGAAGTTGTACCATTGAAAATTTCAATAGCTTTATTATTGCTGCTTCCTTCGATATATTCAGAAATAAAAAGTTCTGTTACGGATTGTATTCCGGTTATGGAAAAGAAATCATTACTCTCATCATAAGGATTTCCATCAACAGCATCGGAAATTTTAATTTTATAATCGCTTGCAATTGATTGTTCGAGTGGAATATTCCATTGCCATATACTATCGTTTTCTGTCGAAGCGATCAATTCTGTATAATCTCTCACAGCTTCTTTATAAAGCTCGATCCTGACATTACCAGTAAAATCTGCAGAAGTCCAGGTTATATTGTAGGGATTTCCACGTTCCCAACTTTCACTTCCGTTTGGAGAAGTGACTGTTATGATAGGGTTAATCGCAGAATGACTTCCCAGGTAGCTGAAAGTATCAATTGGATATCCATCCCATTCTCCATTTGAACGTGGATCTTGCGGACCGCTTTGTGGAGAAGTTACAGTTGGTTTTCTCACGTAAGTTACATTTTCCCCAAAAGAGACATCTCCGGGAATTCCAATTCTGTCTATTTCAACACCATATTTAAGTAACCGAACTTGATCATCTCCATTAAAATTTATCACACCATTATCAGTGGCATCTGCTACACCAAGAATTGCAGGATCTGCACTTGAATTTGCCAGAACGAAAACATCTTTATGAGCAAGAGTTCCGCTAAAATTATAAGTAAATGCCCATTCTTCATCTCCATTGACATCTTTTTCCAGACTGTAGGCAGACAGATCTACTGCTGCTCCGGTTCCATTATATATCTCAATTGCTTTATTATAACTGCTTCCTTCAATATATTCTGAAATGATAAGGCTTCCCGAAGGTGATGTTCCACTTAAACTAACAAAATCTGCATAAACAGGTAAATGGTCGGAAGCATAATAAAGAGCATCTGCTACATTTGCCGGCACAGCAGAATTAGTCCCATTATTTATAGATTGATCAAAATGGTTTCCATCGTTTCCATAAGGTGTAAAACTATTAGAACTATATTCAATACCTGAACCATTATTGATCCCATAATTACCAAAAATGAAATCAAATTTATCATCAAGTCCACCAATAGCACCACCACCAAACGATGTAGTTCTAGTAGATTGTGTATGTACGTTTGCATATGTAGGATTAGTATTCCAGCTTCCAACTTGACTACAAAGATCTTCTGCCCTGCCGATGTTATTTGTTTCACTGGCAATGAATTTCTGGTAGCCATCTTCTGAACTTGTATAAAAATTCATATCTCCTGCGATGATAAATTCTGTTCCTTCTGAAAGTGCATTGAGATGATATCTGAGACTTGTAACAGCTGCTAAACGTTCTGCTTCATAACTCGAACCATCAGAAGCTTTAAGGTGGCAACTATAGAATCTTATTGGATTGTCATCTATACTCATTACATATTCAGAAATATCACGTGGAGATGTATCAATAACATCCTGACTTACCAATGTGCCAATAGAGGTTTTGTAATACAGCATATTATTCAGATCACCATCGTTTACAAAACTTGCACGAGCAAAGCCACCGAAAGCTGAATTCAAAATTGTAAGTATAGCATCAGAAGCTGAGGCGGATTCAATTTCCTGGCAAATTAGAACGTCTGGAGATAATGCTGTTAAAACTGTTTCGAAATCAGTTAATCTATCTGTTCCATCAAAGTTTAAAGTGTTATAAGATATAACTCTGAAGTTCGTATTGGAAAAGAGTGAACAAATTAAAAATAATAAACTCAAAACAATTATAGATTTATTTTTCATAATTTCTCTTTTAATCATTATTTTTTAATTTTTACATAAAATATTTTAATTATATATGTCAAATATTTTATAGTTCTTACTAATACAAAAAAATAGCCCCACAGTTATAAAAAACAATTGGAGCTATGAGTTATCTTTAATCGGACTTGACTTAACAGCGAAGCGTTGAGTTAAGAACGATGATGAATTAGTTAGTTGTTTAATGTCTATTCTTCCTATGGAGAGCAACGTAACAGATTCGTCAGAATGACGGAATTGTATTAGGACAGATGTGCTCCCAAAAAAAAGCCCCACAGTTTGCACTGAAGGGCTAATTACTAATTTCTATTTTCTAATTTCTATTTAACCAGAAGCATCTTTTTACTGTATTCTTTTGTATCTGTGATTAGTTTATAGAAGTATACACCTGAAGAAACAGGTTGATCATTTTGATCTGTTCCATCCCAGACAATTGATGTTTGATCACTTGATATTGCATACTCTTTAATCTTCTCACCTTTTATATTGTAAATAAATAACTCTACATCACTTTCTTCTTCCAATGTAAAACTAATTAATGTACTTGGATTAAATGGATTTGGATAATTTTGATGCAGTCCGTATGTATCCGGTGTAACCGGAATATCTTCATACGGAATGGTTAAATTGATAGGTTCATGAACTTCTGTTTCACCATCTAATGATACATCTTCTATCCAGTACCAGTAAGTTGTATTCTGCACAACAGCTGCATTATCTACATAAATATAATCTGATGCAGTGTTTATAGTTCCATTTCCGGGAACCGGATCATTGGCATTAAGCCACATAGCTTGATCAAATGTATCGTTTGTTCCTCGGTAAACATTCCAATAAGCATTCTCAGTTTCAGTTTGAGTAGTCCAATAAAGGGTTGGTGTACCACCAATGTAAAGAGCATAGAATGATGATAGATTGACGGGGAGTGGTGTTTCACTATGAGAACCAAGATATGTAAATGTATCTACATCATAAACTTCCCATTCTGAATTTTCTATTGTAGTACCGGCAGAAGATGCCCAGTCAGTATTACCAGATGTGACAGTAGATTTTCTAACAAGAGTATGATTGTAAGTGGCACTAGTTGTACCTGCAACATCCCATCCAGAACCAGGATCTCCATCCCAATCTCCAAGCCAATCAAGTACTTCATAACTACTTTCTGATCCCCAAACAATTGCATATCCATCATCTCCATTGCTTAGATAATAATGAGTCATATCAGCTTGAGCCAAAATTGTTGAATTAGCACTAGGATGTGCAATCACATATACATCATTCGGTGCTATTGTAGCTCCAGGAGTAAAAGTATTCCAATACTCATACTCACCTATAGTTGTTGGTGCATTGCTAACACTAGGAAATGCCATATTGTCCAAGTATATTGTCGAACCAGATCCATTAAATATCTCTAAAGCTTTGTTATCACTACTTCCCTCAATATATTCTGAAATATATACTCCAGATGGTGCTGCAGGAATAGCATCTGTTGTTGCATTAGAATTAGGAATTGATCCATCTAGTTTATAATTAATTTCTGTTCCAGTATTTGTATAAGAATAAATATTAAAATAGTAAGTAGTCTCAGGTGTAAGACCACTGATATTTGCTAAACCTAATCCTTGAGCAACATTAAGAACCAACCCTCCGTCACTTTCAGCAATTCCATCAATAGGATCTACTATAGCTACCACACTAACATCACTTCCTTTAATTAGATAACCATCAGGTAATACAGATCCTACTGCATCTGTCCATCCTAAATCAATAACAGAAAAACCACCTGCAGTAGCTGCGAAGCCAGTTACGTGATTTGTAGGCTCAAGTTTAAAAACATCACCGTTACAAGTAACAATTTTATTATCAGCATCTGTTGATGTACAAATAATTTCTTCACTATTGTAAGCACCTGCACTCAGAGCAGCTATTAATCTAACATAAATTGTTGTCGTTGCAACAGCACCTCCTGTTTGTGTAAGTGTTATCGGAGTTAGCTGATAAGAAGCATTATCTAGTGAAACTTCATAATCGGTAGGTGGAGCAATAGAAATATCAGCAGTCAAATTACTACCTTCTGCAGTGAATGATTGTTCCGCAGAAGGGCCACTCCCGTCAACATACGAAAAATCAGATAAAACAGAAATACTAAGCGTTATTGTAGGTGAAGAACCTACTGGAAAGTCACAAACATGCATTCCAGGTGTAGCATCTACTGCATCATCAACAGAAGTAAAAGTCCACTCAGCTGCGTTATAAGTTGTGGTGGGAGTTGCAATATTGGAATTTCTAACCATTTCTTTATTTTCGAATGTTCCTGTAATATCTGATTGTACAGCATAATCAATAATTGTTCCAGATGCATTTTTAAGAATTGTTCCATCACTACCTTTACCGTTCCAACTTGTTCCTACCCAAGTTATTTGGAAATCAGGCGTAATTGTTGATAAAACAGTCACTATATTTCCACAAACAAGAGCTTCCCCTGATGCAATAGAACCTGAAAGCGTCCAAGTAAAGGATACCGATCCACCTTGAACATTTTCAAGAGTCCAGTCTGTCAAATCTACTGGATCGTCTGATGGATTATAAATCTCCGCAAATCGATCTGGTGCATAATTATTACGTGGGTCACAATTCTGGGAAATAAATAATCCCCAAACCAAACTAGTTAAAAGTAAAAAACCTAAAATAAATAAAAACGTCTTTTTCATAATATCTCCTTTTCACTTTTTTTTTGAAATTTCGTTGTTATTTAAATTATCTCAATTATTTATGTCAAATACTTTATATTTTAATTAAATATATTTACAATTAAATTTGGGAACAAAAAATGCAATTCTAAATTTTGGTAAATAAAGATTGAAGTTGGTTCTGCATAATAGATATGTTTTTTCATACAGCTTATAATGAAATTTGTTCGGCTCAAACGGATTCTTCGTCGAATGCCTTTGTAAGCACTTCCTCAGAAAAACATCTCTTTATAAATTTGCAATAGCTTAAAAAAAAAATAGAAGTTCTGGAGGGAATTTTGAAAAGAATAATAATTTTAGTTATCATGGTAATTGCAATAGGTACAATTTCTGCCAATGAGATGTTGCAAACCACACTTACAAACGGAATGCAAATAGTTGTGAAGGAAAACAGGTTAAATGAATCAGTTGGATTTTACTGTTTTGTGAAAACGGGTTCTGTGAATGAAGGAAAATACCTTGGTGCAGGAATTTCCCATTTTTTAGAACATGTAGTTTCCGGCGGCACGACCGAACATCATACGGAAGACGAGTATAACGAGATGGGAAAAGAGATGGGTTCTTTAGTGAATGCTTACACAAGTTCGGCTGTTACCGCATTTCACATAACTGTAGATAAACTTTACAAAGATATGGCACTGAGCAATCTTTCTGAGCAAATGCAATTTTGTCTTTGTGATTCATTTCAAGTAGCACGGGAACGTGAAGTTATTCTCAAAGAGATCGTTATGCGGTCTACTCCTCCACAATCTAAAGTATATCAGAGAAGTAATGAGCTGGTCTATCCTAATTCCAACAAGCATTATCCTGTAATTGGATATACGGAACTATATAAAACTATCAGCCGAGATGAACTGCAGGATTATTACAAGGCAAGATACGCTCCCAACAATATGATCTTTGTTGCGGTTGGGAATTTTGAAGCTGTTGAGATGCTGGAAGATATAGTTGAGACTTTTAAAGATTTCCCCAGAAGACAATTGGAACCTGTTTATCAACCTGTTCAACATCAACGCGAAGGTTCAATAGAATATATTGAAGAATTTGAAATTGAATCTCCTTCTGTTTACATTTCTACAATTCTATCTTCAAAAGATTATAGTGATATAACTACTCTTAATGCAGCTTTTGAAATACTTTTTTCCAAAAGGCAGTCACCTATCCGTTATGAACTTGTTGAAGAATTACAACTGGTAAACAGCAGAGGATTTTATGCTTATGTAAGTGGTGCTCCAAACTCTCCTGAAGGTGAGATCACGATCCAATTTGAACCGAAAAATTCAGCGGATATAGATCTTATAATTTCGATAATTGATGAAGAGATTGAGAAATACAGTCAATCAGGAATCACTGAAAATGATCTGCAGAATTTTATAAATAGAATGAAAGCCAATAAATTGTTGCGTACACCCGGTGTATCATCTGATGCTAATAGTATCGGCTGGATAATGATGATGTATAATATCCCGGATTATTATCCAACTCAGATCCGGATATTAGAATCTTTAAAAGTAGAAGATCTCACTTTCCAATTAAGAAAGCATTTAGTTCCAAGAAATAGAGTTATTTTTAAAGCAGTTCCAAAAGGTGAAAAAGCACTGCTTGAAAGTAAGGATATCGCCTCCATCGAGAAATCGGAGATCGAGAAAGTTCAGATAGATGACAACCTCATCCTTCTGCATAAAATGAATTCTGAAAAACCGTTAATTAATGCTGTCCTTCATCTTCCAATTACAACAGATTATGAGACAAAAGAAAATGTGGGGTCACTCTCTTTTATGACTAATTTGATGTTCCGTGGTTCCAAAAAGTTCACTTCACTGGAAATTTCTGAATGGAAGGAAGATCATGCAATTTCCTTTGATACTCAGTGTTCAGCGAATGGAATAACTATTGAGTTCAAATGCCTGAAAGCTGATTATCCAAAGTTGGAAGAGATGCTGTTCGATGCATTTAAAAATCCGAGCTTTGAAGATAAGGAGCTCGTGCTGGCAAAAGAAGAAGTTAATGCAAGCTATAAGCGTTCCAAAAGCCGGGCTACAACCGCTCATAGAGATTATATTAATGCAATACTATTCACCGATTCCCGTGCCGGACTTTCCAGTGAAAATAAAAAAGATATTATCCTGTCATTAACTAAAAAAGATCTTCAGGAATTACACAAAACTTTTTTCAATGCGGGAAAACTAATTGTTACATTATTTGGAGATATCTCAAAAGAAGAAGCAAAGGAAATGGCAAAAGAGATAAAGAAAAACCTACCCGATAGGAAAATTAATGCCGCAAAGTATTTTACTGAAATTCCTAGACACAACGGAACTTTTCTGAATAAATATGGGTTCGAGCAGGTAAATCTTGATATCTACTGTCCTGCTCCACCACTTTCCACAGAAGATTATGATGTGATGAAATTGATAAATAATATTCTAAGTGGATCACGCGGCAGACTTCATCAGGCAGTTCGAGGAACTAATAACTTAGCTTATTATGCCTTCCCGCAATATCAAAACTCAGAGAATTTTGGTTATTTTAAATTAAACAGTCAGACCTCTATTGATAAGAAAGATGAACTCATTGAAGTTATGGTGAATGAGCTTACAAAACTAATGACGGAAGAAGTTCCAACTGACGAGCTGAATAGTGCAATTGATGAGAATGAAAAAATGCTAAAAGCTATGGTGAATGAGAACTCTCTCCCCTACTATATCACATATTTTGAAGCACTTGGTTTGGGTTATGATTACATAGATAGAGTTTCAGAAATTTTTAGGAAGATAACTCCTGCTCAGATAAAAACAGTAGCCAATAAATATTTTGTAGATCAAGCTGTTATCATCTCCGAGCCTGATGAAACTGTAGAATTAATGGTTGAGTAAAAGATAATTTTGAGTTGTGAGGTTTGAGTTGTGAGGTTTGAGTTGTGAGTTGTGAGTTGTGAGTTGTGAGTTGTAAATTATTTGCATGATTGATAATTTATGAAGAGTCCCCCTTCATAAGGGGGAATAAAAGGGGGTTGATATTGATTATTCTGAATATCGGTAATTTTATTTTCTCACTCACAAAACCCCTCTATTCGGTTACTACCGAATATTCTCCCCTTCCAAAGGGGAGCAATTTATGGAACTAATTAATATGAACCAATTAGCAGATTTTAATTTCTCATATAAATCTCCAATAGTATGTGCTGCAATTCATAATGGACACGAAATTTCTGTAGATGTGCAGAAGAATTTAGCTGTCTCGGAAGATATTCGTTTGATGGAAGAAGACCCTTATAATGAGAGATTCAAAGAATATTTCTCTGAATTTTCTTTTCAACAAAAAGGTGAAAGTAGTGGGAGTTAAAAAGTTAGAATTAGGAGAAAAAATGTGGAAATTTGAAAAAGGTAATGAACCATTAGTTACAGCTGCTGTACATAGTGGGCATAGTATCCGAGCTGAACTATTTGAAAATTTGGCAATCTCTGATGCAGATAGATTGAGAGCAGAAGATCTTTTTACAGAACGTTTAGCAGATATATGTGCAAATAAGATTATCGTAAATCTTTCTCGCTTTGAAATAGATGTAAACCGTAGTAGAAAAGAAAATCCTTTCTATTTAGAACCAGAAGATGCTTGGGGGCTAAAAGTATGGAAAGATAAACAAAAATCAGAAACTATAATTAGATCGTTGCAATTATACGATTTATTTTATATAGAACTGAGAAAATATTGTGAATATCTTATTAGTAGATTCGGTAAGTTTGTAATGTTTGATATCCATTCCTATAATTATCGTACAAAAGGACCGGAAGAACAACCAAACGACCCTAAGCAAAATCCTGAAATAATAGTAGGAACTAGTAATATGAAAACTGCAAAATGGGAAAGCATAATTACAGTAGTGGAAAAAACATTTCAAAACGCAGATTATTTCGGTAGGAATTTAGATGTACGTAGAAATATTAGATATCCTGGAGGAAGCGTTGCCCGTTGGATACATAATAATTATCCTCAATCAGCTTGTGTTCTTTCTCTTGAATTTAAGAAGATATTTATGGATGAGTGGAGTGGTGAATTATATATTGATCGTTTTAATCGTTTACATGAGATTTTAAGAGTTTCTGCAAAAGCAGTACTGAAAACTTTATAATATTTGTATCAAGATGATAACTTCAATATCTCTTTTTAAATCACATTTTATGATTTATATGTTTGTCCAGGTCTGGAATTAGATAATTCAGTTAGTGGCATTTTTTTATAGTCTCGGTAATCTCTTTCAAAAGCGTTTGAGAAAACATCTCTTTTTAAAGGTTTGTCCAAAGTCGCTGAAGCTTCTTTAATTCTTTCAATATAGTCTTTACCAATTGCAGGATAGACTTTACCAATTGCAGGGTCGTCTATAAAATCTTCTTCATCTAAAGAATTAATACTTATATATGTAAAAATAACAAAATCTTTTCTAACTTCTGTTTGTCTAATATCATTATTATTTGATTTTGATTTAAATATGTGATCTCCTTCTAAATCTTTGACTTTTTCAGTAACATCAATTCTAATATAAGATGATTCTCTTTCATCAAACTTCCCTAGATTATCTTTATCAACCTTAAAAAGAACACCATAAGCTTTGTCTTCATCAGATTTTGATATATTCATACAAGAAATATATTTTGGTATATTGTTTTCGCTTATTCTGAAAGCATTTACATTCTTGGTAATTGCTGAAAAATCCCGCATATAACCTTGTAAATAAACTGGAATTAATTCACTATTAATATCAAAATCTGTATTTGTTAGCTCAATTTGTTTTTTGCTTAATAGTGAACCATACCCAAATATGTATATATCTTTATCTTCAGGAAAACCAGAAACTAATTCCCATTTCATTAAAATGCTTTCTTCTTTTTTTTCTTGTTTTATTGATGCGTTCCATGTTAAACTTTTAGAACTATGAGTTTCTACTGTTCCGCAGATTTTTGAAGAGTCATCACATTCACATACAATTGAATGTGGTAAAATTTTGAAAACTGAATTTGGTAATACTGCTTCAAAATCAACCGAAAGATTAATATGGTTTATTTTTTCTGTTACAACAGAAGGAACCTTAATGTTTTTTTGGTGTTGTTGAAAGGGTTTTCCCACAAGTTCCACATCAAATCTGTTTAGTTCATTTTATGCGTTATGTGTGGATGTTCATCCCTCGCACTAAACGCAGTAAGTTTTATTTACGCAACAAGCTACTGAAGAGTATGATCAAAAAGGTGATCAAAGCTCCAACCAGAGA
>JAVCCF010000050.1 GCA_030765625.1 Candidatus Tenebribacter burtonii
GTTGCATCGAAAGTTGGGATGATGTAATCAAAAAATAACGATGCATATTTATGATCTTTTGAAGATATTCCTACTATTTCTTTTTTTATCATAATAATCCTAACTTATTTGCATATAATGTTTGGAGCACGCTGCGGAATCGGCAGATTCCGCCAAGACAAACCAACCAAAGTTTGAATCGGAACGATTCAGACGAAACAAACCACGCAACCTACCGCAGGTGCTTTTGTTGTGCGTAGTTAATCAACAATTATTGTACCCCTTGGCAATTTAAACGTATCAGGATTTACATTCTCTAGAATTTTGCTATTTCTAAAGACATATTTCTTGTCTTTCTGATAGATTTTGTTAAGATATTCAAAAGTATTTGGGTCAGCATTTTTTAATATTTTACCATACCTATAGATATTATTTTTATCTTTCTGAACTACATTGTTTATAAATTCAAAAGTTTCGATATCTACGTCTTTTAATTCGATACTTCTATTATAGATTTTATTATTACTTTTAAAAAAATTGCCACCGATAAATTCAAACGTCTTTGAATCAATACCTTCCATTTTTTTTCTGCTTAAATAAACTGAGTTTATATCTTTTTGAAATGTTCCATTTATTACTTCAAATGTCTCCGGATCTGCATTGTTTAATGAATTCTCTTTATAATAAACGTGATTGATATCTTTTGAATAATATCCAGTTAGGTATTCAAAACTATCTAAATCAGCATTCATAAGAATTTTGCCAAATCTATAAATTAGATTCTTATCTTTATAGTAGAAATCTTCAATATGTTGAAATGAATTAGGGTCTGAGTTGATGATAGCTTTTCCATTAAAATACAAATTAGATTTGTCTTGATAATATCCACCACAAATAAATTTGAAGGAATTGACATCAGCTTTATCAATAATTTTACGATCATAATAAATGTGTTTTGAATCTTTTGTATAATACCTATCTAAGATAATAAAGGTTTCGGGGTCAACACCTTCCAATTTTCTAAATGCACAATATACGTGATTCTTATCCTTTGAATAGAATTTACTTATTACTTGAAAAGTGTTTAAATCTGCACCAACTATTTTTTTACGGATATTAATATCATCTCCGTTAGTGGAACTATAGAAAATATTATTTTTGTCTTTTGAAAATTTTTGGGATAAGACTTCAAATGTATTTGGATCTGCATCTTTTATCTTATATCCACGAATATATACTGAAATACCATCCGAAGTGTATCTATTTCCATAATCTATCTTTTGATTTTGAAAATGTGCATTTTCAGTATATTGTTGCTTACTAATTGGACTATCAGAAAAACAATAGTTCATTAAATTACAGATTATTAAGGTTATAATGAATCTTTTCA
This sequence comes from Candidatus Tenebribacter burtonii, assembly GCA_030765625.1. Classification (GTDB taxonomy): domain Bacteria; phylum Cloacimonadota; class Cloacimonadia; order Cloacimonadales; family TCS61; genus Tenebribacter; species Tenebribacter burtonii. Next base: position 1,370 of record JAVCCF010000050.1, read on the forward strand.
TATAATCACCTTTCAATTTTAAAATAATTACGCACAACATATGTACGCCACGCCCAATATAAATGTAGACATAACTAACCTATAGTTACACTAAAAAATGAATACAATAACTTTTTTCCTGTGGTTATTGTATACTTAATTATGTTGCCAATTCTATGTATATTTATCAATGATAAAACTATTGATATAAATTGATAATATAATTTATGTGTCAAGAAAATCATATTTAAAGTGTGTGACAAAAAGGGGAGTTTTTACCTCCCCATCGCTTTTTAAGTGGTGTCAATAACCTCTTAATCTCCAGGAATCACGTTTTCGAATCTTTCTTTCTATCCAATCATCCACCCAATAGTAGCAGGTATAATTCATTTACATACAATGATTTATACCTGCTTTTTGTTGTTTGGAAATGAACTCATCGTTGTGAAATTATTTGTTTATAATCTTTTCTAATATTGATTGATCAATCTTTTTTTTACTTCAATTATTCTATCTTTCAAGTAAGTATCTCCAACGAATTTTTATGATTCAACAAAATTCTTAAGAAATAGATAAATGATTAGCAAGTTATTGTAATAAAGTAAGGTGATGGCAAGTGAAGACTTTGTAAATCAACATCTCGCAATAGGTTAATTGTTTCTTCGAGATTACCAGTACTAATTAACCCTGTTGATTTATTAATGATCAGAAAATTCGTAAATTTTAAACTTTTAGTTTTTGCTACTATTTTATTCAATTCTAATAAGATCTTTTCTGGATTGCATCTATTAATTAACAAAGTCTAAATTGATTATTTTAATAAAATATTATAGCTTTATTAAGGAGTTTCTTAATCAAATGTAAGTTAATAATCACTAATAAATTTGTCTAAGGTTCTGTAATCAAACTTTTTATGCTTGCGTAAACTCTATCGCGAAGTTCTTCTACCGAAAGATCATTTACTATTTTACTCACTATTGGATCACCAAATTTTATGGTAATAGTGGTTGGTGTAATATGCCAACTTCCCTTTGGTTTTAATCTAAACAACCCTGATAATCCGATGGGAATAATATCGACACCAGCTTTTTTTGCCAGCATGAAAGGCATCTTTTTAAAAGACTGCATTTTACCTGTTAGTGTCCTGGTTCCTTCAGGTAAAATAGCAATAGAAGTACCTTTTTCCAATAGATCATTTGCTTTCTTAATACTCCGCATTGAAGAATAAATGTTATCCCGCTTTATTGGAATAGCTTCCAACCGCGTTATTAACCAGCCATAGAAAGGCCATTTAAATTGATGATGTGCTTCTATGCCTTTGAAGTAGATTGGAATGTAAGCTTTTAATAGTGGTACATCGAACAAGCTGACATGATTAGACATTAAAAGATATGTTTTTGATCTGTCTATATCAGTATTGTCCTCCACTTTAACATTGATAAACATTACTTTAAAAAGTAATTTTAATGCACTTTTGATAAATGGATCTAGTTTTTTTAATGGTATGATGTATGTAAGTAAAATTGCTATAATACTGAATATTCCAAAGAAAATAAAACCTGAAGTCCATAAGAACAACGAGCGAACGTGTTTCATTTCCAGAGAACCTCAATATCCTGATGCAAACATTCAATTTCTACAGGTGTGATGCCAATCAGCTCGCCATCGGGAGTTAGAACTTTTGGTGGATCTGTTGTGATCTTGATATGTTTAGCGGTAAAAGTTTCTACTTCAGGGAGATGAATATGCTCACCAGTAAATACTTTTGGAAAAGCTTTTAACAGTCCAATCCTACCTAATTTATTCAAAAGAGTAATGTCAAGTAGTCCGTCATCGATCTTAGCATTCGGTGCCATAAAAAAATTTGCTGTATAAGTTGTATTAGATACTTCAACAAAAATGTTATCTCTTTCCAGTAATTTCCCATCAAGCTCAATTTTGAGTTTAAAAGATCTTAACATCAGCATCTGATATAGCACTCCCAAAGAGTACGAAATATTACCAAGACTCTTGAGTTTTTTGGCAGTTTTAGTTACATCAGCTACGAACCCCAAGCCTAGAATATTCAGGAAGTAATATGACTGACCGTGACTAGTGAATTTACCGACATCCACTTTTCTCGGTTTCATTTGAGCAATTATCTCAACTGCTTCTTTCCATTTGGTAACGTGTAATTCAAGATCTCTGGCAACGGCATTTCCTGTACCGATAGGTAGTATCCCCAAAGGTGGTTTTTCATCAGTTGAATTCAGATAATAACCGTTGATAACTTCAAAGAGGGTTCCATCTCCACCAGCTGCTATGATTGCATTGTAATTTTTGAGATTTGCATTTTTCATTATTTCAGTTGCGTGTTCTGGGTAATCAGTAAGTTGCAAGTCAAATTCAATGTTATGCTTTGAGAATTCTGCTTCAACTTCTGGTAAAATATTCTTTGCTCTTCCATGTCCGGCAAATGGATTGTAAACTAACAACACTTTCATATTACATCCTATCATGATTTTTTGCATAAATATAAATATCATTTTAAGTAGTCAAATGTTTTATTGATTATATATTAATGATTAATAATATATTAAGCGAAAATAAGATAAAATTAAACCAGTTCATCTACAAAAATATTTAATACAACGTCAATTATAAAACTAGTTCACACTAAATAATAAATAATTGACGAAAAATCAGTGTCTTTTTTTTTCAATTAATGAAAAATAATAAAGCTCAAGATCTTAGAAAAGTTATTCAGTACCTGTCTTTAGGTATAACGCTCATAGTTGTAGTACTGCTGATAAATGGTGTTTTAAACAGTGCTCATGGTTTTTGTCCCTACGCAAGTATCTGTTTTGGAGTGATGAGTGCAAAGCTCTCATTCGGAGTATTATTATTCCCCATCGCCGTGATTGCAGGACTTACTATTGCTGTTACCACAATCTTCTGGGGAAGAAGATTCTGCGGCTATGTTTGTCCATTTGGAACAGTGCAGGAATTGATCTTCAATTTAAATCCAAAATCCCGAAATAATCGGCAATTACAGTTACCAATCTGGCTGCATCGTTTCTTGAAAGTATTTAAGTATGTAATTTTATTTATTACTATCCTGGCAATATTCCGTTCGGTGCAATACGGATATATGCGGTTCTGTCCTGTTCTGGCAGTATCAAATCCGTTGGGAATAACGATATATTCAGCTTTAACCTTATTTGTAATATTTGTCGTTGGGTTTTTTATCAATCGTTTCTGGTGCAAATATTTATGTCCTTACGCTGCCTTGATGAATGTATTTCAATATATTGGCAAGATCCTGAAAATTACTTCCAAACGGATCCAGATAAATGAAGAACTGTGCAGGGACTGTAAACTTTGTTCAAAAAACTGCCCGATGCAGATAGATGTTCATGCACAAAAACGTGTAACAGACGTAAATTGTATTTTTTGCCTCAAGTGTTTGCAAAGCTGTCCAGCAGAAGATGGAATAAAGATAAAGAAAATAAAAAAAAATTAGTGATTTATGGATTACTAATTGCATAACAAGTTAAAAAAAATATCGGAGAAAAAAATAATGAAAAAATGGATACTTATAATGGTTGTCTTAATAACAGCAGTTTTCCATGTTTTTGCCGAAACTGGTGAAAAGTTGGAATTAACCGGCTATTCCGGTAAATTAAGTAAGACGGAAGATACCTGGTTTTTAAATACAGGTGAAGAAGTATTCCAGCTTTCTCTTGCTCCGGATGAATTTCTCAAAGTGAATGAGATTGAATTGGTTTCTGAACTGGAACTAACTGTAACTGGTATCAGGCAGGAAGATGTATTTGTTGTATATACGCTGCTCATTGCAGAAAGTGAATTAAAATTAAGGAATGAACTTGGAGAGATTTTATGGCCTTACCATGTTGATCCCAAGGGTTGTATTGGCTGTAGATTATGTGTAAAAAGATGTCCGTATGGTGCAATTTCCATGCAGAAAGGTATTGCCGTTATCGATATGGAAAAATGTACCGGTTGCGGGATCTGTGCTAATGGCGATGGAAAAAGATATAAAGGTTGCCCGGTTGACGTTATAAAGCAGACTGAGTAAATTATTATTATAATGGAATAGAAAAACATGAAAAAATATTTGTTGCTCATCTTTATCATCGCTCTTGGGTGTACTGATAATCTGGATAAAACTACAGCTTTTAATGAGAAGCCCCGGATAGAATTTTCTAAATGTTCCAGTTGTCTTGAATGTACAGAACTGTTCAGCTGTCCGGAAAATGCAATAAAGCTAGATCAGCGTACACACACAGCTTATATAGATGCTGATCTGTGCACAGGCTGCATGGAATGCATCAATCTGTTTACATGCCCCGATAATGCTTTTACAATTAATGGTGATAATATAAAACCTGCCATGATTAATGATATTGCAGCAATTTCCGATTCGATCGGGAAAATGAATATTCAGTTCACCGCTACCGGTGATGATTCAACCTCAGGTAGAGCTTTCCAGTATAAGCTGGCTCTCAATGATAGTGATGGTACAATTATTGAGAATGATTTTATCCCTCCCGTTCCACAGAATGCCGGTGTTTTAGAAAATTGGTATCTTGCAGGTCTGCAGACCGAATTAGTAGTCACACTTAAAATTGAAGTTATCGATGAACTTGAGCAGGCTTCTCTTCCAGCTTTTACGGAAGTTTTTATAATGGGTGAGAATATTGATGAAGAACCGCCGGCTCCAATAGATGATATCTCCATAAGTTCTGTCTCCATGAATTCGTTCCAGTTAAATTGGACTGCACCCGGAGATGATGGTGACATTGGAACTTCGACTTCCTACATTATCAAGCTACACACTTCAGAATTAACAGGATCCAATTGGGATTCAATTTCGGAATATGATCAGAATATAATTCCACAGGAAGCGGGGAATGGGGAAGCCTTTGTTATTGTTGATCTTGAACCGGTTACGGAATATTTTGCCGGTATAAAAGCGGTCGATGAGGCAGCTAATATCTCAGATCTTTCTAATATTGCCCAGGCTGTAACTACAGATATCCCCGATGAAATTCCACCCTCAGCGATCACAGATCTGCAGGCTGTTCCCACTGATGAGATAATTGAACTCACCTGGACAGCTCCCGGTGATGATGGAATTTTGGGAAGTGCTTATAATTATGAGATCAGGATTGCTCAAATAGAAATTAACGAAACTAACTGGGAAGATGCTCAACTATTGGAAGGTGCTCCATGGCCTCTTACAGCAGGTTCACTTCAAAATTATATAGTTGAGGATCTGGAACATGAAATAACCTACTATTTTGCCATTAAAGCTTTTGATGAAAGTGGAAATGTTTCACCGCTTTCAAATGTGCCTGCTGCAAATCTGATAGTTGATATTACCCCACCGGCTGATATCACTAATCTTTCCGTTTATGAAGGATCTACAGCAAATTTGAATACAATAAAAATTCAGTGGACAGCTCCCGGTGATAATGGCACTGAAGGAACTGCCGATCATTACGTGATAAAATATTCAACTTCATTGGTTACTGAATCTAATTGGGCAAGTGCTGTTTTATTTGATGATCCTCCTCTTCCGCTAACTGCAGGAACCTCGCAGTTTTGTCTGGTTAATGTCTTAGAGCCGGCAACGATCTATTACTTCGCAATTAAAGCATTTGATGAGAATAATAATGTAAATCAGATTTCCAATTCACCTGCCGGTAAAATAGTTTACCAGATCAATACGGGTGCTTGCCATAATTGCAGTAATTGCATTTATGATTGTTCTTATGATGCCATCCAGCAGGGTCCCGGCTATAAATATATTGATCCGGATATGTGTGAAGCTTGTGGGGATTGTACCTGCCCCTGGAATTTAATTTATAAAGCAGTTGTTGCATATTAATAATAAGATGGCTTTACAAAATAAAACATCGTTGCTTTAAACGACATATTATTTTTGTTTGAAAGTAAAAAAACACGATCGAGTTGATTGTGGAAAGTATGAGGAAAAATGAAAACTAAATTAATTATTATTGCTATGATCATGATAGTGATTTCACTTTTAGCAATATCTAGAAGTGCAATTTTTGTTGAATCAAATTCCTGTGTAGGATGTGGAGATTGTGTAAAGGTGTGTCCTACCAATGCTATAAAGATAATTGATGGTAAAGCGGTTATAGATGCTGACTTATGCATAGAATGCGAAATATGCATTACAAGTTGTACCTATAATGCGATAAGGAAAAACAGATGAAAAAATTCGGGTTAGTATCAGTTATCATTATTTTACTAATACTGTTTATCAGTTGTGATAAGGTGAGTGATCCTGAATATCATATAGATAAATCAGCTTGCAGTTCATGCGGAGCCTGCATCGGTATCTGTCCTCAAGATGCTATTGAGATAGGCAAGGATGGCAAAGCAGTGATCGACCAGACTAAATGTAATCGGTGCGGCAAATGTATTGCAGTCTGCCCGGAGAATGCGATATATTAAGGGAGAATGATATGAAAAAATTATTAATTCTACTCTCTCTTCTACTAATGGTAAATTTAATCTCGGCCGGAATTACTAACTGGTCGGATCTCGCTTTTCAAAATTTCAGTTCGAAAAATAATTCTAACTTTGGTTTTAACTGGAAACATGAGATTGAAACGGATCTCAATTCTAATTTAATCCTTAATTTTAAAAATGAACTATTCTATTCGCAGAAGAATGATGAATTCCCCGCTGATTATTCCCATAACAATGAAATGAAGAATAGTTATTTCACCAATTATTCAACCCTTAAAATGTTGTACAGCACAGATCTGCAATACCTGAAATTACAATATTCAAACAGGTGGTTCAATGCTGATGACACGCGCTTTCTTATAAATCCCGGTATTGGTGATCATATCAAAAAGAATATGATCCATAATTTTGATCTTCAGTATAAAGCAAATATGAATAAATTCTCTTTTTCCTATTTTGGGAAATACCGTAATTTGAATTATGAACAATTGGATCTGGAAAATGAGATATTGAGAACAGCCAGCCAGGATGATCAAAATAAAAATGAGTATGATCTCTATAATTCAGCTGATATTTCTTATAATGTAAATCAAAACCTGAAATTATTTACTGAGTTATATTACAAAAATGATCTTAATGCAGCCGGTTTATATGATCAGATCAACCTGGGCGGTGGAGTTGAATACGATAACATAATTAATCTATTCAGTTCAATTAGTGCCAGGGTGAGGTATTACAATAATATCTCGGATAAAATAAATAATGAACAGGATCATAATGTAGTTACACAATTACGTTATACAAGACGATTTCAAAGTGGGATAAGCGGGTTTGTCTCCTATGTAAATCGTTCCTGTTATGATAACGAGACAGCTCAAGTATATCGTGTTTCAAATATGCTTAAAGTTCAGGCAAAATATTCCTATGCCATGGATCATCTAAATAGTTCATATTTGCTGTTGGGATTTAAATTCAATCCGGAGAATGATGGAACTCTCGGTTTTATCGAGCATAATCAGTATATTTTCAAGGATATCTATTCAACAGCTGATATCAAGTATTCACTAGATCTATTCACCTCATATTCACTTAAATGTGAATATTTTATAAATTCACTACAATCATTCTGGGTAAAAAATGAATATACGCATTTTTACGATATTCAGAAACAGAATTTAATATTTTTCGGCTCTACTTTGATATTTTAATTAGCAGGTATTTATGATAAAAACTCTTATAGAAGGAATTGTGCTGGGATTATCTACAGGCTCGATCTGTCTTGTAACCTGCACACCAATATATTTACCATACCTTATCTCGGAAGATAGAAAATTAAGTAAAAGTATCTATGCCGTTTTGGAAATCTCAGCCGGTAGGTTTATCTCCTATCTTGTCTTTGGTGCTGTTGCCGGTTATACCGGAGCTCAGATCGTTTCGGTCAACCGTGAATTATTTACTTCGATTGCTTATATCTTACTTTCATTATATTTAGTGCTTTCTGCTGTAAGAACTAATAAAAAAGCCAAAAGCTGCCATGTTCCCAAACTGATAAAATTTACTAAAAGTGCTTTCCTGCTGGGAATTATTACCGGCATCAATTTCTGTCCCTCATTTCTTATAGCTCTCTCAAAAGCTGTAGATCTGGGTGGTGCTCTTAGCGGGATGATGCTGTTCTTCGGATTTTTCCTGGGAACTTCAGCTTTCTTACTACCCCTGGCTTTTATAGGTCAGATATCCAAAGTAAGTAAAATGAAATTGATCGCTCAATATGCGTCTATTCTCATTGCCGTCTGGTTTACATTCAGCGGTGTAAAGGGTATAATACATTTTTCTGAACATGCAAAATTGGAAGCTCAACCTGGCAGACTTGTGGAAGCATTTAATCCTAATATCCCTCTCGCTGTTATTGCTTCAGAAGAACACTCTGCCTATTTCACAAACCTGCAGGATTCTCTCCAGCATTATACTCCTGGTAAGGTTTTCTATTATCCGTATAATATTTCCGTTCTTGATTCCATCAATGAATTTTCAGAGATCGTTTTAGTTATTGATTCAACAATTCTGAATGAAAGTTTTGAGAACTATGATTACTTCCTGGTTGAACCGGATTATAATTTACCCAGAATGCTCAAATTTATGAAATTCTACACTTTTAAGACCAGTACCCATCTGCATTGGGAATTTATTGAGAAAGAAGTAAACGAAGAAAATATATAGATTTAAATTTTTCATAATTTCTAAAAAAAATGAACTGTGGAGCTTTATCTCATATAGGTTCTAATTTTAGTAATTCCACAATTTGAACAATTTGATAAAAAATTCAAAAAATCATTTGACACATTCATCTTATTTTAACTTTTGAACTTATGAACGAAAAGTTCAAAATATAAAAGGAGGAATTATGGCTCGTAGAGAAGAGATTTTAAGGGCTGCCCAGAATGCTTTTTTGAAATATGGAATAGATAAAATAACACTCGATGACATTGCAAAAGAATGCGGTGTTAAGAAAACAGCACTCTACTACTACTTCAAAAACAAAGAAGAAATAATGATGGAAATGATTCTTTTAAGACTTAGTGAATTTGAAATGCAAGTAAAAGAAGCAGTAGATGAAGCTGAAAATGTGCGAGAAAAACTGCGTACATATATGAAGATGAAGATTAATCTGATGAAAGAGAATATGCCTTTTATCAAACTACTGGATAAGGAATTTTTACCAACCAAAGTTAAAGGATTCATGCAATTGCATAAAGTTCGAATCATGGAAGCAGATTTTTGTTTGGTAAAAGAAGTGATATTACAGGGGATTGAAAACCACAAAGTATCATTTAAAATGAATGATTCACTAGTTTTAATGATCTTGGGAGTAACTCACGGTGCATTCGTAGGACGGTATTTGGGAAACACCGATTGGGATATCGATGAAATGATTGATACAACTATCGAAGTTATATTTAATGGAATAGAATAGAGAGGAAAATTAATGAAACGAAAATTAATTTCATTTTTGATGCTGTTACTTGTATTTTCATTGTTCGGTCAAATAACTTTGACCTTGCAGGAAAGTGTGGAAATGGCAAAAGAAAACAACAAGGAGCTACAGAAAGCAAGGGAAGAAGTGGGAAAATACCGCCAGGAATACAATAATGTTCGTGGAAATCTGTTTCCGCAGATTACACTTTCCGGTGGATATCAGTACAAACATATGAAACTACCAGATTCAGCAATACCGATAATGCCAAGTGTTGAGTCGATGCTTGCTAATAATGTCACAACTAATGACAGTATTATAGCTGGCTTCATTGATTATGGATTCAGTTCTTTTATTCCCGAACAAGAATCTGATGAATATTCTTTAGCAGGAACGGTTTCACTAAGTCAGGTTATTTTCATGGGTGGCAAGTTGATCAACGGTATCAACATTGCTGGCAAACTTTATCACTTGCAGGAAAAGAAGTATTTCTTGGATGAACAAAATCTTATCTTTAGTACGACTGATCTTTATTACAAAACCAAACTAGCAGCTGAGGTAGCCGAAATCCAAGCTGATGCTTTGGATTTTGCTAATTTGTATTTCAAACAGGTTTCTGATATGTATGAAGAAGGTTTAGTATCAGAATATGATATGCTGCGAGCCGAATTAGAAGTGCAAAAATTGGAACCGGATGTGTTGGAAGCTGAGAAGAATTCTAAGCTAGCAATGGAAAGTTTTGCTAATCATTTGAACTTGGATGATCCTGATCTTGAGCTGATTGATGATACTGACCTTCCTGAAATGGAAAAAATTGATTTGAAAAATGCAGTTGAAAGTGGGTTAAAAAAACGCATGGAAATTGAACTCTCTGAAATTGGTGTAGATGTGAGTAAAGTGATGCTGCGTTATGAAAAAGGTAACTTTTTACCAAACATTGGTATCACAGCAGATTACACTTATTTTGGAGCTGATGAAAAGAAGATTGAAAGTGATGACTGGGGTAATTCATATCAAGTTGGAATTGGGTTTTCCATGCCTTTGTTCACTGGATTTTCTAATAGTTCCAAGATTAAAAAAGCGAAACATACTCTTAATCAATCGAAGTTGGATCATCGCACTTTACAGGAAATGATCGAACTTGATATTAGGAATTCCTATTGGCAGCTACAGGCTGACCTGGAAAAAGTAAACGTTCAAACCAGAAATGTAAAACTAGCTACAAAAGGTTTAGAAATAGCTAATGCCAGGTATAAAAATCAAGTTTCAAATCAGTTAGAAATTATAGATGCGCAACTACAATTGAAAGCTGCTAAACTAAGCTTTATGAATGCCAAATATGCTGCTGTGATCTCGTATACTAAACTGCAGAAAGCAATGGGCAGAGAATTATAAATTAATAACGGAGATAAAAATGAAATTAAAATTGATGATCTTAATTGTAATAGCAACGATGCTTGCCCTTGGTTGCGCCAGACAAGAAGAAGCCGAATCTAAAAATATGGAGCAGATCTACAAAGAAGAAGGAATCCCTGTGGAAGTGCAGGTTATGCAACCCGAAACTTTCATCAAAGAATTATCTTTCAATGCCAATCTGAGTGGTATCCGCCAGTCCGCAGCAGCTGCTATGATCGGCGGCAGAATTGAAAAAGTGAATGTGAAAGTAGGAGATTATGTAGCCAAAGATCAGGTGATGTTTGAATTCCCAGAAGATGCACCAGCTGGACAGTTAGTTCAGGCCAAATCGGCTTTTGAAATGGTTGAAGCAACTTTTGCTAGAATGCAGAATCTGTATGCAAAAGGTGGAATTTCCAAACAAGATCTGGAAGGTGTTGAAACACAGTACAAAGTTGCGGAAGCGAATCTGGATGCCGTAATGCAAATGCTGAAAGTACGCGCCCCTATTGATGGATATGTGATTTCGATAAATGTACGTGAAACAGATGGCGTTCACGCTGAAGATGTATTGGCTTTTGTATCTCAAACTAATAAGATGAAGGCTCGTATCTGGGCTACAGAAAAAGAAGTTTGCCAGATCAAGAAAGGTAAGAAAGCTACTGCAATTTGGAATAACTTCACTCTTACAGGTGAAGTTACAGAAGTTGCAATTGCTATGGATCGAGGACACAATGCTTTTGCTGTAAATCTAGAATTTAACAATACTAATAATCTTTGCAAAAGCAACGTTATCGGTGAAATATCCATCCAAACCTACAAAAATAATAATGCTTTTATTATTGCCCGTTCAAATGTAAAAAATGATGTAAACGGGAATTTTATCTACAAAGTAGAATCAGAAAAGGCTACCAAAACTTACGTTGATATTGGTCAGGAAAATGGTGGATTTGAAATACTCAATGGAATTTCCGAGAACGAAGAGGTGATCGTGAAAGGTTTGAATCTTGTGTATGATGGAGCTAAAGTGAGAATCGTTGCCAATGGTCATTAACCAATTTACGGAGTAAATTATGTTTTTATCAAAAATATCAATAAACAGACCTGTAATGATCACGATGGTGCTGGCAGTATTCATCGTGTTTGGAGCAATGGCTTACTTTGGATTGTCACTGAATCTGATACCGGATGCAGACATTCCCTATGTTACAATTCAAACAATTTATGCCGGTGCCGGTCCCAGCGAAGTGGAAACGCTGATCACAGAAAAAGTGGAAGATGCTATCTCCACCATCAGTAAAATTGATTACGTGGAATCTTATTCCATGGAAAATGCTTCCATCGTGCTGATTGCCTTCGAGCTGGGTAAAGACATCGATGTGGCTGTGGCAGAAGTTAAACAAAAAGTTGATGCCATCATTCGTGATCTGCCCGATGATGCCGATAATCCCAGCGTGGATAAAGTCGATATTACGGCTTTTCCCATCATGGATATCATTCTCACCGGAAATCTCGATGGACGCCAGCTCTATGAAATTGCCGACAAGCAGGTAAAAGACAGGCTTTCCCAGATCGA
>JAVCCF010000146.1 GCA_030765625.1 Candidatus Tenebribacter burtonii
GATCATTTTATTGATCTTCTCAAGAACTGAAGCAGATGGTGTATTCAACTGACGTCCAATTTCATCAATTTCATCTTCAAGTATCTTAACATATTTTTCAGCTTTCACACCTGTAATCCCTTCAATTCTTCGAATCCCGGCAGCGATAGAAGATTCTGAAGTAATTTTGAATAAACCGATTTCACCTGTATATTTTAAGTGAGTTCCACCACAAAGTTCTTTGGAATAATCTCCAATGCTCACAACTCTTACTTTTTCTCCATACTTCTCACCGAACAAGGCAACAGCACCTTCTCTCTTTGCATCTTCAATGTTCATAACTTTTGTTTTTACAGGTAAACATTCACGGATTTTCTCATTTACTGCTCTCTCAATAATATCAAGTTCATGCTTTTTTACTTGTTTGAAATTGGTGAAATCAAAACGCATGTGATCGGGATGCAAATATGATCCTTTTTGCTGAATATGATCTCCCAATACATCTTTTAGTGCTTTGTGTAAAATGTGTGTAACTGTATGATTTCTGGTAATACCCATTCTCCTTTCAACATCAATTTCTGCTGTAAATTCTTTGATGTTAATTTCACCTTTCTGCAATTTACCAAAATGAATAAACATATCTGCATCTTTATGAACATCTGTAATCAAGATTTCACATTCATCATTAAATAGCTTTCCAGTATCTGCAATTTGTCCGCCGGATTCAGCATAGAACGGAGTTTTATTCAGCACGATTTTTACGTTTGTTCCTTCTAAATCGTATTTTATTATTTTACAAGTTGAAGAATTTTCTGTGTAACCCACAAATTCTGTTGGAATATTTTCAGATAATTTCACCCAATCTATTTTATCTGTCTTCAGATTAAATTTAGCTGCATCTCTGGCTCGTTTTTTTTGTTTTTCCATTTCTATTTTAAAACCTTCTTCATCAACAGTTAATCCTTTTTCTTCTGCCATAATTTTAGTAAGATCGAGTGGGAATCCGTAGGTGTCGTAAAGTTTAAAAACATTTTTCCCAGACAATAAATTAAAATTTTTAATATTATTTTGTATTATTGAAGATATATTTTTTTGAAACTTAATAAATGATTCAGATTGATTTTTTAAATTCTCGTGAAGTAATTCCACAAAATTATTTTCGAAAGTTGTTATACTCGGTAAATCTACTTTTATGTTGGGAAATTCTATTTTTACCGGTAGAATATTTGAAATGCTCTTTTGGAATTTATGCATATCAACTATCTGATTTTTGAATGTATTCTGTAAAGTTCTTGAAATATCTTGAAATTTGTTAGAAAGTAATGAAGAAAATTCTTTTAATCCATTATCTAAGGTCAGATTAAAACGTTCCTCTTCAGCTTTGATGACCATTTTGATGTGAGTTTTTTGATCTCTAAGTTCGGTAAAATGATCTGCCATCAAATCTACAACAATATCAACAAGTTTGTAAAGAAATGCTTCTTTCATATTCAGTAAATGTCCATGACGAGCAGCTCTTCGCAAAATCCTGCGCAATACATAACCTCTTCCTTCATTAGAAGGCATTCCACCATCTGCCATGGCAAAAACCAAAGCCCGAATATGGTCAGCAATTACACGATGGGAAGTTCCCCTTTCATCTGTATGATATTTTATGCCTGATACTTTTTCTATCTCTTTTATCAAAGGTTGGAACACATCTGTATCATAATTGGAACTTTTATTTTGCAGAACCTGGCAAACACGTTCAAAGCCGGCACCAGTATCAACATATTTATTTTCAAGTGGATTTAAGGCACCATCTTCATCACGAAAGAACTGGATAAAAACAAGATTCCAAAGTTCGATATATCGATGGCAATCACCATTCACTTTGCATTGATGGTTAGAGTCATCTTTTAAATTACAAAATTTCTCACCTCTGTCTATATGAATTTCAGAACAGGGACCGCATGGACCGGTACTTCCCATTTCCCAAAAATTATCTTTGTCACCGTGATATTCAATATGAGATTTTTCAATATCCGTTTCATTTTCCCAAATTTCATAAGCTTCTTTATCAGATGTATGAACAGTTGCATAAAGTTTATCTTTGGGAAGCTTCCAAACATCGGTAAGTAATTCCCAAGCCCATTTTATTGCTTCCTTTTTATAATAATCTCCAAATGACCAGTTGCCCAGCATTTCAAAAAAAGTGTGATGATAACCATCTCTGCCGACTTCATCCAAATCGTTATGTTTCCCACCGGCTCGAATACATTTCTGGCTGTTCACAACTCTTTTATATTCCGGTTTTCTTTCCCCCAGGAAGATATCTTTAAATTGGTTCATACCGGCATTAATAAAAAGAAGTGTGGGATCATCTATCGGTATAACAGGTGCGGAAGGAACGATTTTATGATTCTTTTTTTTGAAAAAATCCAAATATTGTTTTCTGATTTCATTACTGTTCATTTTTCTCAAGCTCCATTATAATTAACTTTAAAAGTTTTTATTAATATGAGAAATATCCGTCTTTCTGAAGAAATCTTCAATGATCATTCTCACGAATAATCTCATAATAAATGGAGATTCTTCCTATAGAACAACGTGAATGATTCGTCAGGATGACAAGAAACACTCCCTATGTAAAAACTCTTTCTAACTAACTCTAAATTCAATTGTTGTAAAAATCGGTAAGTAAGAATTTCTGTAAAGAAAAAAGGGGGATTGCTGTACTGTAACATTACACGCTGAACTGATAGAACCCATCTTAATTCCCCCTTATTATCCAGCTGATTCCTACTTCATAAATTATTATAATTAAGGCAATAAACTTTTTATACTTTTAATGATCATCAATAATTTATAAGTATAAAAAGTCCACATCTTCATTGACAATAATAATTCTGTCTTTTTCTTTTTAATAGATATTAGAATCAGAGAAGAATTTGCAGGAGAAGATACTATGAAAAATTTTACCGATAGTTTTATGCTCATTTATAATGGCGGCACATCTTGGTAAAGTAAATATGTTTGTTTTACAATATATAAGTCTATTAATTCCATTTATTCTATTTTGGAAAAACAAAATCTCAGCAAGAGCAGTTCAGATATTCTTAATTTTATACGGTTTTGAATGGATCCGCACTTTAATTTATTATGCACGTATCAGAGAAGAGAAAGGTGAAGATTGGCTTCGTTTAGCAATTATTCTGGGAGTTGTTGCACTTCTTAATTTCGCAACTGCTCTGGTTTTTCGTACTAAAACTATGAAGGAAAGATACGAGTTGAAAGAGGTTTTACTTTTTTTGCAACCTCGCGAAGAAAATTAATACCTCTTTCAATTTTATGTCTGAGTAGGTCTCTCACGTTTTTTAGCTTTTAATAGTTCTTTTTCCAATGCATTTATCAAATTAGTGTATCTAGCTTTGTTGTTATATTTCGTTAAGAGTTTAATAAAATTATTTACTCTTTTTTCTAAATCATTAACAATATCAAAATCAGAAGAGAAAAGCATTGGAAAACAACTTTCACAAATTGTTTTAGTTACTCGCTGAAAATTTCCATAATCCTCACCCTCTAAATAGAAACTAGATGCATAAATATAACTTACTAGACTTTGTGCATAATATCTCTTATTGAGTTCAAATCTACCTTGAACATGAAATACCATTCCACTCATTGCATCAGATTTTTTTTCAAATCCAATTTCCATTTTTTCTATTTTCTCTTTGAATCCAATTTCCATTTTTTCTATTTTCTCTTTGAATTTTTCTTCATACAAATCAAATTCGTTTTTAATTTCACTTTTTATTTCTACTAATAATTCTTGTTTTAGATTTTCCTTTTCAATTTTCAGTTTTTTAGTTTGATAAAAGTTTATGAATAATGGAAGCAAAATACCTATAAAAGCTACAAGAATTCCGAAGAAAATCATAACATCATAATACAAAGAATGTAGTTTATCAAGAATTTGCAAGTTACTCTCTGTTGCAGTAATTTCTTTTTGTATTGCTGGTTGCTCAGAGGTAACATCCTCAATAGTTGAGCATATTAATGTATTATATAATAGAAATACTAATAAAACAATAATTATTATTTTCATCTTTCTCCTCCTAATAATAGATACTTAATTATTTAATTTTCAATATAATTTCAAAGTCAGAAACTTTATATCTTTGTCAATAATATTAGATGAATCTACTTCTTATGATCAATTCTTGAAACACTTCGTTAATATATTTCTCAATTTGAGATTCACATACAGATCACTGGTTTCCAAAAATTCTACAAATTCCTGATGTAAAAATTTCTGTTCTATCTTTAATTGTACATAACATTTTACATGGCTTCCTTTAATTGG
The DNA here is from genome assembly GCA_030765625.1 of Candidatus Tenebribacter burtonii. Lineage (GTDB taxonomy): Bacteria > Cloacimonadota > Cloacimonadia > Cloacimonadales > TCS61 > Tenebribacter > Tenebribacter burtonii. The sequence continues at coordinate 4,325 of JAVCCF010000146.1, forward strand.
GATAGTGTAGACCTCACCCAATTCAATCTGGACATCTGCAATATTCATCAGGTAATTTGTAAAGTGTTTAAATACTTTATCTAGTTCCGCCTGGATCGCATTATTTCCAGAAGTTATGCAATTATCTGCGACATAGTTATTAAGATATTTTTCTATCTTAATTGGATAAGTTTGAAAGGCAATATTCTTCGCAGTAAGTTTTGCCAGGTACTCTTCATAACTTTCTGCTTCTGCACAACTGATAACATAGCCTTCTTCCTGTACTTTGTACCAAATTGGAACTGTAGGTTCTGTTTGTTTTTTTATCATGGAGCAGGAAATGCTAAGGAGAACTATCAGGATTAAAAATATTTTATTCATCTTACACTCCTAAAGTTATTTTATAGTACAATGATTATTTATTAGTAAATCAGCGTCAAGAAAAGTGAATGACAGCAGGATAATTTACCATGATATTTTAAGATTTGTTTGACTTTCTACTCTCATCTATGCTTTCTGATTCAAGGAGAATAAATAAGAAAATAATTGGATGGAAACCTTAACATATGAATAAACTCATCACCAGTCATAGACACTTTCACGCTGAAGAATTCAAGCAGGTTTGGAAGATCGCCTGGCCTATCATTCTTACTAATATGTTGCAGGTTACTGTAGGCATTGTCGATTTTAAGATGGTCGGTTCACTTGGTATCGAATCTATCGCGGCGGTTGGAATGAGTCGCCAGGTAATGATGTTCATTATGATCTTGATGATAGCGATCAGCGGTGGCAGCTCTGTACTAGTGGCACATGCTTACGGTGCTAAAGATAAAGCAAAAGTCAGCCGTACCGCAGGACGGTCAGTCACTTTCATGATCCTGGCTGCACTCCTCGTCATCATGCCGTTGGGACTGCTTTTTTCCAAATCCATCCTAATTTTGTTGGGAGCTGAACCTGAAGTTATCGGATTGGGATTTTCCTATTTGCGAATCCTTTTTCTGGGCAGCATTTTTTCTATGTTCAATTTCGTGATCACCGGCATTCTGCTGGGTGTGGGAAAAACCAAAGTTTCCCTGAACCTGCTTTTGATAACCAATTCATTGAATATTGTTTTTAACTATATTTTCATTTTTGGAGTTGGAGCGATTCCGGCTATGGGTGTGAAAGGTGCAGCTTTGGGAACGGTTGCATCTCGCTTTATCGGTTCCTTTATTGGTGTGTGGATCTTATTTTCCAAACGTTTCCCCATTCAAATAAATTTGAGAGATTCACTTACATTCGATTTTCCACTGCTGAAGAAAATCCTTTTTCTAGGTGGGCCCAGATCGATGCAGGGAATTGTGCGCAATTTCTCAAGGTTGTTCATTTTCAGGATCATCACTTTGCTGCCGGATTCCACCAGGGCGATCTCCGCTTACAGTGTAGCAATGCAAGTGCGAATGATTTCCAGTTTTGTAGGGTTGGCTTTTATGAATGCTACCATGAGCCGGGTGGGGCAGAACATGGGTGCTGGGAAACCGGAACTGGCCGAAAAAAGCGGCTGGTTAGCAGCCGGTATGGCAACCGGAATTATGACCTTTGTTGCTCTGATCTTTTTCTTTTTTCCCGAATCTATTATGAGTTTCTTCACCGATGATGTTGATGCGATCCAAATGGGAAAAACCTTTTTCATGATCGTTGCCGTAAGTGAACCGACGATGGCGTTTGCCTTTGCTTTGGGTGGTGGTTTACGTGGAGGTGGAGATCCGCTTTCACCTTTCCTCTATTCCAGCGTTTCTGATCTGGTGGTGGTAATCGTCTGCGGCTACATAATGGCGATAACTTTGAATCTTGGTTTTGCCGGAATTGCCATTGGTATTGCAGTAAGTTCTCTTACGCGTGCCATTCCTTCCACCTGGAAATTCAAACAGGGGAAATGGAAGAAGAATATATTGTAGAAGTTAAACTAAAAAAACAATATTGTTGTTAAACGTAAACGTTATTATTAATATTGAGCAAAACAATGCCCATTGCTATCTCATGGGTTTGCAGGTACTCTGCGACAAGATCGATTTTGTTTTTGTTCGTTGTTTTATTTTTTTAATTCGTAATTCCCACTTTCCCTTGATTCTTCAACCATTTGAGGGCTTCTCTTCTACTTAGATTTGCAAGTTCATTATTGTTTACAAAGTTTATAACTGCCTGTGCATTTGTTTTAGAATATTCTCGTAAGATCCAACCAATTGCTTTGTTGATAAAAAAATTTTTACTGCCATTTAGACTCATGATGAGATTTTTCATTAGTATTTCATCTGTTTTTTCTTTGTAACCCAATTGGAATAATAAACAAGCTCTCTGCAACCACATATTCCCGCTTCTCATCCATCTATCAATATATTTATCTCGAATATTGGGAAAACGTTTAAAGTGCTCTCCCACCATCCAACTTGCTAATCCGTCCACACTGTCCCACCACGATTTTGTGACGATAAGCTGCTCGAAAAGATCTATGAAATCTTCATTCCACTTATTGGTGTATTTTTTTAATAAACCAATTGCAACATACTGAAATTCCCGTTCTGGAAGATCCCACAAATCTAAGGTGATCTGCTTCAATTCTGATATTTGTGGTAAGCTATTTTCTTTAATAAACTCTTGGAACAACTCCTTTCGTCTCGGTGTTTTTATTCCCAAATAAGGAAAGAGATCCTTCATATATTTTGCCATTGGTGCAGCGTTGTCAGGGTTGGCATTTGCTTTATATAATTTTATTAAAGACTCAATATAATTGTGCATTGATCAATCTCCAAATTTTGTTGAATTTATAAAATTCTCAAAAATTAGAAAATTCTGTTTAATTTGTGCTTCAATATCCAATTCATTTTTGTAGAATTCTTTGTCATTTGGAAATTCCTCAATATGAGTTCGTACCATTTCAGTTCCATTTTCAAATTGCATTTCAGGATGAAACTGCACTCCCCAAACAGGCAAATTCTTATATTGGAAAGCTTGAATTTCACAATCATTGTTTGTTGCAATTATTTTGAATTCATCTGGTAAATTGCAAATTTCATCGTAATGTGATTCCAGAAATACAGGATTGGAAATTCCTTTGAAAAGCGGATTATCTTTAATCTGCATTTTCTTCCAACCGAATTCAGCAGTTTCTGTTTTTCTACAAGCATCATTTCCCACCAAAGCTCTTGCGATCATTTGATGTCCATGACAAATACCCAGAATTGGTTTTTGTATTTTTATAAAATATTGAATTACTTTTATGATCATTTCATCGAATCCACTGCCCTGAGAAGCGGAAAGAGAAGAACCTGAGAGCAACAGATGAGAGTATTTGGAAAACACATTTTCATTCTTCTCAAAATCATTTAACCTTGCATCACCCAAATGCACTATTTCATATGGAAAACCATCCATGATGAAGGGAAGTGTTTTCTCATCGAATCCGATCTTGTATTTTTCAGTTATAATTGTGTTGAAAGCTAATAGCATAATTTATCCTTTAAATATAATTCTCAATCTTATTCCGCCATCCTCCGTTAAATTGAGGATCTTTGAGATTCCCAAACCAGTTGGGAATGACAAATCTTTAACCTTCAGAATGTCGAGAAAGGTAGAAAATATCACAATTTTCAGAAAGTTTTTGTTCGTTTTGTTTGTTGCTAAATCCCTTATTTAACCTTCTTCAAAAGTAAATCTGCAATTCCCATATTATAGCCGACAGATGAAAAAACAATTTCATTCTCTTTATTCAAAAGGAAAATAACCGGATAGTTTTCAATATCATCATTAATGATTTTATTACCCTTAATGAGCTTGAATTTTTCTTTCAGATCATTGAGGTCGTCAATTGCTCTAATTTCGGAAAATAAAATAAGTTCAGTATTATTTTTTTGGAATTCCTCTGTTTTTACAGAAAGTTGCTCGAGCATTCTTTCTTCCGGCTCGGAGGGGATTTCACCTCGCACAAAAAGAAGCTTGAAACCAACTGAATCGTCTTTAACAATTCTGATTATATTTTGTTTAGTTACTTCACTCCATTTACCAGAATTATCAAGATATTCTCTCGGTGTGATTAAGTCAATTTTTACAGAATCCAATCCTTCGATTGATTTAATAATAATATTCGCATCACCATTCCCATTTCGTACGAAAGATTCGATATAAATTTTGTCATCATCTTTAAAACGATAATCCGCTTTATAATCGAGAGAATCATTTTTGCCGTCAAAATATGTGTTGGAAATCGTTCCCTCTTCACTCAATTTTGCAATCAGGAAATTTTCATAAGGATCTGCTTTCACTTTTTCTCCATCAACAAAAAATGAGACTGTAATAAACTTCTTTTCATCCTGCTCTTCTTCTTCTTTTTCTTCTACCGCTATAAAATCATTACCATCAAAAAATTCCAATCTTCCTTTCCATTGAATGGGAACACCTAGTAGCTTCAAAGTGGAATTGATCAGCTTGGTGCGATAAAATTCGGGAACGGTTTTCATATTGAGAATATCATTGGGATTGAGGCTTCCAGAAAAATATGTCCATACAAAATCTTCATCGACTACAATATTTTTATCGACCCACTTGATAACTTTTTTCACCGTTTTTGCAGGATTTTTTGCAATAAGTTTCTCTATTTTAGGATAAAATTCTTTTTGCCAACCGTTTTGTGGAGGAGTTGCACTGCGCCAGGTGAAACCGATAACATTATCCACAAAGATGGAATCGGGAATGCTCGGGAAATTATTCTTAGCTTGAATAAAAATATCCACAACTGTTTGAATTGCAGTTGAATCAGGAATTTCACAGAGTTCTTTGATATCCCATTTTTCTATCATATTTACAATAATTCTGATTTCCTGCGGATCTTTGGTTTTCTCTAACAGATAATGAAATTGTTTTAAATTACCAGCAATATCATCACATTTTTTCAAGAATTTTTTCCTATCTTCAAAAAAAGTATTGTCCTGCTTTTCTGCTATTTTTGCTACATCATAATATTCTACAAACTCGATACTGTTCTTTTGATTATTAAGACGATTCTTTCTTTTAAGATCAACATTTTCTCTCATCAATTTATATTTTTCACCGAGAACTTCTTTTTGTTCTATATTGTCAGGATTATCAAATGGAATTGGAAAAAGAAAATCAAAATGTTCATCAATACCATTATTTGCTGATAACATAAGTTCCAAAGAACTATTTTTCATCGTATTTAAAACGGAATATCCCAGCAAATCATCCTTAAAGGCTGAAACAAAGACGGTACCTTTACCCAGTGGAACATTCACCGAACCCGTATCATCTGTTTTAAGTTCCGTTAAGGTAAATAATCCTCCATAAGTTGCTGCATAAAGAACAACAGAGGCATTCATCACGGGTTTATCATCAGCATCTTTTACTTTGATCTGAATATATTCAAAATCGGTATAATATTCTATCGAACTGATTAAAGTAGTATTGTCCTTTTGTTTGATCGTATTTTTGCTTTTGTAATTTCCAAAAGCTCTTGAGGTGATCAAAGTTGCTCTTTGGGTTGTTTTTGTGAACCAAGATTTATTTAATGAATTAGATGGTTCAGCACCGCCGGTATATTTCCATCCATTAGGAGTCCAGATTTCTACCCAGGCGTGATTGTTATTTGTAAAATTCCAAAAAGGAACACTTGCCGGACGGGTAGGAATTCCTACACTTCGGGCTGCAGCAATATAGATTATCATCATCTCTTCGCAGCGACCGATACCTCTTTTTATCGTCGTGAGTGGTGCCTGATCTCTGCCACTGGTTTGCTTAAAAGTCATTTGTTCCAAAGCCCACAAATTCACCAGAATTGCTGCTTCCTCGATATCTTCGACATCTTCCACAAGCGGTTTAAGCTCAGTATAGAAGATCTCACGCCAATCTTCCAGTGGTTCCTGGGAAACGCGATGAGGAAGTACGAAATGCTCAAAAATATCCTCGGGGTAATTTGCATATTTGAACTCTTTTGCCTTGATCGCAAATTCTATATTCGTCATCAGATAATCTTCAGTAAGTACTGATAGATCGTTGTTACTGCAGTTTTCCAACAGGAAGTTTAAATATCGAAGAGTATCACCTTCCTGAGTTTCCAATAAATTTAACAATTCTTCAGCATTTTTCCCGGAATATTTCTCGATTCTTTCAGCAGTTGTTAGTTCACTTGCATTTACAATTGCAATTGAAAAAAGCAATAAGACAATAAATAGTTTTTTCATAATCCATCCTTTATAATTCTATTATCAAGCCCAAATGATCCGATGGATAAATTCCATTTTTATCAGGTTTATTTCCAATTAATTTTATGCTTTTAATTTTATTTGCAAAAGCTTCATTTACCCAACAATAATCAATCCGTTTTATAGGTTTAGACATTGGATAAGTGAAACCATCATTATCAGGATTAAGTTTGTTCCATATATCTATAAATCCCTGCATTGTGAGTTTATGGAGATTCTCATTTTGAGGAGTTGCATTCATGTCTCCCAACAATACAAGAGGATATCCAGCAAACCGCTCGGTATAGATCATTACTTCACCAATGTTTGATCTTAAATTTATCTCTTCATTTGAAAAATGTGTATTAAAAAGAAAGAAAACGAAATTATTTGAAACTGCGACTGAATATTGAGTCACTCTTTTATTTTGATCTTTTGGATTTTGGATATAGGAATGGAAGACAGTTCCAGTCTCCATAATGTCATTTTTAGAAATAATGGAAAGACCTTCCCAAAAACCGGTTGGATTAAAGTGCATCGCTGGTTGAGTAACAATTTTTGCCTTAATAAATTTGTCTCTACTTTGAAGTTGCGTTAGGATCTGTTCAGCAGAATTCATATAAGTAGCTTTTGTGCTTGGATGAACTTTATGGAAGCGTACTTCCTGCAGTGCAATAATATCAGCATCTGCCTTTATTATTTCATCAGCGATCAAATTTTTCCTGGTTATCCATTGAGAATGATCATCATAGTTTGCAATGTTCCATGATATAATCTTCATAATTCCTCTACTCTCCAGTTTATATTATTCAGGGTGCATGTTACCATGCACCCTGACAGATATATTAATATTCTATAATATCACTATTTAATAAGAACCATTTTCTTAGTTTGGAAAAATTTATCTACTTGTAATTTGTAGTAATAAACTCCCGATGAAACCGCTTTGCCGCTGTTATCATCACCGTTCCAAACAATATTATTTATTCCTGATTTCAAATTTCTAATTTCAAATTTCTTTATCTTCTGCCCTTTAAGATTATAGATTTCGAGAGTCACAAACGAAGACGTTTGTGCTACAGAAAATGAAATTGTTGTTGTAGGGTTAAATGGATTTGGATAATTACCGTTCAATGAATTTACAATTGGTATTTGAATTCCATTTGCATCAGTATGATTAATTTCAACAACATTACTTGGTTCAGATTCCCAATCTCCACTATAAACAGCAGTGAGATAATAGGAATAACTTCCTGTTGGAACTCCTAGATCAAAATAGAATTCTTGAGTCGTACTTGCAAGATATACATCATCTCTGTAAATTCGATATTCGAGGAAATCTCTACTTGAACTGATCGCATACCAACTTAAAGAAACATTAGTTCCTAACGATGTTGCAGTAAGACCTGTAGGTACAGGAAGAATCAAATCAACATTAATAGTGTTGGAAGGATCAGATTCTCCTGAATCATAAATTGCAGTTACATAATAGGAGTATGTATCTCCTGCGAGTGCCTCATCAACATAGACCGTTGTTGGGAAGGGATCATTGTCAACTTCAGCCAGGAAGCTACCGTCTTTGTAAACATAATAACTTAAAACACTTGCACTTCCTGCATTCCAGGTAAGTTCAATACTATTATAGTCTATAATTTCAAACCCAAGATCCGTGGGAGGATTCGTTCCGCCACTACCATCTATCGATAGAGCTTTAATACAGAAATTACCTGTATTCTGGAAACCAGATGGATCATTGTAATCATAGAAATCAAGCCAGTCTCCGCCATTTTTGTAATAACTTTCTTCAGGATTAGCAGAAGATTCAACGATTGTTCTGTACTGAGCTCCTAAAAGAACCGGAATATCAGATGTTCTGTCATATGGATGACCACCATCTGAAAAAGATAAATAAACATAGAAGTCATCTCCTTCTGTTACCGAAATGCCTGTATCTAAATTTACTGTATGAAATCCTGCATGATCATAACTACCGGAAACAGTTGCAAGTTCATTTGTAAGATCAGTTCCGTCAAAATCATCATAAATCCTTACAATATAATCCACATAATCTACAGCAGTAAAGAAACTCACAGCTTCGATCACCTGGGCTCCGGATGCTTCAAAAGCATTGAATGCTTCAGTTGCTGTTGATAGTGTATCGCGCCAGCCATGATAGTCATGATAATAAACATTATCGTATGCCATTGGTTCTACGTTTTGAAATGAGATTGCACCCATCTCTATATTACGGCAGGAATGTTTATCGTAATAGGAAATCCAAAAATAACCGCTATTACCCCAGCTTGAACCCCAGCTGTTTCTTGCCAACCAGGCTCCGGGCAATGGAGCTTGTGTTGCATGATCATCATTCCAGCCTATAATAGATACTGCATGATTTGGATCATCCTGATTTGATGGTGGTTGATAATGGTTATAATTTGAAATAAATGTACCATTATATGATATACACGTTCCCAAAATTCCATTGTCTATTATAGTTTGCTTAATTACATCAATATTCGAAAGATCATCTTCTAGTATAAACCATTCCACATCTCTTGGATAAAAATAGTGATAACTCGATAACCATCTAGCTGGAGATGTAGCATTACCTGTGTAGGGTGCATCTATTTCACGGACTGCACCTTCTGCACGGGAGAGATAAGCAGTTGTCACACGGTAGTCTCCACCCTGGTGAACTTCCAATCCACTACCTGTCGGTGGTGTAACATCATCATTATTATGATCATTAAATCCGTTCCACCAATCGAGATGTCTTTCTGCCAGGTTTGGCTCTCCTGTTTCTCCGGCAGCAGTCCATGCACCATTTATCATCAAATTCCCCTCTATTGACGCATAGGCACCAAATGTCCAGCAAGTTCCGTATGGTCCTTGATTTCTAACACCTGGGACATAATTTTCACCATTCACATCACGCAGATCATATGTGTCTGCCATAAGAAGTAGTGACGTAATAAGTAATAAAACCACAAATAAATTTCTCAACATTTTTTTCCTCCAACATTTTTTTATTATATCATTCTCTTATTTATGCATAATACATTCCAGAAAATAAATTTAATTGTTTATTAATTAGTCAAATAAAAGATTTTATTCATTCGTTGGTTTTCTCATCCTGAGAGTGTCTACAATTATTCACTTTCGCTTCGAACGATTAATCGCAGGAATTGGCTCGGTACGTTCTACAAAAACAAAATGGTTCATCACCCTGTAAGAGTTTCTTTCAGACACTCCCCGATTTTGATTCTTCCAGGGTGTGCAAAATTATATCGTTGAAAGGAATCTGACATTTTCAAACATACCTTGAAAGTGTTAAACGGATAGAAAATTGTGAGAGAAACGCTTGTAAGGTTGATAAAATAAAAAAGGGGAAACCAATAAAGGTTTCCCCAAAGAAACAATGCTGTATGTCTATTTAGAAAGTAACCGATACTCCAGCGTTAAATGTTCGTGGCATTCCTAAGAAAACTTCTGCATTATTTGCATTGTGTTCTTTTTCTCCCCAACTATTGTAATCGCTATGATCTGTTGCATCCTGAATAAATGTAGTATCCAGTACATTGAACATATGGGCAAATACTGAGACACCTAATCCATTAATTCTAACAGGAAGATTATAGTTCAGGTGGAAATTAAGTTTAGTATAATCTGGAATTTTCCAACTTTGTGTTGTATCATCTGGATCTGTTCTGCCAAATGGTGTGAAGGCAGAATAGTGATCACGATAATGTTGTACGATAAGTTGAGCTCTCATTCCTTCAAGTGGGAAAACTGATGTTCCAAAAGATAATTGTGTCTGCGGAGCATCACCAACTTTAAGGTCTTCAACATAAATATCGATAGATTCAATTGCACCTGTAGGAGTTTCATATTCAGTATTTTCGATATTATTTAAGTATTTCCAGTCACCTTTTGCAATTGAAGCGTCAAATCTAAGTATATGTAAAGGCATATAACTTGCTTCAAATTCAACACCCATATGTCTTGAATCAAGTCCATTTACAAAGATCTTAATTTCATCCCATTCAAGTGTATCATGTTCAAAAGTTTTCGATTCATTTTTTCTATCAGTGAAATAGAAATTAGCTTTTGTTGCCAATTTTCCATCTAATCCTTTGAAGTTCACACCTGCTTCAAAAGCTAGGAATTCTTCATTCTTTGGATTATCGAATAAATCTCCAGTCCAGTCATTAATAACTTCATCAAATATTGGGCATTTACTAACCATACCAACGTTACCATAAACATCAAAATAATCATTAATAATAAAGCTGGATCCACCCTTTACTTGATAGCCACCTAACATATCAGTTTCAGTTGTTAATTCACCACTATCAACATCAGGGTCTCCATTAGCCAGTGTATCCGCAGTTACAAAATGATCTTCATAGGAATATTTGATCGTAGAATAACCACCCATCAAGTAGGCTGTTATTGCATCTTTAGTAAACTCACCTTGCCAGTAGCCACCTACCCAATCAACTGAGTTAGTATTGTAATAGTCAATTTTATCACCCAATACTTTCATTTGATCATCTGCAGTTGTGTCGAATTCATTTCCTGTGAATGTGAAATAATTTCCTCCAAGCAGATCACGTACTTCTCGGAAGTGATCTATGTTTGCAGTTCTCCAATCAAGACCAACAGATGTTTGAAAGTTTTCATTTATTGTATAATTTGCTTTAGAGATTGCTCCGATCGTCCACTGGTTGTTACGACTATTACGTAATATACCCAGAGCCTCACCATCTGCTTTGTAAAGACTGTCTTTATCAACCCAGTAATCACCTTCAGGTCCGGAATTCATAGCAATGGTTGCATCCCAATCCCATGCCCAGGGAGATGGACCATAATAGAATTTGTAGTCATCATCACCAAGTTCGCCATTTGCATCACGACGATAAATATCACCATAAGTTCCAGTTCCACCACCTTGACCACCGGAATAATATAGAATTGAATATAAGTTAAGGTCTTCATTAATTTTTGTATACCAGTTTAAGTTAATCTGTGGTTTATGATAGAAATTTTCTCTTTCATTTAAGAAATTGGGATCATGACGATCATGTTCTTTTCCATTCCAGAATTGTTTACCATCATAATAGTTACTTACTGGACTCCAGTTTTGATTGAAATCATGACCTTGTTCGGGAAATTTAACATAAGCAGTATCTGCATTTGAATAATAATCATCCAGATCTTTTGCATAATCCTGATCATATGTCGCAATATTTTGTTTGAAAAGATTCTGACCGTGTCTTTGTGGAGCACCAACAACATATAATTCTAGCTTATTACTAGAATTTATATTCCAAGCTGAAGCAACATAATATGCCCATGAATCTGTCCATGTTTTATCAATAAGCCCAACACCTGTTTTTCTCACACCGGTAGCATTAATAGCAAATTTATTATCAATAAGACCTGTGCTAGCCATAACTGTAGATTTTAAGAAACCACCACTTCCAAATTCCTGCTTAAATTTTGTGCCTACTCCCATTGCTGTAGGATCAGTGATAATGTTCATTGTTCCACCAATAGAAGGTGTTGCAAGATTCACAGCACTAAGACCTCTCTGCATCTGAATTGAGGAAGTTGCATCACCAACTCCATCCCAGTTTGACCAATATACCCAGCCGTTTTCCATATCATTCACAGGTACACCGTTGATCATAATTGCAACGTTTCTCTGGTCAAAACCACGAACGTTAATTCTAGCATCGCCAGCTCCACCACCTTGATTTGTGGCATAAACACTTGGTGTTGTTATTAAAGCTAATGGAATATCTCTTGAACCAAGTTTTGATTCCATCTCATCTTTGTCCATATCTGTAAAAGCAACTGGAGTTTGTCTCTCTTTTGCACGATCTGATACGATTTTGATTCCTTCAATACCAATTGATTCAACAACAAGTGCAACATTAATAATTGCTGTTTCATTTTCTTTTACTTCAGCTTCTAATGTTTTAGTTCCATAACCCATATAACGAAATTGAACCTCAACCATACCAACAGGAACATCAATAAGCGTGAAAGTACCATTATCTTTTGTATAAGTACCTTGATCTGAGCCAATTAATATCACCGCTGCGTTTGCAAGTGGCTGTCCACTTTTCTCGATAGTAACCCGCCCGGCAATTTTTCCAACTTGCGCATACACTGGCAGGATCAACAAAACTGTAAGAATTACAATCAAACAGATTTTTTTCATAACTTCCTCCTTGTTATAATTAATGAGACTATGTTAAAAAATTGAATTGTACTCTTGAAATGTCAAGTTGAAAAAAAATAATATTTACTTTTATATTAATAATTATGAGGATTGGAATTACAAACTTCTATTTATTACTATTTAAATGTTCCCATAATTTATTTTCCTTTTCATTCTCCGAGATTTGCCTAGTTCCACCGTAAAGAGTTTTTTCCCATTCACCATACATTGGATTTGGAAGAATAATAAATCTTTTACCAAACTCATCTCTAATGTTATCTACGGATGAATACCTTTCTTCAATATTTTTATGGCGGAAAATATCCTCAAAATCGATCAAATTATCTCCAATTAACATAACAATAAAATGGTCTTCGGCTACTTGATCTCTCCTGATACCTTTATTGGATGTATTATCTTTCAGAAGTATATGAGATTCCTCAGCTTGCGGGAAACCCAAAGCCTTTAAATTCTTAAGAGTTCCTTCTATGTGACTTAGTTTTCTGTTGGAAATGTAATAGATGTCACAACCATTCTCAAATGCATAATTAAGAAAATCTACCGAGCCTGGTATTGCTTTACCTTCAGCGCTTTTCACCCAATTATCAAAGTCTCCATAATATTGTGCACCATCTACAATAGTTCTGATCTCGAAAGCAGTATTATTTAAAACCGTTTCATCAGCATCCACAATGATAGCTCTTTTTTTTGTACGTTTAATTTTGAGATCTTCATCCAAGCGTAATCTGGCTATATTATAAGCCTGATAAGCAAGAGCACGATATTCTGCTGATGTTGTTTGCCACAAAGTTGACATGATCATAGACTTTTGTATCAAACCAATATCTTCTGCAAACGTTAAACAAGCGAATGTTAAAATAATTAAAATAATTATAACTTTTTTCATTTTTACCTCCTAGTTTATGAGAGCATTGTAAATGATCTCAAAAATATAGCCCACATGAATGCGGTTTGTGAAATCTATCTTCTCAACATTTATCTCAATTATCTTACCTTTATGATAACCAAATCTGCAAACATCATTGGCATAAGTTCGATACCATCCATTCAAAGCATCGATATCACTTCTACTCCAGCCACCTTCCATCTCCATTTCTCTTCCGCGCTGTTGAATGCGACTCCAGGCTAAGTCTGTTCTACCTTTTAATACTATCAGAAGATCAGATGAAGGAATTTCATTACATACAGATTTAAATTTTGCAGTTAACAGATCAAGTTCATCATGATCTAAAAATCCATCTTTATGGAATTGATAACAGAATACCAGCAAATCTTCTGGTAACGATCTATCCATCACAGAACTTTCTTCTCCACGGGTTCCCTTAATTTGAAGTTCTTTTCGCATATTTAAAAAATGAAGTTGAAGATCATAACAATAAGTTTTTTTATCCTTTAAAAATTTCTCCAGAAGTGGATTGTCTTCAGGATTTTCATATAATCCATTAATTTTCAAACTTCGTTGCATGATCGCCGTTAAGGTTGATTTACCTAAACCAACATTTCCTGCCACAGAAATAAGTCTTGGATTTTCGAGTAAGAATTTTTCCAGTTTTGTTTCTGCATCGATAGCTTTAAGAGTTGCTGCAGTCTCAGGTAAAGTTACCCATTTGCTGATTCCCGGAGTTGTTACGCGCAGATCAAGAGATCTGATCTTTTCTGCAATTTTATTGATGGTGATTTTTATATATTTATCTAGTGGAGTATCCACATTTGCATCTATTACAATTACAGGACAAGTAACATGACGGTTAATAAACTGCTCATAAAGCTGATTCAATTGTTCTAAATACTCTTTGGGAATTCCAACCTCACTTTTTCTCCCGCGTTCTTTGATCCTTTCCAAAAGAACCGGAACATCTGCTTTTAAGTAAACTATCAGATCCGGTAAGGTTATCTCTTGTGTCATCAGATCATAATTTCGCTGGTAAGCCAGAAATTCTTCTTCTGTCATATTCCCCATGATCTTTTGTGCCATGCCAAAAATATGATAATCTTCAGCAAGAGTTCTATCTTCTAAAACAATTCCTTTTCTGTCTTCGATCTGACGCTGCCTGTCTAATCTACCATTAAAAAATTCAATCTGTGCCATAAAAGCATTTCCAATTGGATCTTCATAGAATGCATCAAGTACTTTAGGGTTAAATTTCTCTTGAAAGGCATACACTTTTTCATCACCAATTCTATTGGGAATTGTTGAAATTAATATCTCGCTGTATGGTTCTTTACTTGCTGCATCTACCAATGTAGATTTTCCGACACCAATATTTCCCACAATCCCGATTCTTAAATGTTCCATTTATAACCTAGTACAATTTTATTCAAAGAGTTCAAATTCATCCAGGCTTTGGTAATATTTCTCGATCAGAATATAAGAAAATGGAATTGTTATGAGAAGTCCTAATCCTACAAATGCAATACCAATAATATTCATTACAAAAAGTCTTAACATAATGAAAAATTGCTGCCAGCGAGTTTCTGCACTTGCTTTATAACATGAGATCACTGCTTTGATCGGATTCATTTTCTTTCTTGTGATTAGAAGGACTGCCGGAAAAGTTATGGTAATCCAATAGAGAACTAAAATAAATCTGACAGGATGCAGAATTGGATCAACTGTAATTCCTAAAATGTAACCTGTACAAAATATTTTAAGAATTAAAAAGTATAAAATATTTACAAGTACAAGCAGAAAAAATGTTGGATAGCTTTTCAGCGCTTTAAGGTACATTGCAATTTTAAATGGTTCATCGGTAAAATTCTCTTCAAACCCAAACGGGATCAATGTAAACGGTACTAAAAACAACAACATGAGATTGGTAAAAAGATAATGATCTATCTTAAAACTCTCTGCCAGATCTATACTGAAGAATATTCCCAACCCAATTAATAAAAAAGAAGTGAGAACAATAAAAATAGAGAATGAATAATATTGAGATTTGATTGGTTTGAACTTTCCCCAAACTTCCTCATAATTTATTTTAGCAGAAAGTGGACCTGAAAGTGCACCGGTAGGTTGGCCACACACTTTACAGAAAAGAGCATGCTCATCAAGTTCAGCATTGCATCTCACATCTATTTTTCTACCATTTTTTGTTTTTTCTTTTCTCATACCATTACATTTCATAAATTTCCTCATCTATCATTCATTAATGCTAGAAAATTTCTGAGGAGCACTCATTTTGTCAATTATTAAAGTTCTTTACAAATAAAGCACTCAAAATTTATTTGAGGTTGCTTTGAATACGAAATGAGGAGGAGTTATGTATAAACTGAATGTAACCTCAAATTTCTCGTCTGCTCACAAACTGAATGGATACGAAGGGTTATGTAAGAACCTTCATGGTCACAACTGGAAAGTACGTATTGGAATTTTATGCGAAAAAATTGATAATATTGGAATGACAATAGATTTTGGTGAAGTGAAAAAATATTTAAATGATGTAATGATAATGCTTGATCATACTTATTTAAACGAATTAGAATTTTTTAAAGAAATAAATCCAACTTCAGAAAATATTGCACAGTTTATTTATTCTGAGATTAAAAAACGTATTGAAGTTCCAGATTGTAAAATGGCAGATGTTGAAGTTTGGGAATCTGATATTACCTCAATGGTCTATTTTGAGAGTTAGCCACAAAGACACAGAGACGCCAAAAAAATTCAAAATGACCAATTTAGAAGAGATTAATACATTAACCCAAAAAATAATTGGTTGTGCAATTGAGGTTCATCGTAGATTAGGATCCGGCTTATTGGAAAGTATTTATGAGAAAGCCCTTTGTATTAAATTGGAATATAACAGTTTAAAATTTGAAAGACAAAAAACTATACGCTCTTTGAGTCTCTGTGGCTAAAATATGAGAATTGTAGAATCAAAGTTTGTTAAAAGTGCTGTAAAACCTATAGACTATTACCCAACTGCTTTTGCAGAAATTGCCTTTGCAGGAAAATCAAACGTAGGCAAATCTACTCTGATAAATACAATATTAAACCGAAAAGGAATTGCCAAAGTAAGCAACAAGCCAGGGAAAACACGATTGATCAATTTCTTTGAAATTAGATTCAAAATTGATAAGGAAGAGTTGGATGGCTTTTTCAGTTTTGTAGATCTGCCAGGTTATGGCTATGCAAAAGTAAGTAAAACTCAACGCGATTCCTGGAAAAAAATGATCCTAACTTTCTTTGAGAACAGACAACAACTACGAGGTGTCGTCTGTTTGGTTGATATCAGGCATAAAGCAGATCCCAAAGATATACTCATGATAGAAATGCTACAATCTATGAATATCCCATTTATGATCGCTGCCACAAAATCTGATAAGATTCCTAAATCTAAAGCAAATGCTGCAATTATAAAATTGAAGAACGGGCTGAATTTAGGTGACCAGCAAATATTCGCCTGTTCATCACTAAAGAAAAGAGGAATTGATAACATCTTGAACTGGATCACAGATCAGGTTATTGATTTGAATTGACAATTGATTTTAGTAAGTATATTTTTTGGATTATGAATATAAAGGTTAAATTATGCTGGAAAAAATAAAAACACCGATAGATGTAAAAAGGCTCTCTATAGCACAACTGCAGGAATTAGCTGAGGATGTGAGAAAAAGAATAATCCAAGTGACTGCAAAAACCGGTGGTCATGTTGCTCCAAGTTTAGGTGCTACCGATCTTGCAATTGCTTTACTTAAAATGTTTGATCCGTTGGAAGATAGGATAGTATGGGATGTTGGACATCAATCTTATGCTTATAAAATACTTACAGAAAGAAATGAACAATTTGAAACTTTACGTCAATTTGGCGGATTAAGCGGATTCAATAATATCTTTGAAAGCAAGTATGATGCTTATGGAGTTGGTCATGCTAGTACTTCCATCTCTGCAGCACTTGGAATAGCTGTAGCCAAAGGAATGAAAGGTAAAAATGGACGCACCATTGCCGTTATTGGTGATGGCGCACTCACTGGTGGAATGTCTTTTGAAGCTTTGAATCATGCCGGACATCTGCAAAAAAATATAATAGTTATTTTGAATGATAATAATTTTTCTATATCTAAAAATGTTGGCGCTCTTCAAGCACATTTAACAAATATGCTGGTCAGCAAACCCTACAACGCAACAAAAAGCCTGATCTATGATTTCGTACAACATCTTCCTCATCGAATTCGCAGAAGAGTAATTTTGAGTGCTCGTACTTTGGAAGAGAACATGGTTCACACTCTTGCTCCAAATATCATTTTTGAGGATCTGGGATTTAAATACCTCGGACCTATCGATGGACATGATATGGCAAGAATGATTAGAATATTCCATAAAATAAAAACAAATCTTACGGGACCTGTCTTAGTTCATATTGTAACACAGAAAGGAAAAGGTTATAAATATGCAGAAGATGACGCTGCCCGTTTTCATGGCTTAGGACCTTATGAAATAAAAACAGGTAAGAGCAAGAAAAAAAAGGGTAAAACATATTCAAAAGTTTTTGGAAATACTTTAATAAAAATTGTTGAAAAAAATAAAAATGTAGTAGCAATAACAGCAGCAATGACTGATGGTACAGGTCTTGCCGATTTTGCGAAGAAATTTCCTGATAATTTTTTTGATGTTGCCATAGCAGAACAACATGCCGTAAGCTTTGCCGGTGGACTTGCAGTACAGGGAATAAAACCATTTGTAGCTATCTATTCCACTTTTCTGCAAAGAGCATTTGACCAAGTTATCCATGATATTGCTTTGCAAAAATTACCAATTGTATTTTGCTTGGATCGTGCAGGATTAGTTGGAGATGATGGAGCCACACATCATGGTGTTTTTGACCTTTCTTACCTTAATCTAATTCCCGGAATTCTTATCCTTATCCCTGCAAATGCTGAGGAACTTACTGCAATGCTGAAATTTGCCGCTGACTACAAGGACGGACCTATTGTGATTCGTTATCCACGTGGTTGTGCAAAGTATTCAGAAAGCAAAATTGAACCTATCAAAATTGGAAAAAGCGTTATTGTTCATGAGGGAAAAAATGTTGCAATAATTGGTGTTGGAAAAGCAATGGAAGATGCAGAAATTATCTACCAAAAATTGAGAAATGAACTTCCTGATGTTGATCCGTATCTTATTAATCCTCGCTTTTTAAAACCACTTGATATTAATTTAATGGATTCTCTTGAGAACAAAGTTCATACAATAATTACAATTGAAGACAATGTGCTTATCGGTGGTTTTGGCGACACTATTAAATCCTATTTTTCCAATACAAATATAAAAGTTTTTTCTTTCGGTATTCCCGATGAATTTATTGAGCATGGGACAGTGGATCAACTAAAAGATATGATAGGAATATCTGCTGATAAAATTACAAAAAAGATCATCTCAATTTTAAAATAGAATAAAATGGAATATTCTCACGATACTATTTCTGCAATTTCTACTCCCTTAGGAATTGGCGGAATTTCTGTTCTTCGAGTAAGCGGAGACAAAGCAATAAATGTAGTTTCCGAAATATTCAAAAGTAAAACAGACATTAAAAATCAACCTTCACATAAAGCAATTTTTGGTCGCATATCAGATGCAGAAAAACTTGTAGATGAAGTAATTGTAACTGTTTTTAAAGCACCTCATAGCTATACTGGTGAGGAAGTTATAGAAATTTCATGTCACGGTAGTACCTTTATTACAAATCAAATCCTCCAAATATTATTGCGAAACACCAGGTTAGCAGAACCCGGTGAATTTACTCAACGAGCATTTTTGAACGATAAGATAGGCCTTACACAAGCAGAAGCTGTTGGTGACTTATTAACTGCAAAAACAAGAATTTCTCATTTGGCTGCACTTCAACAATATGAAGGAAGTTTACATAATCGAATTAAGAAACTGCTAACTCAATTGACTGATTTTCGTACTCAATTAGAACTTGAAATTGATTTTTTAGAGCAGGATCTTGATGAAATTGATAATGATAATTTAGTAAAAAATCTCACTACTTTGAATCGAGAACTAGATCAACTTGCCAAAACAGGAGAAGAAGGTCTGATAATTAAAGATGGATTGAAGGTTAGCCTGGTTGGAGCACCAAATGTAGGAAAATCCAGCATTTTCAATTCCTTACTGGAAACTGAACGGGCAATTGTAACTCCTATTCCGGGAACTACACGCGACTATCTGGAAGAGGTTATCTCTCTTAATGGATACCTTGTTCGTATCTTTGATACTGCAGGTTTGCGTGCAACAACAGACCAAATTGAAAAGATCGGCATTAAACGTTCTTACGAAATTATCAAGAATTCGCATAAAGTATTATTTATTATCGATGGTAATGAAAACAAAAAAGAATACAATACTCTTTCTAAACTAGTAGATGAAAATAAAATAATTAAAGTTCTAAATAAGTCTGACAAATTTAATAAAATCGAACTTCAGGCTTTTAAGAAGAAAGGATATATTATCTGCTCAACTCAAGAGAATTCAGGACTTTCTAAACTTAAAAATTCTCTGTTGTATAATATCGAGATTTCTGAAGAAGAATTACATGCGGGGATTCTGACAAATGCGCGGCAAATAGCTGCCGTAACCAAAGCTGCAAAATCTGTAGACAAAGCCTTAGAATCAATTAACAATGGTATGGGATATGAATTTACAGCTTTTGATCTTAAAGAAGCCAGTAGTGCATTAGAAGAGATTATCGGCAAAGTTACAACAGATGATATTTTAAATAATATCTTTGCAAATTTCTGTATTGGGAAATAAATTTTAGAAATAAAACATTCCAGTAATTTGAAAAACATTTAAAAAAATCCGCAGGATAATCTTATATCATCTGTCTTCAAGTTTGTGAAAAGGAGGCAAAGATGAATAAGAAATATGTAATTATACTGATAATGTTAGTTTCAGTTTTATTGCTGTTTGCTCAAGACAATAACCGTCAGAATAGACCAGATGCAAAGCAAATAATGGAAACCTTAACCAGCAGTTTAGAACTTACAAGTGAACAACAGGAAAGTATTAGTCCACTTGTAGATGAACAATTTGAATTGATGAAATCCCATGGTGAACCGGGAAAATCTCAAAGTAAAGGTGATCGTGAAAAATTTAAGAATAGTATGGATGAAATAAACGAACAGATTTCTGAATTACTAAACGAAGATCAGCAAAAAGAATACAAAAAGATAGTAGAAGATACTCATAACAAACATGAAAAAGGTCAAAAAAGGCCGTAATCGACCGTTCTCCGGGGAGCTGCAAAGCTCCCCACCTCCCCTTTAAATAAGAAGAAAAATTAGAAGGAGAAAAATTTTGAAAAAAATATTAGCAGTAATAATGTTCGCATATGTTTTTCTTATCTGCGGATGTAATTCATTTAAAGTTGAAAGTATTTTTAAAATACATAAAATTGTAATAGATGGAAATGATGAAGATTGGAGCGATGCCAAATATTATATCGAGAAACATGACATTGTTTTTGGTGTTATGAACGACAATGATTTTCTTTATCTCTGCTTCTATCCAACAACTAGTGAATTAACCAGACAAGTTCTGTCTCAAGGGTTAACTTTGTGGATAAACAATGATGCAAAAAGAAAAAAGAATTATGGAATTCGTTTCCCATTAGGTATGCAGAATTTAATGAATCAGCAAATGCCTGAAGAAA
>JAVCCF010000030.1 GCA_030765625.1 Candidatus Tenebribacter burtonii
ATTCAGACCTACTCTTAATGGTGTATGGGAAACAATCTCAGATGATTATGTTTTAATAAATACTATAACAGATGAAATTATTCCTTGGGAAGGAAGCATTCCAACTTATGTTGAAACTTCCGTAGAAGACCCTCCAATTCTTTCTGCATCAATCAAACTTATCGAGCCTAGTGGTGAAGGTTTTCTCGATGCGGAAGAAACAGCAATGATTCAAGTTACTCTTACAAATTCAGGCAAAGGTTCTGCGAAAATGACAAGAATCAGTTTATTTCAGCAAGAAGGACCAACCTTATATTATAATGTATCAAATACAATAAATGAGATTTTACCAAATCAATCAATTACTTCTGAATTCAAATTATCGATTCCAGAAAACATTGAAAATGAAAGTGTGAAATTCAAAGTCTCATTCATTGAAGAACAAGGTTTTGAACCTGCTCCTTTAACCTTCACAGCAGAGACAAGAGAAATGTCAAAACCTGAATTACAATTTATAGATTTTGGTGTAGAGGATGCAAATGGTGATGGAAAAATATCTAAAGGTGAAACTGCAGATATTACTTTAAGACTACAAAATATTGGGTATGGTAAAGCAAATCAAGTTGTTTTAAATATACTCGAAAATCGTCTTAATAATGTTTTCATCATTTCAGATAAGTACTTTGAATTAGAAGATTTGGAGTCCGGTGAATCAAAAGATATCATCTTCACAATTTCTACAAACAATCGTGTTAGTGATATTGTAGACATCTATTTCAGTATAACAGAAAAGAGACCACAATTCTCAATTGAAGATAGTATTATTCTTGAAATTGAGAAAACACAAAAACAATTAGAGCCGATTGTATTTTCAGGCAAAGATATTGAAAAGAAAATTGAATATTCAAAGAACCTTTCAATTGATATTGAGCAAAATATTCCTAAATCGAAAACATCTAACAAAAACACTTTAGCAATAATATTTGGTATTGAAAATTATAGAAATATATCAAATGTTAATTTTGCTTATCGAGATGCAACAATAATGAGGGAATATTTTTCTAAAACAATCGGAATACCCGAAGAACAAATTTATTTTAGGGCAAATGATGAAGTTACTTTGGGAGAATTCCGAAAGATATTCTCAAAAAATGGTTGGCTTGATAAAAGAGTAATCGAAAATGAAACAGATATTTATTTCTATTATGCAGGTCACGGAGCACCAGCAATAAAAGAAGAAAAAGCATTTTTAATTCCTTTTGATGGTGATCCAAATTATCCAGTTCAAACAGGTTACTCTTTAGAAACCGTTTTCGAGAATCTTAGCAAATTAAATGCAAATTCTGTTACTGTTTTCCTTGATGCTTGTTTTACTGGTGCAAACAGAGAAAATGAAATGCTGTTAGCAGATGCACGACCTGTTTCTATTCAATTGAAAAATAATTATGTAAATAATGTAACAGTTTTTTCAGCCACTTCGAGCTATGAAATATCATCTTCATATCCAAAAAATAAACACGGCTTATTTTCTTATTTTTTAATGAAAGGAATGCAAGGTGAAGCCGATACAAACAAAGACAATAAATTAACAATAAATGAATTGTTTGATTACACAAAAAAGAATGTTTCAAGGATTGCAGGCACTTTAGACAGAGAGCAGACTCCGCAATTAGAATGCCTTGAACCTGAAAAAATTATTATCAATTATTAGGATTAAATTATGAAAATGCCAAAAATCAATAATATTTTCATTTTATCTCTTTTGTCTATTTTTATGTTTCTATTAATATCCTGCTCCAATTCGAAATTGGTTTCAAAAAATAATCATTTTAAGATCATTTCAAACAATGAGCAAAATGAATTTCTTGAATTGGGAAATAGCTGGTTTCAAGTTACCGAATCTGTAGCAATTGAAAATATTACTCCAGAAAAGGCAAAAGAAATTGCAATCCAAAAAGCCTGTACAAAAGCAATTGAATTTTATAGTGGTATTGAAATTAGTGGGCGAATCATAAATATTCAAGCTGAAAACCAAAATCAAATTTTAATAGATAATTTTTCATCAATTACTCAACAAACTGCTCAAGGTATAATTACTGAAAAAGAAATATTAAAAGATGAAATAATCTCACGAGAAAATAGACTTTTAAAAGTAGTTACAATTAAAGTAAAAGTAGATAAACAAAAAGGTGAAAAAGATTCATCGTTTCAAATTACAGCAAACCTAAATCGTGAATATTTCAAAGATGGTGAAGAGATGGAATTATCAGTCAACTCTTCTAAAGATTGTTATCTTACAATTCTCAATATTTGTTCAAATGATTCTGTTTATGTAATTTTTCCAAACGAATACAGAAATGATAATTTCATAAAATCTGGTAAATTATTCCAATTACCAAACTCTTATGATAAAAAATTGGGTTTGTATTTTCCTGTAAATCTTCTTCCTAACAAAAACGAAGATCTTGAAATGATAAAAGTAATTGCAACAAAACAGAAAATTGATTTTTCTTCTATCTATTCGTTTTCAGCTTATGGGACTTATCAATCAGCTTTAAATGATTTACAAAAGTGGTTACTAAAGATTCCAAGAAATGAAATTGAAGAAGTTGATTTGCAGTATTTTATTGGTAAGTAAAAATGATTAAGGAAGTTTTTCACATAACAAAACACTCCACATTCAGATTGAAAGAAAAGCAAGAAGAACGTGGCAGTGTCCAAACATTATGCACTATTATTTAAATGTCTGAAGAGGGAAAATGGATATAGAATTTATGATGGATAACGTTAAAGCAGAACAACACCTAATCGATTTCATCAATAATATTATGACTACTGTTTTAAATGATTATGAGTTTGATGAAAATTTAATTGATTACATAATTTTTGCAGATAATGCAAATTTTGGCAAAGCTCTAAGTAAATATAGTAACCAAAAAACATACACAAATAATGAATATTATTTTGCAGTTGGTAAAATAATTGAGAATTATCATAATAAAGTTTTAACTCATTCAATAATTTTTCATGATTCAGTGTTCACTGGTGTAATTGCTGGAAAGTTAAAGGGATCAATGATAGATGAATGGGATATTAACGAAGCAAAATCGTACTATGTAATCTATCATGAAATAGCACATTGTATTGATGGCCATACTCGTGGAATAAGTAAAAAGCATACTCTAGAAGGAGGATTTAGAATTCATTCAGTAGCTAACTATTATATTGATAAATTAATAGATGAGTTTTATTGCTCAGTAATATCAGCAAGAGGAATGTATCCTAAAGCATTTAAAAGTAAAGTAACTGAAATTATGAAACTAATGAGCGACGGAGTAAATGATGCTATAGAATATAGAAATAAAATTAAAAATAGTGATGAAGAGAAAGTGAAGATTGCACTTCAGATTTCAGGTTTATTTTGGTTAATTTTGATTCAAATCTCTAAACTAATTGGTATTAAAATTGGTAACTGTAAATTTGAAGATTTTCAAATGACTTTTACAAAAGATAATTTAGAAGCAAATAGATTAATCATACAGTTTGAGTCATACTTGAAATCTTTGTGGCAAGAGTATCCAACTACACTACCAAACATAAATAAACACTTATTCAATTTCTGGAATGATATGACATTGGTATTTGGTTATAAATTTGAAACAACCAAAAAAGGTGACAGCATTTACTGGAATGAAAATCATAGTTTAGATGATTTTATTAGAAATCTTAAATATTAAATAAACAATGATAAATATAGTGCATAACAAGCGTGTCGGCAGTAGGGTTGGTCAGTGCTCTTTGTTTGAATCTTCCGATTCAAACGGCTGGTCAGTTTGTTTTGGGCGTGATCGTTCCGATCCCGCCGCACACGCAAAACATTATAAGCTAATACAAATTGAGGAGACTAGATGAGAAAACTAATAGCTATTATATTTATAATTTTTTCGTTAAGTGGTTGTGATTTGATTTTTCAAGCACCTCAAGATTATGAATATACAAT
>JAVCCF010000170.1 GCA_030765625.1 Candidatus Tenebribacter burtonii
AAACGATACAATAATAAAAAGGAAATAAATTATTATAAGTGTTATTTTAATGATGTTTTTCATATCCCAATCTCTCCGAAAGCAACACCCATAACTAATGCAACAATAATTGCAATAACAAAACAGAGCACATTTCTAATGATTGTTATTTTAACTCCGAGAAATTCTTTTTCAATCGGGAATGTAATGATTCCAACCAGCATAAGAGTAGTTGTGAAAGCAGAAATGACCATATATGGAATACCTTGTTCACGCAATATCCCGGCAAGGGGAAATGCAATGAATCCAGGCATTATGGTTATTGAGCCGATCAGAGAAGCAAATATAGTACTGAGATATTTATTTCCGATGCCAAGATATTTTACGATTAACTCATGTGGAAAAAGATAAATTACAATTGATAT
This sequence comes from Candidatus Tenebribacter burtonii, assembly GCA_030765625.1. GTDB lineage: Bacteria > Cloacimonadota > Cloacimonadia > Cloacimonadales > TCS61 > Tenebribacter > Tenebribacter burtonii. The sequence continues at coordinate 405 of JAVCCF010000170.1, forward strand.
AAAAATGAGCATTGTGAGAAAGGCAGGAGCAATATTAATAAATTTCTTATAAGCTATTTTCAAGGCTTTTATAGTTTTCTGTTTATTGATGAAGAAAGAAATAAAGAATAGTATGAAAGTTACCAAATATAGGATCAGCATAATAATCGCTCATATTCTTTAGTATTAAATAGACGGTAATGTGGAGAATACACAGTGTGATAAATCTTGCTGTGACTCACATTTTGTGTGCTCAAAATTATCTTCCAAAGTTCTGTTGATTGAAAATCAAAATTTTTAATTGGGATTTTCAATTTTAAGATTTGCTGCTCTATACTTTGCCAATACTGCATCCATCTATCTTTACTAATAATATTTTCTACTTCAGCACTCTTAAGGAATGCATCCAGAAAATCATCAAAAGAAATTATTCCTTTTTTGATAAGGTTTATATTAACTCTAAAAATATTATTTATATAGCTTATATCTTGATATTCTATTTCCTCAAAATCGACAGAAGTTTCCAATTCTGTTCTCAAGAATTCAGCAGCTGATGATCTATCTTTAATAAAATGACCTGCCCCGAAAGTGCCCTGAAAAAAAAGTTTATAATAATCTATGAGTTGCGCTTTAGGATGAAGACCATATTCTGATTTAATGAGTTTATTTATCAGATCATTTTGCACGAAAGAAAATTCCTCTTTCCTGATGCTGGGAATCTACCATATTTTCATCTATTAACTCACTTAGGTATTTATTGATTTCATTCACATGAATACTCAATATTTCAGAAAGATCTTTATCAGTGCAGGGACGACGTTTTATTGTTTCAATTATCTGCTGCTCAATATTTTTATGGTAACTTTTAATCTTATTTCGGGATTTAAATTTTGCGATAATTTCTACAGGTAAGGGTTTGAAAAAATCAGCAATTTCTTCTAACTTTTTTTTAGAAGCTGGTTCTAACCAACTTTCAGTTCCAGGTCTATCAAGGGTATTCAACTGAACCGAGTCGGGTTTTATTTTTGTAATAGCATCTTTAAGAAGATCAAGCTCAGCTTTGGTATCATTCAAACCGGGAACAATGAAAACCTCCAACCAGATCTTACCTGAAAAACTATTCCTAAATTTAACTAAACCATCAATTATTCTTTTGTTGTCCAGCTTAGAATTTGGACGGTTAAGTCTTTTGAAAACATTATCACTAACAGCATCAAGAGAGGGGAGGAGTAGATCTATTCCCAAGATTTCATTTCTGACATTTTCATCATAAAGCAATGTGGAATTTGTGAGAATTGCCAGTTTATAATCAGGATAGTTTTCTTTAATAAAAGTAATAACCTTACCGATACCATTATGCAGAAGTGGCTCTCCTGCACCAGAAAAGGTGATATAATCAAGTTCCGGTTTTTTGTCCAAATAGTTTTTTAATTCAGTTAATATGTCATTAAGTGGTATATATTCTTTTCGCTGAATTGTTAAATTTGTCGTTTTGCCAACTTCACAATAAACACAATTTAAACTGCATACTTTGTGCGGAACAAGATCCACACCTAGAGAAATTCCCAGTCTTCTGGAAGGAACCGGACCGAAAAGATGTTTATATTTCATAATTTATTTACCTTTATGATTATCAGAGATAATCGCTAACCTGTATTTTTAGAGCTTTAAGTGATATCGCCACATCAATTAGAAAAACAATGATCGCAAAGATCAAACCCGTTATAGCAATAACAAAAAATATTGTGAACAGGGTTGAAACATGGATATTTGAAAAGTAACCCAGAAATAACAGCAAGATCATCAAACTTGCCAATAATATCGTGATCGATATTGAAGTGATCGAAGTACGTAAGATTCTGGCTTGCTTGAATAATATTCCTATTTGTATATGTTTTCTGGCTGTGTTTTTTCCAGCTTCGATCTCCTGGACCAAAAAGCGGGAACTGTCTATTACTCTACCCATCCGGTTAGTGAGTGATAGCAGCAATAATCCTACTCCTGATATCAGTACTATCGGCGAGAAAGCTGATTGCATTAACTGGATCAAATTTTGTATATTTTCCATAATTATAAAATTTGCGGAGATAATTAATCTCTGCAATTCAAAATACTATTATACTTTTCCTAAAACTTCTTTTTCTACCTTCAGAGCTATATTGTTCACTTTTTCTAATAGCTCATCAGCTTTTGTTAGAATATCAAATTTGAATGTTTCATCTTCTATACTGCTCATATTAATCTTTACATTCAAGTATGCACTTTTTGCAGCAGAGTTGGCTGTAATAGCTCCAACTCCAGCATCTGATAGAGCATTACTGTTCCCAGTTTTTGCTATTTTTGCTGATAACTCGACAGCTTCAAAAGCTATTCCTAATGTCTCCAATGGAACCATGATCGCTTTTTTGGTTGTTTCTTGAATTGCCTTATTTCTCATTTCTTTCTCTATATCAGTTTTCTTTGGTAATCTTGCAGCATCCATCATGTCATAAAATGCTTGTGTATCTTTATCTATAGCAATAAGCGAACGTTCTTTTATGTCCTGCCCAATTTCGGACAGTTCTTTTACTTCATCCCAAACTTTTTCATATCCCTTCTTACTAAAAGTGAGATTAGAGACCATAGCACTAAGTGCACCAGACATAGCTGAACATAGCGCTGCAACACTTCCTCCACCAGGAGCCGGGGAATCTGTAGAGAGCTCATCACAGAAATTTGTTAAGGTCATATTAACCAGGTCGTCTTCTTTCGCAATAGCGTATTCAATAACTTTCTTATCCATATCAAATTTTGCTACGTCTTCCAAACCCATACTCTGAACAGCAGTTTCAATGATCATACGTTCCGGAATACCAGCACTTTCACCCATTTTTTTCAGATAATATTTACCAGATTCTAATATTGCAGCTTTAGGAAGAAGACCTACCAGTTCACTTCCTGTTACTTGCAATCCTTTTGCTAAAGCTAGTTCACGAACTTTATCCAGAACCACATGAGCAGGTGTGATAATAAAGTTCGTTAAATTTATGCTGATCTGTGCACGGTTAAAATCTTCAATATACCAACCCACTGCCTTGCAGTCTTTAAATAGACCTGGCTTTTTTACTTTATTGCCTTTTTCATCTTTAATAAGTTTGTTTTTTTTATCTCTGGCAAAACGTCCTCTTTCACGAATATCAAGTGCAATATCATGAGCCTTTTTCTTATCGCGAGTATTCAGATTTATGTTATATGCAATCAAAAACTCTCGAGCTGAAATTGCTGTAGCTCCAGATTTAGCGTTAAATTTCTGTGTACCATAATCAGGTTTCCAATTTGGATCTTTCATTTTTTGCGGAAGTGCTTCATATTCACCTTTTCGTACTTCAGCCAGGTTTTTCCATTCAGGTTTTGTAGCAGCGTATTCATATAGATAAACCGGAATCTCAAGTTCTTCACCAACTCTTTTCCCGAGTTTATTAGCAAGTTTCACGCAATCATCCATCGTCATATTTGCAACAGGTACAAATGGACATACATCAGTTGCTCCCATCCTGGCATGAGCACCTTTATGTTTTGTCATATCTATAATCTGACTGGCTTTTTTAATTGCTTGAAAAGCAGCTTCAACAACATTATCCGGTTCTCCAACCATTGTGAAAACAGTTCTATTTGTTGTCTCTCCCGGATCAACATCCAATAACGTGACACCTTTCACAGCCTTTATTGAAGCAGCTATGTCATCCAGTATTTTCTTGTCTTTTCCTTCACTGAAATTAGGAACGCATTCCACTAATTGCATAATTTACTCCATATATTTAATATATTTTTTCAATTGGTAATAGAATTATTTTACCAATTTCATCTTCAATAAAATTCACATCAGAATTCTTCAATTCTTCTAACATGAAATCAACTTGTTCTTGTTCTGCAATTGCCATAATTACATTTGCATAGCCCTTGTCTTTGCTGAATGATTTTCTAAAACCTGCAAAAATAGGGTTATCAAAAGTAAGCTTACGACCTGACGATTCACCTGAAAGAACAATCGTATCATCAATACCAGCTTCCGTGAGCGCCATTAAAACATCATCTAAATATTTTTCTTTATTTAAGCTTAATATCATATACATAATTTTCTCCTAATCGGAAACATTTGTTTCCCCAGATTTAAATAAAGCTATCTTGGCAATGATCGGTCCCACAACCATAACAATGAATGTAGTGGCAGTGATCACACTAATAATCTGTACTGCTTGCAAATGAAAACCCTCTTTTTCCATAACCTTGGAAGCTGCCAGAGCAAGTCCCACTGCAACGCCAGCCTGAGACATTAATGCAAGACCCAAAAAATTCCTTATTTTTGCAGGAGCCTTAGAAATGGCAGAACCAATAAAAGTACCACTCCACTTTCCAAATGAACGTGAAATAACATAAATAGCGATGAGAAGTGAATATTTCATTATCAGTGAAATATTTAGCCTTGTTCCAATAAGAACAAAGAACCACACATACATAGGTGGAGTCCAATCTCCTAAAGTTGAGAATACTTTCCGAGCCGTAAGTTTGCTCTTATTTACTAATACAATTCCCATTGTCATATTTAATAGAATAGGGGAGAGATGGAAATATTCTGAAATCCCACAATTTATAAGAATGATGCCAATTGACAACAACAAAAGACTTACTCTATCATGAATATGTTTTGCAATTGGAAGCATAACAAAACCAATCAAGATACCAACAACAATAGAAAACAATACTTCTAATCCTGCATGTTCTAAGGCGTTTAGAATAGAAACTTCTCCACCAGTTTTACTGCTAGACATAAGGATAATAGAAATTGGTAATGAAATTGTAAAAAGTAATAAAGCCAAGATATCATCCAGTCCCATCACTGCATAAAGTGTGGTTGTGAATTCACCTTTAGCTTTGTATTGTTTAATTACTTCTACAGTTCCTGCAGGTGCTGTTGCGCTTGCCAAAGAACCAAAGATAAGTCCCATAGGAATACTTTTTAAAATCAATGCACTAGCAATTCCAACTAGAAGGAAAGCACCTAAAGCTTCAAATATAACAATGAGAATTATAGATTTCCCTAGTTTTCTTAATTCTTTGAATTTTAGTTCTCCACCGATACCAAAACCAATTAGTGAAAGAACGACCAAATTTACAATATCCAAAGATTTAATTTGATCAGGTGATAGCATTCCAAGTAGATCTGGTCCGAGTAATGCTCCTGCTATGATATAGCCTACTATAAGTGGTGTTTTCAGCAAAGTTGCTCCACGCGACAAAATGAGTGCTAAAAGAATAGAACCACCTAGAAATAGAAGTTGTAGATATTGTGGGAACATATTTTATTTTTGCTGTTTAATTAGCTCGTAGATATCTTTTGGTTTTTCTACTGATAACATTTTATCTACAAATTCTTTGTTTTTCAAACGAAGAACCAATCGTGAAAGTACTCTAATATAATCTTTATCTTGTTTATCAGAAGCACCGATCATAAAAATTAATTTTACCGGTTTATCGTCTATTGACCCGTACTCTAAGCCTTCACGTTTGCGACCTATTGCCATAACAAAATCTTTCACGGTCTTATGTCTTGCGTGTGGAATGGCAATTCCATATCCAATTCCAGTGCTCATTAATTGTTCTCGTTTAAAAATTTCTTTTGAAAATATTTTGGGATTAGTGATTAATTCATCTTCACAAATGATTTCTAATAGTTCCTTTAATGCACCCTTTTTGTCATTTGATTGAATATCAATAATTCTGGAGCTATCTACCATATTTGATATTTTAAAGATTTTATCCATAATTTATAACCTCATTAAGTTCCCAGATAATATTTGATTATTTCTAGTACGTTTACTTCACCGATAACCTTAAATTCTTTATCTACAACAGGGAGTTCATTGATCTTTTCACGGATCATAATTCGAATAATATCAGTGATCAAAGCATCATTAACTGCATAACTGCATAAATTATTCATGATATCACTCACTTTTTGAGCGTTGGAATATCCCAGAAAGGAACCGATCTCAAATGCTTCAGTATTTTCCAGTAGTGATATAGATGGGAAAAGATATTTTATTGTATTATTTAACCGAACTGAACCGATAAGTTTATCATTTTCATTAATAACATAAACATGTCTTGAAGTTGTATTTTCTAATATTTTATGTAGGAGCTGATCTAAAGATGCATCCTGAGATATTGTCGTAGGTTCTTTAACAATAAGATGCATAATATCTTTTACTTTGATCTTTGATAGTTTATCTTCTGGCATTAATTACTTTCCTTCTTAGAAATTTAACTAATTATTTTTTTCATTTCTACTGTTATAATTCTTTTATCTGTTGCCTGAATGATCAATATATCCCATTTGCCAATAGTTAGTTTTGTTCCTCTTCTGGGAATTCTTTCAAGTTTGTCAATTATCATTCCAGCAATTGTCTCATAATCACCTATCGGCAGATCCATCTCGTATTCATCGTTAAGAAAATCAATTTCTGCATAACTCTGCACACGATACAATTCCTTTGATATTTTGCTTATCTCCCGGGTTGCATTGTCATATTCATCTTCAATTTCTCCAACAATTTCTTCCAGGATATCTTCAATTGTAATAACACCAGAAGTTCCACCGTAAGAGTCCATGATAATTGCCATACTTACTTTTTCTTTTTGCATTTCAGTAAACAGCTTGTTCACATCCATTGTTTCCGGAGCAAAAAAAGCATTTCTGATAAAGTCTGCAGCGGTTAATCCATCATGCCCCTTACATTTTAACAGATCATAAATTATCAGTATTCCTTTTATATTATCCAGATCATTCTCATAAACCGGGAATCTAGTAAATCCCTTATCTTTTGCTATAGAGATGATCTCATCAATAGACGTGTTTAACGGGAATGCTACAATATCAGTTCGATGGATCATTACATTCTCAGCATCCAATTCGGAAAACTCAAGAACTTCTTCCAGCATTTCCATTTGATCTTCCTGCAGGGTACCGTCATTTTTTGCTTCAGAAAGCATTAATGAAAGATCTTCCCTGGAAATAAAATTGTAATTATATTTTTGTGGAAGCCTGAATAATTTTGATAATGCTCTATTTAACATTGCAACAAATTTAACAAAAGGGGTGAACAGGAAACTGAAAAATCTGAGAATTGGGAATCCCCTGGTTACAAATTTATTAGGAAAATCTCTATAAAGTGCCTTTGGTATTATCTCTGCAAAGATAAGTATAAATCCGGCAATAAGAAGAGTTGCAGTATGTTCAGAAATATTGATCATAGATCTTTTATTTAAAATATTTATCAAGAATATTGAAAGCGAAGATACAACAACAAGTGAGATGTTCGTTCCGAATAAAGTTGTTCCGAATATTTGATCAGGTTTTTCAAGGAAAGTGAGAATTTGTGTCTTTTTTTTGCTGCTTTTTGCTTCTTGCTCTAATTTTAATCTGTCAAGTGAGATGAGTCCAGTTTCTATACCTGAGAAAAAACCGGATAAGATAAAAAAAATAACTATGATTAAAAGTGATATGATCCACATTATTAATTTTCTACTTTTTCATTCCTATAAGCTAATTTTAGAGCATCAATAAATTCATCCAACTCACCGAGCAAAATGTCGTTTAATCTGAATGATGTCAAACTTATTCTATGGTCAGTAACTCTGGATTGCGGGAAATTGTATGTTCGTATTTTTGCACTTCTATCACCTGATCCAACTTGCGATTTACGTTTAGCAGAGATCTCAGCTTCATGTTTTGCCAGTTCCAGATCATACAATCTTGAGCGAAGTACCTTGAAGGCTTTGTTCTTGTTTTTAAGTTGAGATTTCTCATCCTGGCAAGTTACAACAAGTCCGGTTGGTATATGAGTGATTCGTACAGCGGAATCAGTTGTATTTACACTTTGTCCACCATGTCCTGATGATCTGTAAACATCTATTTTTAGGTCAGCCGGATTAATTTCTACATCAATCTCATCAGCTTCCGGCAGAACAGCTACTGAAATTGCAGAAGTATGAACTCTTCCTTGAGATTCGGTTTCAGGAACTCTTTGCACACGATGAACACCGCTTTCAAATCTCATAGTTCCGTAAACGTTATCTCCGGAAAGAGAAAAAATTACTTCTTTTAATCCACCTACACCAGTTGTATTGGAAGACATAACAGATAATTTCCAATTATTTTTATCAGCAAAATAAGTGTACATTCTATAAAGATCTGCAACAAATAATGCTGCTTCTTCACCTCCGGTTCCGGCACGGATCTCAATGATCGCATCTTTTTCGTCATTAGGATCTTTTGGAACTACAAGTTCTCTTAATACAATAATTTTTTTTTCAAGATCTTCTTTAAACTCAATTATTTCTTCTTCTGCCAAGGCAATTAGTTCTTTATCTTCTGTAGATTTTATGAGCTCCTTATTTTCTGCTATAGTTGTCTCATGATCTTTCAGTACATCATACAAATCTAATATTTCCTGCAGATCTTTAAATCTTTTTGAAATCTTACTATAGTAACGCTGATCAGACATCTTTGCAGGATCATAGATGTCTTTTTTTAAGTTCTCATATTCATTTTTAAGAGATAATATCTTTTCTTCTGGTATCATAATTTTAACTTACTGTTTTTTTATTCATCATCTATGAATGAAATATTTTTGTATTCTGAAAGATCCATTTCCAGGGCGCATTTCATAGCGATAACTGCAACTTCTATTTGCTCATTATCTGGTGGTTGAGTTGTAATTCTTTGCAAGGCAAGCCCAGGTGCAGTCATCAGTTTAACTAGTGGATGCTTGATATTCTTGCTGGAAAGTTTGAGCACTTCATAAGAAATTCCAGAAATGAAAGGCATGAAGAAAAAATGATAACTTAACCTCAGAAAGATATTCGGAGCATTACCACCTAAAAGGAATTTTGCTACAAGTGTATCAACAATAGAAAAGATCAGAATGGATATAAGTAATACAAAAAAAATAAAACTGGTTCCACAGCGTGGGTGGAACGTTGTAAATTTTTGTACGTTGTCCGCATCAAGATCACTATTAGCTTCATAAGCAAATACAGATTTATGTTCAGCACCGTGATATTCAAAGATGCGATTTACATCTTTCATTTTACTAATTATCCAAACGTAAAGCACGAAAAATATAATGCGGATAAATCCAGCAAATAAGTTAAAATAGACATTTTCTTTAGCTAAATTCATCCATTCGGCTATCTGATATGGCAAATAGGCAAAAAGCAGGAAAGCTAAACCGAAAGCAAAAGCATAACTTATAGTTTCTTCAAATTTTATTCGTAATTTAGATTTCTCTTTTTTGTTCTTTTTTGGTTTTTCATCTTCCCAATCCAACTCAGCACGGGATACAGAGAAATTCAAAGTTTTAATACCTATTATCATCATTTCGATCAGAGATACAAATCCTCGAATTATTGGGAATCCTAGAAATTTATTATATTTTGTTTTACTGATAAATCTGGTTTTTTTAATTTCAATACTCTTATCTTTCCGGCGAATAGCTGTAGCTAGATTTTCCGGACCGCGCATCATTACACCTTCAATAACTGCCTGTCCACCAACTCCAATTTGTTTTCTTTTCATTTGTTTGTCCTTAAAAAAAATGCACCACAACTATTTTAATAACAGAGTTGTGGTGCGGCTATAACAAGATTTTTATTTTTTTTCTTTAATGTTGTATCTCTGGTTAAATTTTTCTATACGTCCTTCTTTGGCTCTACTTCTTTGTTTCCCTGTATAGAAGGGATGGCAATTTGAACAGATATCAACTTTACTAATTGTCGGATCTGTTGATCTTGTTTCGAAAGTATTCCCGCAAGAACATGTTACGGTTACCTTTTCATATTTCGGGTGAATTCCTTTTTTCATCATCTATCTCCTGATTCATATTAACTTAATAAACACTAATTATACCACTGCCGTGCAATATTTTTTTCTAAGATTCTAATGTCAATAGTTTTATCTTTTCTCTATTTTTGAGAAAGCAGAACAGATTTTATCTTTTCTGCTTTGTTGTTATCATATAGCAATTCTATAAGTTTAATAGCAAACTCTAGTACTGTACCTCCAGCTCTACTTGTAATGCAGTTGCCATCTACAACTACACGTTTATTGATTTCATCTTTATTAATGAGTTCATCAGCAAGAGCAGGATTAACGGTTGCTTTTTTTCCATCTAATAATCCGTGAAACTGCAAAATAACAACTGGTGAAGCACAGATAGCGGCATAATATTTTCCTTCTGCAGCTTGTTTTTTAATAAGGTCTGTGAGAATTTGGGAATCTCGAAGATGTTCTGCACCTGGAAGACCGCCAGGTAAGACTATCAAATCATATTGTTTATTTGAACATTCTTCAATAAGCTTATCGGCAATAATTTTTGTTCCATAAGAATCGGTTATCTGTAAGTTATTTACAGAAGCTACAGTAACTTCTGCGTTTGCACGACGCAAAGTATCAATGATTCCAATAGCTTCTAATTCTTCAATACCATCTGAGATAGGTACCAGTACTTTCTTAATCATAATAAATCTTTTTTTCTTTTCTTTCTTCCAAATCCGAATATAATGCTAATTCCCCATAGAATAAGAATAAGCGGGAAAATATCAATGGAACGTCCTAAAAGACTGGATAAACCGGCTATCAAAGCTACGATTCCCAAGAATATTGTGAATCCGTTTACTCGATATCCTTTTGTATATTTTACAAGATTTAAGCCAAGCAGGATAACTCCTACACCAAACATAAATGTGCCTTCCGGTACTATAGAATCCGGGAAAAGCCAGATTGAGCCAAGCATAACAAGAAATAAACCCCAACCAATTTTTTCTAATTTTTCCATTTCTCTTTTTTCTTTCATATTAACTTCAAAGATTTCATTATTCTCTTCCATTCAGATTTTCCTCCCGTTTCTTATAATTTATTTCAAAATTCTTATCAGGCATAAAATTTTCTTTATACCAGAAAAAGAAATATTTATTACTTTCTTCTCGTAAACTATCCGGCATATAGGAAAGTGAGTCAAGCGAAAATTCTTTAGGAAACTCAAGAGTATAATTCACCTGTTCAAAAGGGATTCCCCAAGTTTGTGTTGTTGTTAGAATGTATTCTGCTTTAGATTCTTTCAATTCTTGTTTGTAGCCTATCCGGTAAATTGCAATGGAATCAGGATCAATGTGAATGGTGAAAGATGAACCTTTTAAACTATTTCGCAAGTTTGTTTCCTGCATGGGATCCTGTGTATTGATCACAAAGATCGAATCAACTTTGCCATAAGCCTCATCTTGGAAAAAGGGATAGAAAAGACATCGATTTATCTCTTTATTGCTTGTATTTCTAAAATAATACAATCCATCCACATAGAAGTAATTTTTTTCAATTTTGAAATCCAGGTCTTCTTGATAAAATTGCAGATCTTGAGCTTGAATCAATTTGAAAGAAAATAATAAAAGAAATATGAATAGAGGTTTCAAATATTTACCATAGTGTTAAATGTTCCTAAACTTTTAACCATTCGGAAGGTCAAAAAAAAGTAAGAAGTCCTACAATCATTCCGAAGGTTATTATTTAAGTAGCAGCATTTTATTCACTGCCAGCTCTTTGCCATGAGAAACAAGTTTGTAGAAATAAACACCGGAAGGGCAGGATTTACCAATTGAATTTGTTCCATCCCAAGTAATTGAAGATTGATCATTGAATATTGAAAATTGGTTAATATTCTGTCCTTTAGAATTAAAAATCTGAATCTTCATGTCCTCCGTGATCTCGGTGGTTAAATTAAAACTGATTGTCGTAGAAGGATTGAAAGGATTGGGATAATTTGTGAGATTGTAATTTAATGGAGGAAATTCAATTTCTATATCATCAGAACTTACATAATTTTCAAAGATAAATTCATAATAATTTTGGGTATCAGGTTCTATTGTAACAATTGCATCAATAGTGGCTAAATATAGTAAATGAACATGAAAATCATAATTCATTCCAGGTAGATCAGCATTGAAATACCCATTTTCATCTGTTGTTATTTCCGGTGATCCATAACCCAAACCAGGGCAATATTCGAGTTGAACATTTTCTACAGGATTCATCAAAGAGTCATAAACATAACCGGTAAATGTTCCATACGAGCTTACAAAAAACGGATCAGAACCCATACTCGGCTGATTTTCCGTTGCCAATAAGAAAAAATCTCCCCCAATTGGAGGTCCACTATTTAGATCAATTCTCCCTAAGGATTGACCAGTAAAGGGAGGATTAACATTATTTCCCCAAGAAATCTCATCATAAAAATAAATGTCCACTCCACCAAACACTATTGTGTCATCAGATAAATTAATTATTAAAGAAGATTGCAAATCAAACTCATCAACAACAAATACTTCATTTTCATTAAATGTAATACCATAATTGAAATGTGCAGTATCTGTAGAAGTAGCCAAATAACAACCGTCAAGATTATATATTTCATAAACTTGATAATAGTCATATATTTCAAGTGTCCAGTTATCATCTTCAAAAGATAACTCACTTATGCAAACAGGAATTATCGGATTTGCAAACAAGATTCCTATAAAAATGATAAATAAAAAGGTAATTAATTTCTTCATCATAACCTCCTGATTAAATAATAATTATTAAAACATACTTCCGAAATAATACCTGCCACCGAAGTAAATACTCATCCTTTCATCCCGTTTCAAATCGGAGTAATAATCATCATAAGTATTATTTTCGTATAAATCCTTATCTACATGGGTTAACTCAGATTTCAACTGGCAATATAATGATAAATTATTTTCAATAAAAAAGTCAACTATGGATGTTAATGTAGCTCTTATTGTATAACCATCTATATTCTCATACCAAATATAATTGTATTCCAGTCCTATACGCGAATCCCATCTGATGCGATCTGTTATATCAAAAAGATGACTATTAGTGACATCAAAAATGAACTTTGAATCTTCGTTTGAGTCATCAGTCAAATATTTTAGGTAGGATACTTCTGAGAATAATCCGAATTGGTATTTAAGATTGATGTTATTATAATAATTTAAAATTATACTTGGTCCAAGATAAAGCTTTCTTATTTTATCATCAGTTCGGTCAATTTCATAATCTTGCCAGAAATTAACACCAAATAGAATTTCATTACCTTGATAACGTTTGATATATTCTTGCATAACTTCTGTAAGATATAAATTTTCGGAGAGACTAAGATTTTCAAAATCACTTCCCAGGATCGGAGATATTTCTTTCCAGAAATACTTTTCATATCGATCATATATATTTGCATATTGTGGATAGAGTGCAAATTTATCTGCAAGTTTTGTTATTTGACTTTCTGTAAGTGTCATTTGCCTATTTAAGGCTTCCACTCTTTCCCGCAATCTTAGTGCCCTAAAAATCGGACTTACTTCTCGTATTTTACCAATTCCAATTCCCCAAAATGAAGTAGTGTTAATTTGACGATCAATTCGATCTTGAGAATCTTGAGAATCGTTTACTTCATAGTAATTAAATCGTGAATCTAAAGAAAAGTTCATGAAAAGATTATATTTTATGTAATAATTACAATTTCCATTTATTCTAGGAAGAAGATTATAAATTCTCCTTATATAATTATATTCATCTTCTTCATTTTGATATTCCGAATATTCCATATAAGTATTAATACCTGCATTGAGTAAGTACTTTATCTTTTCTGATTCAAAGCTTCGTAGAAAACCTGGTGAAAGACTGACACTGTAATCTTCAGATACTCGTTTATAATCTGTATCACTTCTATGATAATAACCCCTACCAGAAAAATCAATATCTCCAAGTGAATATCCCCAGGCTGGGAGTTGATATTTCTTAATTAGATCGTAATCATTAATTTTGAAACCAACACTGTTCCAACAAAAAACAGATGATATTATAAACATGATAAATGCAATAAAAATAGTTTTCTTCAAAATAATTCCTCCAATTTATGTAATCACTCACTCAAGTTTTTTGTATTTTCTCTTGCTTAGTTGACTATAGGTAAACTAAATATAAAAGATTATAAGTCAATGAAAAAGTATGATTAACATCTTTTTATTTACAAAAATTATCATTAACTTCCAGTTGTCGTATGAAAAATAATATACAGGAGGAAGTATGGAATTTCAAAAAGAACTAAGTAAGATCTGTGAGAAATACCCCCAACTGAAACTCAATTTTCACTACAAAATCTGGGAAACGGATTTCTTGCGATTTTATCAGAGTCAGATCAATTATAACATTTCCAAAACATCAATATCCCTTTCAACAACGATCTACAAAGGAAAGAAATCATATAGCTTTTCGTTAAAAGATTCTACCAAGGAGATTCTTCAAAGTAAAATTGATGATGTACTGGACTTAATTGATCAATTACCCGAAGATCCCGATTTTGTGGATCTGGAAGATGATCTGAGCAAATCAGCAGAAAAAGAAAAAACAAACAACATTGAAAAAGTATCTCTGGAAAAGAAAATTGATATTTTGGAAAAATTCTCAAAAGCTGTTGAATCTTACGATTTCAAAATCTATGGAACATTCATTTGCAATTACCGAACTCTTTATATTATTAACAGCAACGGTTTGGATAAACGAGAGATAAGTTCTCCCATTTATCTGGAATGTAAAGCTGTGAATCAGAAGAATGAAGTCACGGTTTTGGAAGCTTACGGTGGTGAGAGATTTGAAAGCTTTAATGAAGAAGAATTCATTTCCAATTTAACAAAGAAAGCAAAAGCTGCAACTGCTGAGGTTGTTGATGTTGATGCAGGAGAATATGAAGTTGTGCTTGCACCACGTTGTATTGGTGAATATTTTATGTATCTGGAAAGCAGTATCAATTTGAGTAGTTTGGATTCCAAACAAAGTTATTTTGAAGGAAAACTTAATTCGCAGGTTTTCCCGGAAAATATTACGATCACAGATGATCCTCAACATCCTGAACTGATAAATTTTGATTATAACGGTGATGGACATGTTTACAAGAAATTACCGATTATCGAGAAAGGTGTGTTCAAAAATTTCTTTGTCGATAATTATTATGGTCGTAAGTTGAAGATGGAAACAAACGGCGCAAACGGTGGCGCTCTTGTTATGGACACTGGTGATAAAACCCTGGATGAAATGATCGGTTCAGTTAAAAGAGGACTCTATATTTCCAGTTTGCATTATATGAATTTTATCAATCCAAAAGAGACTTCTATTACTGGTTTAACTCGTGATGGAACATTTCTGATTGAAGATGGAAGGATCACAAAAGTTGTTAATAATCTACGTTTTACAGAAAATATTTCCGATATTATTGAAGGTATAACGGAAATCGAGAATAAATCATATACAATTCCATATTCCAGCAATTATGGAGAGTTTGGGATTTATAGTGTCAGAATGCCACATGTGAAAGTAAATGGTTTTAAGATCAGCTCATCAACGAGAACTGTGTAGGAGACATTATGAAAAAATTAGTTTATGATATAATCAATAAATTAAACGCACAGAATATAACCTATGCCGATGTCCGTTTTACCGATACAGATAGTCAGCAGATATATTTTGAAAAAGGAAAACTTAAGTATTTTG
>JAVCCF010000048.1 GCA_030765625.1 Candidatus Tenebribacter burtonii
CCAGCGTGGATAAAGTCGATATTACGGCTTTTCCCATCATGGATATCATTCTCACCGGAAATCTCGATGGACGCCAGCTCTATGAAATTGCCGACAAGCAGGTAAAAGACAGGCTTTCCCAGATCGAAGGTGTGGCTCAGGTGGAAATAATCGGTGGTCAGGAACGCGAGATCCATGTGAAGCTGGATAAAAAAGTCGTCTATCAGAATATGATTTCCATTCCTCAATTGGCTGCAATTTTGGCTGCCCACAATATGGATATGCCGGGTGGTCAGTTCCAGCAAAAAGATCAGGAATATTCTGTGCGTATGGCAGGGAAATTCACTTCGCTGAAAGAATTGGAAAATTTGGATATTCCTACTGCCTTCGGTATAAAAAAATTGCGTCAGATTGCAGAAGTGGAAGACAGTGGACAAGAAGTGCGCAAACGATCGACCTTCTACAATAATATCAATAAACTTCGTAAAGAAAACGTGGTGCAGCTTTCCATCGTGAAGACATCGGATGGTAATCCCGTCAGTGTGTCGGAAGCAGTTCAAAAGGAAATTGCCAAGTTGAAGAAATCTTTACCGGCTGGAACAGAGCTTTCTGTCGTCAGTGATAGATCAGAGTATATCAAAAACTCGGTTTCCGATACCCTGAATAATGTTTTTCTGGGTATCTTCTTCACCGGTCTGGTTTTGTTGTTTTTCCTACATGATTTTCGTTCCACGCTGATCGTGGCTATTGCTATGCCAACCTCTATAATTTCCACTTTCATGTTGATGCAGTGGGCTGGATTCAGCCTGAATATTCTTTCATTGATGGGGCTCTCGACTTCGGTGGGGATTTTGGTGACGAACTCAGTGGTGGTGCTGGAAAATATTTTCCGGCATAAGGAAATGGGGCATAACAGGAGCGTGGCTGCCGATCGCGGTACGACTGAGGTCACTGTGGCGGTGCTGGCTTCCACGCTTACCAATATCGTGGTATTTGTGCCGCTGGCAATGATGAATACCATAATTGGACAGTTTATTAGAGAATTCGCTCTCACCGTTACTTTTGCCACTATTTTCTCACTGATCATTTCTTTCACGCTCACCCCGATGCTGGCATCGCTGATCATTCCCGAAAAGAAGAAGAAAAACAAGATCGGGGAAGCTCTTGAAAAAATGTTCTATCTTTGGGAAAAACATTACCGCAACGGACTTTCATACATTCTGCATTCCAAAGGAAGAGCGTTTGGCATCACCATAATTGCTTTCGCTCTATTCTTTGTAACGATGGGAACAATAGGAAAACAATTAGGATTTGAACTCTTTCCCAGTTCCGATGAGGGTATGATTTCTATCAACTTAGATATGCCGGTAGGCTATAATCTGGAACAGACTGCCGACATGTATAGTCAAATCGAAAATATTGTAATTCAACATGATGAAGTTAAACAAATACTTGTTTCACTGGGAACTCAGGGTAATACGGATGAAGGTGTGAATATTGCTTCCATGACTGTTACACTGGTTGATCTGGAAGATCGTTCTATCTCTACAGATCAGTTGGTGGGTAAATTGATCAAAGAACTATCCATCTTGCCAAATGCGAAAATCAAAGTTTCATCTACCACCTCTATGGGTGGGAACACTGGTCAGTCTCAGGTCGAATTTTATTTACAGGGACCTGAAATGGAAACACTGATCCAGTACACAGACCAATTTCTGGAAGATGCTAAATCAGTGAAAGGATTGATCAATTTCGACAGCAATCTGAAATTCGGTAAACCGGAAATAACGTTTATACCTGATCGTGATAAACTGGTAGCTGTCGGTCTCACCAGCTACGATCTGGCATTGGCTATGCGTAGCGCTGTAACCGGAATTACAGCAACCGCCTATAATGAAGGCGGTGAAGACTATGATGTGGTCATTTCTTTGCGAAAGGAAGACGTCGATTCACCTGATGAGATCAAAAACATTCCAGTGATCACTTCTCATGGTGTTTTCCGGATTTCTCAGCTTGCCGATGTGCAATTTACCAGTGGCGCTACTAAGATCGTGCATCGGGACAAGATCAAATCTGCTCAGTTTACAGGCGACCTGGCAACCGGAGTCGTGTTGGGTAACATAGTGAACGAATTGAAAGAGATTCAGAAACAGACTAATCTGCCCGAAGGATATGAATTTATGTGGGGTGGTATGAGCGAAATGATGGAAGAAAATGTTCGCGATATGTTGAAAGCATTTATGATAGCAATTCTGCTCACCTACATGTTACTGGCAGCTATTCTTGAAAGCTTTACCAAACCGTTGCTCATACTCGTGACGATACCCCTGGCTTTGATTGGAGTGGTTATCAGTCTCTATTTGACGCATCTTAATCTTGGTATGATTGTGATGATGGGAATTATCATGTTACTGGGAATTGTGGTGAATGCGGCAATTCTGATCATGGATTACACACAGCAATTGCGTAACCAGGGAACTTCCACCAGCGAAGCTCTGCTGGAAGCAAGCGCCACCAAACTGAAACCAATTCTAATGAGTGCTGTTGCAATAATATTCGGAATGTTGCCGATGGCTCTTGGGATCGGAGAAGCTGGTGCTGAGATGCGTCAACCGCTTGGTATCGTTAGTATTGGTGGAATTATTGTATCAACTATTATGACGCTTTATGTGATTCCTGCAATGTACTTGATAACTACCAAACGTAATGTAAAACATGTAGAAAAAGTATAAGTCGTAAATATTTTACATTAGACCTTCCAGGTTTTTGTAGCTTGGAAGGTTTTTTATTTGGTTAAATATCCAAATTTCCGCTTGACGTTTGCTGATGTGATAAAATCAATCAATTCAATAAAAAATCATTCTGCATAATAGAGTGTTTTATCATGAAAATGAAAATTTTCGTCTTTGCGAGTTGGCTTCTTACTGTTACCGACGAAGCAATCTCTTCATATATTAAATGGTTAGAAATATGGATTGCTTCAGCAGAATTCATCTGTGAGATACTTCGCAAAGACAATATGTATTATGCAGAAAAAAAAGAGGTAGAAAATGGATAGAATAGAACTTCTTAAAAAACTTACTTTAGAATCAGGGATTTCCGGAAGTGAAAATAAAATTTCTGAAATCATGAAAAATGAATTGAAGTATTATACTTCTCTCAACAAAGATAATATGGGCTCTTGTATATTTGAATACAAAGGCAGTAGTGCTAAACCCAAGGTAATGTTTGTAGCACACATGGATGAGATTGGCTTTATAGTTGCAGATATAGTAAGTTCAGGATTTCTCAAACTTCAAAATATTGGTGGTTGGAACCCTAATACTCTTCTCTCTTCTCCAGTAGAGGTTATCAATTCTAAAGGCGAAAAATATCCAGGGATCATTGGTGCTGTTCCTGTTCATTTCCTAAAAAACAGACAAGATATTAAACCTGAAATTAACAATATGTTCGTAGATATTGGTGCAACTTCCAAAGAAGATATTGAAAATAATTTTGGAATTCAACTCGGTGACCAGATCGTTCCGGTAACTAATTTCCATTATAGCAAAAAGAATAGACGTATGTTTTCCAAGGCATTTGATGATAGAGCAGGAATTGCAGCTGTTATTGAGATAGGGAAGATACTGGCAGAAAAAGAGCATCCGAACACCGTTTATTGTGTAGGTAGTGTTCAGGAGGAAGTTGGAACTCGTGGAGCAAGTACGATTGCAAATTATACTGATGCCGATATTTGCATAGTTTTGGAAGGTGCTCCGGCAGATGATATTCCAGGAATTCCATATTCATCACAAACCGGAGTTGGCAAAGGTGCTCATGTTCGCCTGTTTGATCCTACAATGATTGTAAAAAGTGAATTAAAGGATTTTATAATTGAATGTGCAAAAGCCAATAATATTAAGATCCAACTAACTGTACGTAAAGGAGGTGGAACTGATGGCAGACAATTTCATGTTGCAAACCAGGGAATTCCTACTATCGTACTTGGAGTACCTGTTCGTTATGCTCATAGCCATAACTGTATTTCTTCAATGGATGATTTTGACGAACTAATAAAATTAATTGATAAAATTGTAGAAAAATTAGATGAGAAGCAATTAAGAGAAATATTGAAATAAAATTCATACGTTACCTTTGCAATGGTTGGACTTGACTTCACAGGAGCGAAGCTACAGTGGAGTTAAGAGCAATGTCTTCAATAATGTGTTACCTTCACAATGGTTGTAAACCTTGCGAAAGGTGACAAAAGTAGCTAACATTAATTTTGTGAAGGTCAAAAAAAAGTAATAAGTTATAACACCTTCGCAAAGTGTTATATTTATTTACATCTCCAAAAAAAAATTGACAGAAATCACTAAATAAATTTTATATGTACCGAACGGTCGGTTTTATATAAGAATACGACTAAAAGGAGGTTTCTTGTCTGGTAAAGAGAAGATCATTAAAGCAGCTTTGAAGATATTCATGATCAAAGGTTATGCTGCCTCTTCAATGAGTGATGTGGTTGTGGAGGCACAACTTTCTAAAGGTGCTATCTATTATCATTTTAAGAATAAAAAAGACCTGTTCTTGCAATGTATAGATTATATGTTCGAAGAATATGAAAAGTGGAAGCTGGAGACATATTCTGATTCTATAGATATTAAGGAGATCCTGCAAACATACCTGGGTTCACTGGCAATGATCCATGAATTTGTAGGTCACCTTACCGGGACGGAAGAAGCAAATATTGATGATTTTTATAAACTGATGATGGAAGGTTTTTCTAAGTTTCCCGAGATCAAGGGAAAACATAATACTACTAATGAATCAATTATGAAACGATTCACTGAGCTGTTGAAAATTGCTCAGGAAGATGGGATCATTAAGCCTGAACTTGACTGTTCTTTTCTAGGATTTATGATTACAGCTATAGCAGAAGGAACTATAGTATATCATATTTTGAGTAAAGAGATAGATTTAGAAATTGTAGGAAATAAACTTTTTAAAACTTTATGGACAGGTATATCGACAGAAAAAATGAATTAAGATAAAATGAGGTATAATATGAAAAAATTAGTCTTACTTATAGTTGTATCATTGTTACTTACCGTACTTTGTGCAACGGAGATAGGCCTTGAGGAAAGTATAAAACTGGCTCAAGAGAATAATAAGGAGATCCAGGCGGCAGGATATTCCTTAAGATCAGCAAATTGGGGAAAATTTGATGCTTTCTCAAATTTTCTGCCGAGAGCTTATTTCAATTCTGCTATTGTAAGAATCGATGATGATTCATTTGAAATGGCAAATGCCCCAATACAAATCCCTGGGCTCGGATTAGAATTTCCAGCGATGTTTCCAATTTATAGAACTACTTATTCAAACAATATAACAATTCAGCAGCCGATCTTCAATGGTGGTAAGGTGATACTGGGATATCAATTGGCAAGCTTAGCTAAACAGCAAGTAGAAATAGCTTTAGAGAATAAAGAGCTTGATACGTCTTATGCTGTAGCTTCCACATATTTTGGTTATTTGAAGTTGAAAGATATTCAAGAGCTTACTCAAAAAAGTTTATTATCCAGTATTTCACACTTGGGAAAAGTTGAGAAGAATTATGAAGTTGGAACTGCCAAAAATTCTGATGTTCTGCAATGGAAGGTAAAACTGAATAACGATAAAACATCTAATTATAAAGTTGAAAGCGGACTTACCGAGTTATTGTCTTTCTGGAGAAGCTTGATTGGAGTTGAGGATAAAATTCCAGCTAAGATAAAATTGGAAAAATATAACATAGAAATTGATAATTATGCAGCTTTAAATGAGAATAAGATCAATGAATTAAAGCAGGAGTTCCTAAAAAAAGTAGAGATCAACAGTCCAACTTTAAGTAGCATAGATCTGGCTAACAAAATGATGAAGAAGAGCTATTGTATGGCAAAAGGGAATTTTCTCCCATCAGTAAATTTACAGTTTGATTATCAGTTTGAGAGTGATGATGAATTTGATTTTTCAGGAGATGATAACTGGAATCTGGTTGCTGCTGTTTCGATGCCACTATTTACCGGAGGTTCCAATTTTTCTAAAGTTAAGCAGGCAAAATATGATCTCATGAAAACTAAAAAGCAAACAGAATATGCCAAAGAAAACTATCTAACAGCTGCCGAGAATGTTTACAATAAATTGATCACAAATGCAAGGATTGTTCAAGATAGAAAGTTAGCCTTAGAGCTTGCAGAAGAGAATCATAAGATAATAAATCAGTTATATGAGCAGGGAATGGTTACAAACAGTGAACTTTTGGATGCAGAGACAATGCTGTTTGGCAGCGAGATGAATCTTATTTCATCTTATTATGATTATATTCTCACAAAATTTGAAATGAAAAAATATAAAGGCGAGATGGAGGAATAATGTACAGAAAGATATTTATACTTATATCACTGGTTTTATTAATTTTAGTTGGATGCCAGGATAAAAAAGTAGTTAAGAAAGATAATGGATTTTCGGGCAAACGTAACGTGAAAACTATAACTGCAAGAAGGGGTGAGATCGACGATTATTTAAAATATTCAGGAAAAGTTGAAGCAGAAACTGTTGCCAATGCCAGTCCTTCAATGTCAGGTAAAATAGAGAAGCTGTTTGTAAAAGAAGGTGATCATGTAAAGGTTGGAGATTTATTGGTAAAATTGGATGAAACGCAATTGGAACAAACAAGAATACAATATAAAACTGCAAAGAAGAATTATTTACGAATGCAAGAACTTCTAAAAAGTGATGCCATTGATAAACAGACTTTCGATGAAGTAGAAGCTAGATACAGCGTAGTAAAATCTACTTATGAATTCATGCTGGATAATATTGAAATGAAGGCTCCAATCTCAGGGATAGTTACATATATCTACAAAAAGGAAGGAGAAAAATTTGATTCAATGATGGATCCTTTTCTGGTACGTATTGTAAATTCCGAGAAATTCATAGCTAAATTGCAAGTCTCTGATAAAGATATTAATAAAGTTAAAAAAGGACAGAAAGCCATTATTTCAGTTGATAATTCTGAAGCAAAAATGAAAGGCTTGATTTCCTATGTATCATTCGAAGCAGAAATGATGTCGGGAACTTTCCCCATTGAAATATCAATAAAGACTAACTCTAATTTGTTGAAACATAACCAATTTGCGCGGATCTCAATAGTTACTCAATCTTCTCTTGATGCTATTATTGTTCCTCAAAAAAGTGTAGTAGAATCAAATTATATTTTTGTTGTTGAAAACGGAATAGCAGAGAGACGTAATGTGATTTTGGGTATTGGAAATGAAGAAGAGATAGAGATAGTTAGTGGAATTTCAGAAGGTGAAGTGATAATTATTTCTGGAAGTACAGGCCTGGGATCAGGTGATAAAGTAGAAATTAGGAATTAGGGATTAGGAATTGAAAGATAAATTACGAAATGTGAAAAATAATACCAATGAAGAATTGAAATTTGAATGCTTTATACATTTAATCTTTCTCTCTGTGTTCTTCGTGTTCTCTGTGGTTAGTTTTGTTCGTTGCTAATAAAATAAATGGAGTAAATTATGAAATTACCAGAATTCTCGGTAAATAGAAGAATTACAATACTTATGCTGACGATCCTCATTCTGATACTAGGCGGGATATCGTTTACTAAACTGGGATTGGAAATGTTC
>JAVCCF010000069.1 GCA_030765625.1 Candidatus Tenebribacter burtonii
AAATTACTTTTTGAACTCCTCGTTTCAGATGGCCTTCCATTAGCTTTCTTGTTTTAAAAATTCCACTCGATTCAATAACGAGTTCAACTTCACTTCTCTCCCATGGAATTTCATCGGGCTGGCTATTATGAGTGACCAGAATTTTCCTGTCATGTATAATTATGCTGTCATTTTCAATTTTAACATCTGTAAAGAACCTGCCATGAACACTATCATATTTTATCAAATGATGCAGTAATTCTATATCCATTTTATCATTTACTTGAACGATTTCAATTTCGGGGTCTTGGATTGCAAGACGAAATACCATCTTGCCGATTCTACCGAATCCATTGATTCCTATTTTAATGGGCATTTTACTCTCTTTTAATATTTTATAAACTAGACAGTGCATAATTTATTTTGGATATTAATGTCAAGAAAATATACTGGCAGATATTTGAAGAAAATCATGTAATAATTACACTTAATTGTATTTACATATGTTATCTAAGGATAATGTTTTGGGAGTGTTAAATTTACTGTGTCTGCGAAGACACATAATGTTAATTGACAAAAGAAGTTATCCTTATAAATAACTTAGTTGAGGAAGCAGAATGAAGAGAAAAAAGGTAAAAATAATTACGATTGCATTGGAGAAAGTGAAGTAGATAATTGCAACAAATAAAAGAATCCAATTTACATTTGGATAAGAATATAATAATTAATTTATAGTCGATCCTGTTTGCAAAATTAGTTCTTTAGGTTTTTTCAAATGCTTTAC
Organism: Candidatus Tenebribacter burtonii; assembly: GCA_030765625.1. Classification (GTDB taxonomy): domain Bacteria; phylum Cloacimonadota; class Cloacimonadia; order Cloacimonadales; family TCS61; genus Tenebribacter; species Tenebribacter burtonii. The sequence goes on from JAVCCF010000069.1 coordinate 764, forward strand.
CAGATTATAGAACAAAATTGCTGTAAGAATAAACGATAGAATATCCGAAATCGGCATAGTCAGCCAAATCCCGTTTAATCCCCAGAATTTTGGTAATACCAGAATAAGTGGTATCAGGAAAAGAATTTCCCGGCTCATCGACAAAATGAATGATGGTAATGCTTTTCCCAAAGCCTGGAAAATGGTTGTTCCCACAATATGAAATCCAACTACAGGAATAAGAAGCATCATCAAACGCATAGCATTTGCACCCATCGCGATAAGTTCAGGATCATCGGTAAAGATTATCATCATCTGGCTGGGGAAAAGTTGTGCTATAAAGAACCCGAATGAAGCAACACAAGTAGCCCAGATAATAGCAATTTTGTTTACTTCTCTAACTTTATCAAAACGTCCCGCACCGTAATTATAACCTGCGATCGGCTGCATACCCTGGGCAATACCTATAGTAGGCATTACCAATAAACGCAGAAAACGCTGTACGATTCCATAAGCAGCAATCGCCAGATCACCACCGTTAGCTCCTAATGCTCTATTGAACAAAGCAAAGACCAAACTCCCGGCTACATTTCGCATGAAAGAAGAAATCCCAATAGCAAAAATCTCTTTTAAAATCGGGAGCTTTACTTTAAGATGTTCTATTTTTATTTTAAGAATACTTTTCCCGCTATTAATAAATCTAATAATGTAAACAACAGCAATAAACTGGGAAATAACTGTAGCCCAGGCAGCTCCGCGTACACCCATATTAAATGTAAAAATAAAGATCGGATCTAAAATGATATTTAATACAGCTCCGATGATCATTGTATTCATGGCAACTTTGGCATGACCTTCTGCTCTTACCAAGCTGTTTGTACTCATTGCTGTTATAAATAAAATTGAAGCAAATACAATTATCTCATAATAATCTTTGGCATAGGGATAGATGCCTTCCGATGCCCCAAATAGCATCAATAGTTGTTCTTTAAAAACCAGGAATCCAATAGTTATAATTACTGAAAAGATCGCGGTTGAACTGAATATCGTTCCTACCACACTGTTTGCCTTGTGGATGTTTCCTTCTCCTAAACTACGTGATACTACTGAGGCTCCACCCATTCCCAACAGTTGTCCAAATGCCATCACTATCATCTGGATGGGAAAAACAATAGAAAGCCCGGCAATTCCCAAGGCTCCTACTCCTCGACCAACGAAGATTGTATCTACTACATTGTAAAGTGCCATCACTATCATACCCGCTGTGGCAGGAAGTGATAGCTTCAGAAGTAATTTTTTAATGTTATTATCGGCTAATATATTATTATTCTGCATTAATTTTTTCCTAAGTTTTCAAAATAATTCTGAGTATTTTCGCACATTAAGATCAGAGTTTCTTTCAACTGATTTTTTTCTTTTTTATTCAAACCTGTTGTTAGTATATCATTCCAGCTGCGGAAAATTGCATCAAACTCCGTCTTAAAATCTCTGGCTTTTTTAGTAAGAAAGATTCTGTTTGCTCTGCTGTCGATTTCATCTTTTTCCCTGCGAACATAATCCATTTCCAGAAGTTTCGCAATAGTTCTGGTTATATTTGCTTTATCTAAATGCAGAAAATTACATAAATCATTTTGATGAAGTCCATCTTTTTTGTATAACTTTCGTAAAATATACGTAGAACCACGCGGTAAACCAAAAGGGTGAAATTTTTGCTCGAAATAGCGATGTGCTTGTCTGACTATAAAGTTCAAGTAAAAACCTAGCGATCTTTTCTCTTTTAAATCCATTTCATCCTTCTTTTTAGTTGATGACGCAACTAATTTCTAAATGGTTGCGCTGTCAACTATTTGTTTATTTTTCGCAGTGTTCCTCAACTCTCTGTGTCTGTATATGTGTCTGTAAAAGAAAAGAATTAAAATAGGAGAAGTTCATGAGAAAACAAAAATTGCTGAGAAAAGGGAAATTGACGAACTTTAGAATGATTATTCTATTGTTTATCTTACCCATTTCGATTATCAATGCTTTGGATTACGAGGTTGTTGATACCGGACAGGTAAAATATTTCGACAACCAAATCGAAATATTCGCACCTGGACAGACCGATCCATTTTTTGGTCAAGATGCTCAATTCAACGGAAATCAACCGAATTATACCAATAACGGAGATGACACCATCACTGACACTGTAACCGGATTGATGTGGAGCAAAACCTGCGATACCGATGGAGATGGAGACATTGATGTTGACGACAAATTGTCTTATGAAGAAGCTATGAACAGTATCTCGAATGTAAATATTGGCGGATACAACGACTGGAGAATTCCTACCATAAAAGAACAATACTCACTCATTTTATTCAGCGGTATTGATCCCAGCGGATTTGAAGGTTCTGCTGAAGATTTAGTTTCATTTATCGATACCGATTACTTCGAATTTGCCTATGGTGATACATTGGCAGGTGAACGTTTGATTGATGCACAGATGATAACATCTACACTCTATGTGGGGGACCCAGAAATGATGTTTGGCGTTAATTTTGCCGATGGTCGTATTAAAGGTTATGGAACCGGACCTATGCCTGGCCAAACTGAAGACAAAAAATTCTATGTATATTATGTTCGTGGTAATGAAAATTATGGAATTAACGATTTTGATGATAATGGGAATGAAACAATATCTGATAACTCCAGCGCGTTGATGTGGTCTCAAAATGACAGCGAAGAAACTCTGAACTGGGAAGAAGCACTAGCCTGGGTTCAGCAGAAAAATACCGAAAATTATCTTGGCTACAGCGATTGGAGATTGCCAAACGTAAAAGAACTGCAGAGTATTTTAGATTACACGCGCGCTCCAGACACATTAAATTCAGCAGCTATTGATCCTCTCTTTAACTGCACAGAAATTACCAATGTAGGAGGAGAAACAGATTACCCATATTACTGGAGCGGTACTACACATGAAAATTGGACTTCCGATAATGGCGGTTTTGCATCGTACGTTTCCTTCGGCAGAGCTTTGGGCTGGATGGAAGAACCTCCCATGTCTGGAAATTATACCTTAATAGATGTTCATGGTGCAGGAGCGCAGCGCAGTGATCCAAAAGATGGAGATCCAGCAAATTTCCCATATGGAAACGGACCACAGGGTGATGTTGTCAGAATATTCAATTATGTACGCTTAGTTAGAGATTTTGATCCTGTTGTCGGTGTGAATGATGATGAAATGGGAAATTTAACTCCAGTTCAGATAAAACTGAGTAACTATCCCAATCCGTTCAATCCTACCACTACAATTAATTTTGAGATTAGCGGTGATGCGAAGGAAAATATTGAAATCATTATCTATAATATTAAAGGTGAGAAAGTGAAAAGATTTTCTGAGCTTACAAATCAGGGCTCAATTGTATTGAATGGCAATGACGAAAAAAATAAACCAGTTTCATCTGGTATGTATCTCTACAGTATTAGTGCAAATGGAAATTCATATTTCAGCAAAATGCTGCTTTTGAAATAAAGAAATGAAACAAGATCAGGAGAAGTAAAATGAAAAGTATCAGCAAATTATTAATTGTAATAGCATTTCTGTCTATCTTGTCAGCTTGCAGTGAAACTACATCTAATAACAACAATGGAAATGATCCAGGGACAAGTTATGATTATACCCTGGTTGAAACTGGACAGGTAGAATGTTACAATAGCGATGGAGAAGTTATTGATGTTCCCGTTAAGGGAGAACCCTTCTTCGGTCAGGATGCAAACTATCTATCCGGTGCAGATTTTTCGTTTGTTGATAATGATAACGAAACTGTTACAGATACCAATACTGGTTTAATGTGGCAGAAAATTCCAGATTCAGACGGATTCAGTTATCAAAATGCAGTTGAATATTGTGAAAACCTAGAACTTGCCGGATATAATGATTGGCGTGTACCTTCCTTAAAAGAACTTTTCTTGATCAGCGATTTCAGCATTGGTTGGCCATATCTGGATATAAATTATTTCGTATTAGCAACAGGCCAAATCACTAAAGATGAACAATATTGGTCATCAAATGAATATGTTGGTGTTACAGTAGAAGGTGGAGAAGATGCAGTTTTCGGAGTAAACCATGTAACTGGTCATATCAAAGCTTATCCAGGTGTACAAGGTCCTCCTCCTGAACAAAATGAAAATGAACCTTCTCCTGGAATGAGAAATATGAATAGTGATAATAACCGGGATGAAAATCGACCTCCGGATCCATTCTCAAAACAAGTACGTGCTGTTCGGGGGAATGTTTATGGTACAAATGAATTCGTTGATAACAGTGATGGCACTATTACAGATAATGCAACTGGATTGATGTGGTCTCAAATAGATAACACTGAAGGTATTGATTGGGAAAATGCACTATCTTATGCAGAAAATTCTGAGTATGCAGGTTTTACTGATTGGAGATTACCAAATGTGAAAGAACTGCAAAGTATTGTTGATTATTCTTATGCACCCGGAGCTTCTGATCCTGCCTTAGATAGAGCAGCGATTGATCCTTTGTTTACCTGTACTCAGATAATAAATGAAGCTGGTGATGATGATTATCCCTATTATTGGACCAGTACATCTGCCCT
>JAVCCF010000181.1 GCA_030765625.1 Candidatus Tenebribacter burtonii
GGTAAAAAATATCAAAAGGGATTAAGGAGAAAAAAATGAGTTGTACAGATCCGATCGCTGATGCTATTACTATGATAAGGAACGCATATCGGGCGGACCATAAAACGGTCATTATTAATCATAGTAATGTAAGTGAAGCAATTGTAAAAATTCTCTCAAATGAGAATTTTGTAAATAGCTATGAGCTTCTCGAAAGAGAACCAGAAAAGAAAATTTTTAGAAAAAAGATTTTTGTGAACCTTCGCTATACAAATCTTGGTGAAGCTGTATTGAAAGGAATAGTTAGAATTAGTAAACCAGGATTACGTGTTTATGTTAATTCAAAGAACATTCCTTCAGTTTATAATAACACAGGTTGTGCTATTATTTCTACAAATAAAGGCGTTATTACTGATAGAGATGCTCGCGAGATGAAAGTCGGCGGTGAGTATATCTGTAAAGTATGGTAACGGGAGGATATTATGTCTAGAATTGGGAAAACTCCTGTACCAGTACCTGAAGGTATAAAGGTAGAAATTAATAAAAATATAATTACTGTTTCTTCCAATAATGGTGAACTCACTTATAAATTTCAAGATGGAATCACAATTAAACAGGAAGAAAATAAATTGATTTTAGAAAGAAGAGATGATTCCAAAAAGCAAAAATCTTACCACGGACTTACAAGATCATTGGTAAATAATATGATCATTGGTCTTTCTGAAGGTTATGTAAAAGAATTACAGATAATTGGAACTGGATATTCTGCAGAAGTATTAGGATCATGGTTAAAGCTCAGTGTTGGTTTTTCTCACGAGATCCTTATACAGATACCTGAAAACCTTAAAGTGGAAGCTGAATTAGTTCCAAGAAGAGAACAAGGTGCTCTTGGGGTTCAGGCAAAAGTAAAAGTTAGTGGAATCAGTAAAGAAGATGTAGGCAAATTTGCCGCTGAGATCAGGAAATGCAGACCTCCTTTGAACTATGCTACGGGTAAGGGTATACGTTACAAAGGTGAATACATACGAATTAAACCTGGCAAAACTGCCGCAACAGCATAGGGAGAACATAATGGATAAGAAATCAGTTTCCTATAAAAGATACAAAGCTCGTGCAAAAAGAAGACTTGCCATTAGAGGTAAGATCTTTGGAACTCCTGAAATGCCGCGCCTGGCAGTTTTCAGAAGTCTTAAAAATATAAGTGCTCAGATCATTGATGATACAACCGGTACAACATTAGTATCATTTTCTACTATTTCGAAAAATCTGAAAGTTGATAAATCAAAAAAGAAAACAGAACAAAGCTTTGAAGTTGGACAAAAACTTGCCGAGATCGCTCTTAAGAAAGGGATCAAGAAAGTATGTTTCGATAGAGCGGGATATTTATTCCATGGTAGAGTGAAAGCTCTTGCCACAGGTGCTCGTAAAGCTGGTTTGGAATTTTAGGAGGAATTTTGGATAAAAGAAAAGGAAATCCTCGTTCAAATGAACCCGAATTCGCAGTAGAAAAAATTGTAGATACTAATCGTGTTGCAAAGGTTGTGAAGGGTGGTAGAAACTTTAGTTTTAACGCAACTATTGTTGTGGGAGATAAAGAAGGTAATGTAGGCGTAGGAACAGGAAAAGCTAACGAAATCGTTAATGCTATTCAAAAAGCGAAAGGAAAAGCCGGAAAAACAATGTTTACGGTTCCAATCGTTAAGGGAACTATTCCTCATGAGATAATTGGTCGCTTTGGAGCTAGTAGGATAATGCTTAAACCAGCATCTCCTGGTACAGGGATAATTGCTGGTGGACCAGCTCGAGCCATTCTGGAAGCTGCAGGAATTCAAGACATTCTTACAAAATCTTTGGGTTCTAATACTTCTGCCAATGTTGTTAAGGCAACTGTTAATGGCTTGAAAGAGCTGAGAACTATTGCTCAAGTTGCCAGACTTCGCGGCAAAACAATTGAAGAGATTAGTGGACTGAAAAAATCTGAGGAGGAAGCTAAATGAAACTCAAAGTAACTCAGATTCGCAGTGTCATAGGTAGAAAGAAAGATCAAAAAAGAACTATTATTGCTCTCGGTCTTGGTAAGATCAGTAGAACAAAAATTCATGATGATAATCCGGTTATTCGCGGTATGATTTTCAAGGTTGCTCATCTTGTAAAAGTTGAGGAGATCAAAGAAAAGAAAAAAGCTGCAAAGAAACCAGTTGTGAAAAAAACAGTTGTGAAAAAAGATACACCAAAGAAAACAACAGTAAAAAAAGAAACTACTAAAAAAACTGCTGAAAAAAAGATAACTGAAAAGAAAACTATAAAAAAGCCAACTGTGAAAAAAGCAGCACCGAAGAAAACTGTAACAAAGAAGGCAACTCCAAAGAAAACAACACCGAAAAAGACAGTAGCTAGTGAAGCTAAGAAGTAGTAAGGGGAGAAATAATGAAACTTCATAATCTCGAACGTCCTAATATAAAAACAGGTAAAAAAAGATTGGGTAAAGGTCATGGTTCTGGTTTCGGCAAAACTGCCGGAAAGGGACATAAAGGACAAAAATCTCGTTCCGGGGGAAATATTCCAGCTTGGTTTGAGGGTGGTCAAATGCCTTTGCAGCGTCGTTTACCTAAAAGAGGTTTTACCAATATATTTAAAAAACAATTTAGGATTGTTAATCTAAATGATCTTCAAGAATTAGAAGCAACAGAATTTGATATTACATTACTTGAAGAACTAAATTTGATCCGCAAACCAAAGGCTAAAGAGATCGCTCCAGTAAAAATTCTTGCAAAGGGATTTGAAATATTTGACAGAAAGATAATAATTAAAGCTAATGCTTTTTCTAAAGTTGCTAAAGAGTTGATTGAAAAGCAAGGCGGATTTGCGGAGGTTATTTAAAGTGTGGAAGAGTATAACTAATATTTTTAAAATACCAGATCTCAAAAAGAAAATTCTCTTCACAGCATTGATTTTGGTGATCTATAGGATGGGAAGTTATATTCCCATTCCTGGAATAAATTCAGACGTATTATCACAGTTCATTGGTGGTGCTAGTAAATCAGGTGGAAACCTATTTGGTATGTTCGACCTTTTTGTTGGTGGTAACCTTGGACGTGCATCGGTTTTTGCACTAGGTATCATGCCCTATATTACAACTTCAATTGTTATTCAACTTTTAGGTGGAGTTATTCCATTATTTGAAAGATTGAAGAAAGAAGGAGCTGAAGGACAAAAGAAAATAGCACAATATACTAGATATGGAACGGTATTTATTGCAGCTTTTAATGCAATGGGTATCAGCATGTTCCTGCAATCGGGTGTAGAAGGTGCAGTTCCAAATCCGGGATTTCTATTTATATTTACAAGCGTTGTAACAATGGTTACAGGTGTAATGTTTATAATGTGGCTTGGTGAGCAGATCACAGAACACGGCATCGGTAATGGAATATCATTGATAATTTTTGCCGGTATTATTGCTCGTTATCCAGCTGGCTTTACACAAATGTTCCAAATGGTAAAAGTAGGAGCAATGAGTATTTTCATGGCTGTAGCTGTATTATTAGTTATGGTCGCAGTAACAGCTTCTGTAGTTTTGGTAACAGAAGGTGTGCGAAAAATACCGGTTCAATATGCAAAAAGAATTGTTGGAAGAAAGGTTTATGGCGGTCAGAGTACACACATTCCACTTAAGGTGAACACTGCCGGTGTAATTCCAATTATTTTTGCTTCTTCAATTTTAATGTTCCCTCGTACAATTGCTACTTTCTTTAAAGATAGCGATTTTATGAATACACTCGTTGGGTATTTATCACCTGGGGCATTTTTATATACAGTTCTTTATGTAGGTCTTATAGTTTTCTTTGCTTATTTTTATACAGCAATGGTTTTAAATCCCATAGAGATGGCAGAGAATATGAAAAAATACGGTGGATTTATCCCGGGTCGTAAACCAGGGAAGAAAACATCGGATTACATTAATAATGTACTTACAAGAATTACACTACCGGGCGCAGTATTTTTCGCATTTGTAGCTGTAATGCCTGAATTTA
>JAVCCF010000005.1 GCA_030765625.1 Candidatus Tenebribacter burtonii
CAAAATAATAAATTCCTGTATTTTTTAGATCAAATTCATCTGAAGCAAGCCTGAAATCTGTATCTGTTTGCTCTTCCCATGTTTTTGAAACACCCAGATCAATAACACTTTTCATATTATAATAGAGAGGAGCTTTATCGTAAATAAGATAATTTTCCAATTGTGAATTCATAGTTATGGTTGTTTTAGGTTCATCTTTATTTAATGCATTGTCACTATTCAGATTACCGTTGATATGAATTGCACTTGATAATTTGAGTGGCTCCAAAGATGCTACTAAGAAACTATCTTCTAAAATTCCTGCTCCTGCCATATTGGTTGGATTCCCTTCTTCATCAGTTTCCATAACAATTGTCATTTTCTGAACACTACCTTCTTCGATAAGAACTGTTGTGAAATCGGTGTAAGTATTGAATGGCTCATTATTTATGGTTATTTTATAATACCCGGGCTTTAAAACCCAGACCTTTTCCTGTTCACCAAGTTCTACTTCTGATGGAAATTCACTACCAAAACTTTCTCCGTCTTCTAAACCAAATATCTCATAAATAACTTTAGCAAAGTTTCTACTTTCATCGATAATTTCAACTATCAAACAACCCCAATCAGGTTCCACAATTGTTTTATACCGCGGGTGAATTTTAATATCCTTTTGAATCATTTTTTGATCTTGATTTCCTGAGCCATATTCGATAGAATAAGTACCCTCCATCAATGGTAAGTCTCCTCCAATTTTGGCAGATCTCTCATAACCATATTTGTCATGAACTTTATAATAAGGTTCATTTTCTGTTCCAGTGATCGCTGGTACTAAAAGTAGTCCCTTCCCACTATTATCTTCTTCAGAATCTAGTATTTTGACAAGTAAGGGATCAATCTCTAAAGGAATATTTTCTTGTGTAACAGGTACTTGCTGACCATAAGTATTCAGAATAGTTATCTTTGCTGAAAATTTATCTATCTCATCTAAAAGTATTTCGTTAATTGTTTGAGCAAAAGTATCAAAATCTTGCTTAAGCAACACTTTTTCAATATTGGCAGAATGAGTTATTAACGGCTCTTCTGTATCCTTTTTCCTATATATGAAATCAATATCCAACCTTGCCTGATAGAGCGTTTCGGAAATATACATTTCAATATTATTTATGCTTGTATCAATAATGTAATCTGGTGTTGAACTAAATAATTCTCTTTGTGTATTCTTGAACATATTGTAACTATCTAACCGTTTCTTTAATAGATTAGGAATGATTTTCGTGAGTTTTACACCCCAAAGATTATTATCAGAATAGGTAATTCGAGGACCAAAATGACGGACTACAATCTGTTTTCTGTTATAGGTTCTAGGAACTTTCGTATCTTCGATGTAAACAGATTGATTGAAGGGTTCATTCAACTTAAGTTCATCTTTTTCGGAATGGGAATAATATTCAAGAATGTAGTAATTTCTGGGAATTATATTTCTTGCCATGCAGCCAAATAAAAAAATGATCGATAAGCTAAGAACAATTATTTTTTTCATATTAAATTCTCCTCTCAATTCTTTGACCTTATAAGCAATGATGGATCTTCACTGATCTGTCTGGAAAAATCGTTTAAATAGTCTATTGTTTCTTTCAGGCTTTCAATCGTATCGAGCAGATCCTGCCTGCTTTCAAGATGAGTTGCATCGATGTGGGAAATTGCATTATTTGCATCAATTGTGAGTTTATGGATATCTGCAATAAGCAATTTTAGACCCGAATCAGAAAGCTCGGAAGTTATTTTCTCTGTATTTGTAATTATCTTCTCAACTTGACCCGATTTCATGATCGTATCTAATCTTATCAAAAGAGATTTTGTACTTTCTGCTATTTGCTCAAAATCTTCCGTGATCGTTTCTAAACTTAAAACGGTATTTGAAATTGAATTTTGATTCATATTGATTATTGTATCTACGTTTGCAATAATATTGTTTAGCCGTTTTGTATTCTCTTCATTTGTAATGTTGTTTAAGTTATTAAGGAGTATTTCGAACTTATTAGCAAGTATCTCAGCCTTCCCTGAAATACTGTCAAAAGTAGATAAACCCGCCGAAAGGAATGAACCTGATTCTAACAACTCTGCTTCCTGAGTTCCACCTGTTATTTCAACTTGAACCAAACCCGTAATTCCGATTGGGATCAAGGAAGCTTTCATATCACTCTTTATTGGAGTTCCCGATTTTACACTTGCTGTTACAATAATGTCAGTAATATTCTCAAGATCAATGAAGATTTCATCAACTCTTCCTATTCCAATACCGCGATATTTAACCGGTCCGCCAATTTGAAGTCCCGTAACCGATGTATTTTGATATCGAATATAATATATATCACGTTTTTCCATGATCTTTGTACCGGCTACCATAATTAGGAACATAATCATTAATACAGATATTGCGGTAATAAAAATGCCTAATCTGAATTTTTGCGTTTTAGTTACCATCGAATTCTCCTTATTTAGATATACTTTTTAAGGAATGGAATAACTTGATGTCAAGTAAAATGCTTACCCGTTAACTTGGTAATAGTTGTTAGAATATAATTTCGATCCAGATACTAAGCCGGAACATTGAAGAACTTGTTTTTCGTTTCTTATCTTCTGTCCACTCATATTCGCTGGTAAGTCCTGCTGTAATACTTCTACTAAATTTATAAGATGCACCAGGTATAACACCATATGATGTTTTATCAATTTCATTAATTTCGTCTTCTTGTCCTTTTCTTGTTGTTTTTTCCGTTCCCATGTTGAAACTCACATCAGTTGTGAACTCATTTTTCATATTTGTACGTTTGAAAAATAATATTTTTACACCTTTGGGATTCGAAAATGACCAAGATAAATTACCATTCATAGATTGAGTAATAGTATGGCGAATATCATCATAGTTAACACGATGGCTGATATCTTTTAAATCCGAGTAATTTATAGAGAGACTGGTTGTAACATTATAAACCCAATTCCCATGCCATGAAAGCAATGGTGTGAAATTAATACGGTTTTGTTCAGTATCAGCTTGTTTAAAATCAATGTCGCCACTCTGAACTTTAGAATAAACATAACTACTTGTAAGACGAGAGCTGGTAAGTATTTTACTTGCGTGGATGAGCTTCTCAAATTCAGTAAGAGTTAGAGATACATTTGGAAAGATTGTAGATATTCTTAGTTTATCCGTATTACTGAATGTTTTTGTGGTCTCTCTTGAATAACCAAAATTTGTTGTTAGATTTCTTATGATCGGGAAGCTACCCGAAGTTGAATATTTATCAGTAACTGTTTTTAGAATTATCTCTTTATCATCTCCCTCCTCATCAAGAATATGAGGTAGACCTAACTGATAAAGAAAGTCAGGACGTTCTGATCTATCTTCGAATGTTGTACGATAAGAATTATTATAAGAAACACTTATATTGCTCAATCCGCTGATATAACCTACCATTGAAGAAAAAAGATTTCTTTTTCTCTCTGGTGTGTCCGATTGATCAGGTTCTTTCTCAAGCTCACTTTGAGCTTTTTCATTTTCTTTTTCTGGTTCGCCAGAATCATCTTTTCCGCCAATCTCTGATCCATCAGGTTCTTTCTGTAACTCTTCATCATCAAACGCATTGTCTTCCTTCTCTTGTTCAAGAGAATTATTTTCCTGCTCAGTTTTTTCTTTTTTAATTGAAGATTGAGCAAATTTTTGATCAAGCCAATTAGCAAAACCACTTAACAGATTTTGATTCTTGAAAACAAAATTTCCGCTAATTTGCCTATTAATACTACCTTTATAATACAGTGTATCTTGTATGCCTGATTTTATATGGTCCTCGTCGTAAGTAACTGATCCATTCGCATTAAAACTGAATATTTTATCAAAATATATTGGATTAAAATCGGTAGAAACTTTTTGAGTTCTTTCTTTCTCTTGCCCGATATTATATCCTTTCCAATAGTTTTTTAAAATAAGATCACGTTTAGTTGTAAGATTATATGAAAGTGAAATATCACTAAAAATATTATAATCAACAGCGGATGATGTATCAAATGTACGGGTTTTAAATGAATTTGTATTGGGAACCCATTGTGGAATAGAATCGGTGTAAGTATCCCAACGCCATGCTGATGGTTCAGTATTCCTGAAAGTTAACGTGTTAGATATCGAATGCGGGAAGAATTGGAATTTATAATTTGAGAACAATCCAATATCAATTTTATCTTTGGGAATTGTAAAATTATAAATATGTTTAAGTGAATATGATATTGTGGTATCTGCTCGGGTTGCGTTTGTTAATAGTGTTTTCTGAATATTACCACTAATCGTGGTGTTCTTTATTGTATATGCTAATATTTTACTTTTTGGTGTATTGGTTTGACTTAATGTCATTTCTGCACGATATGACAGGTTTTTATTTGTCTCACGCTCTTTATCTTCAGTCAGAAGATCATTCCTTAAGATATCGGAACCTGATTTAAATCTTGGTATTCCAATTGATTGAGTTCTTGATAAATTAAGTGGAATCTTAAATCCCCAGTCTGCAGGTAAAAATTTATTCAAATTTATTCTGTTCGTAATATCCAGGCTTGTCTGTTCAATATATGATACATTGGTTGTTCTTCTAGCTGAAGACTGAAAATTCTCTGATCTAAAATCGAGACCGACAAAGAATGTAGATAGATCTGCAAAATTGGTTGTAAAATTGGCACTGGTTGCAAATCCTAAATCTTCATATGGATCTGCCACTCTGATATCATCAAAATAAATTCTTCCTGAGAATTGATTTGAAGCGTCAGCACCCAGCGACATTTCTCTAATATCCGAAAGACTTGGATTTCCAACCTTAGAAAGTTTAATATCCCCAAGATAATAGCTTACATCATCGTTACTATTAAGATTTTTTAATTGAGTAAATTCAGAGAATGATATTTCTATCTCTCTCCAGCCATCTTCATTCATAACAGTATTGTATTCTTGCAGATCCAATGGTTGTTTTATTTCATAATAATTTAAAGAATCAGCACCAATGCGGATTATTAAAGAATCCTGCTCTATTGGAAAATAACCTTCGACCGGTTTCTCAGCATATACCCAAAATCTAATTTTATTATATGCAAGAAGATTATATGGATCTATGAATTCCTGAGTTACTATACCATGTTTTTTACTTTCCATATTGTTGTAATCTATAGTCAATGATTGCTCAAGTGTAGTTTCACCATTCTCTTCAATGACAGTATGTGGAGCTGGTATATAATGTTGCCCCGATTGATTATCTGCTATACCAACTTGCATGATTTCACTATTATCAGTAGCAACTGTGCCATCCTCGTTTTTAATAAATCCTTCTTCCCATTTATTTCCAACAATATCAAGATTCACAATTCGAACTCTTACACTATCTTCAACTTCAAACCAGATACGAGAGAAATTAATTTTTTTTATATTTGGAATTTTATTGGCATTATTTGTTATTATTCTATAATTATCAATATTATGTAGAGGAATCCGGAATAATTTCCAACCATTAAATTCACTTTCCATAAATTCTTCACCATTGTTTAAACTAACAGAATATTCAAAATAAATGTTATCATCGTCCAGTTCACTATTATCATTTAAATCCTCTGTATCGAGCTTATTATTACCTTCCGTCCCATTAATGTAGGGATATTCTTCAGCACCGTTTACTATTATTTTCTCATTATCGAAATTATCATCATAGTCATCACCGGGATCTCCGGTTCTTATATTATCTAAACCGATATCTTCACCACCGTCCAGAATACCATCAGCTTCTACCAGTCCATCTTCTTTGTCAGGTGCTGGATTTTCTCCAGGGCGATAAAAGTCCTCACTCATTTTCCCCAGATCAATATGCATAATCACGGGTTTGTCTTCCTGATTAGAATTAAGTGTCTCTACTTTCGCAAGGATTTCTATATACTTCTTTACGGAAAAATCTACTTCATTACCAATATATTTCATTACACCTGCCCAATATTTCATATTCGTTCCAGGCATTCCAATATTGGGAGGATTGATTTTACATGCTAATAAAGTTACTTTTTCTTTTTCCTCTTTTTCGGTTAAAGAATTTGGATCATAAACATCTCTTGCATACACATCATTTGGATTATAGTAATTAATATGTGCTTTACCAAAATCAATTAGATTCCCAGCTGGTTCTTCAGCCGGTCTGCTTGCAAATGACCAAGTACCTCTGATAATTCCAAGAGGATACATTTCCATAGTGCTTTCCATATCATCAAGATATGCTTCTTTTTTATCATGTTGTTTGTCACTTCCATAGATGCGTGGAAGGCTCATCGCAACTTCACCCGTTAGAGTTACGGATGATCTGGAATCAGTTTTTATAAATGGAAGCCAATCTATGAATTTAGTCATAAACGGTAATTCATAATCAATTTCTCCGTCAATATCAGCAAGAATAATACTTCTATTTTCATTACCGATTTTTGGTCTATCTTCTCTTACTTTCTCAGATTGATAAACGAAAGTTCCGCCAAGCTTAATATTCTCATTGAATTCCATATCTGCGCGCATTCCAAGAATAGTTTTATTATCCATAGCAAAAATAGGTTTGAACTGGTAATCAATCAAAATCTCGATTTCAGGACCTTTTGCCTCACTTGTAAGAAATGTGATCAGTCCAAAATCATAATCCGCAATATAGTCAATATTCTCTACCAGTTTTCTTTTATCTGCTCCTATCTTAATAATAATACTTCCAGGTAAAATGTTCATCCTACCCAGCGAAACTTGTTCTCTACCAATTTTACCTTTAACAAAAATGAAATTATTAATTTCATTTGATGGGACACTGTCTTCCAGATAGATTATTGAATCATGTAATGAATAGAATGGTCTTATAAATGGGAAATTTACATAACCAAATTCAAGATTAATTGCTGCATCTTCACCATTGATCTTGAGATCATTATTACTGTCCAACCTCAAATATTCATTAAGTGTTTGAACATCACCTGTTGTAACTTCTTCTGGTGCATTGTAATCTGGTGTTGTGCTTGCAGCAGGCATTGTATATACGCTCATCTCGAAGTCTTCACTTTTTATATTCTGCATTCCAAGATTATAAATATTCCTAACTTGTAAATTCCAGTAATTTTCAGCACTTGCATCTTGATTTCTTATTCGAAGCATTTTTGCTTGTATAGGTAATTCTAAGTTATTACCAACCGCAACTCCGTCTTTACTGGTATATATGATCCCAATAGAATAAATTCTATTTATTCCTTGAGGTAAAGTCATAGTAATTATACCGGCATCCCAATCAACAAGGTAATCAGTTCCCTCTAACAGAATATCAAAATTGTATGTTTCTTCAGAATTGATATAATTCACTCCATCAATTGTCATTGTGTTATTACTGGCAGATCCATCATCAAGATAGACGTTGAGTTCCTCATCAGGATCAGGACGTAAGTACCAACCACTTTCTGAAAGTAACCATTTACTAGTAAGTTCATCTAGTTTAATTGCATTATTTTTCCAACCCATTGGATAGTCAATACCTTCTATACCATCTGTGTCATCATAAAGTGAATATAATGCAGAAGGTTGATCGATAAAATAATGAGTTTTAGGAACGAAAGCATTACTTCTGATAACAGTTGAATCTGCTTGAGAATCACCTTTCCATGTTTGAGTGTTCTTTTGTGCTTCATCTTTACCTATAATCGTTGTAATGTTTAAATTCCCAGCTTTAAATTGGGTTTTTATCCCGAAAAGACCTTCAGATGAAGCACTATAGCTTATAAATTTTGAACCAGATAACGCAAGTGAAATATTACCACCATCAATTGCTCTTACAATTTCATCTTCATTACCTTCATAATTAATATTCATCTCTGATGGCGTTGGCATTACATCAGGATCTGAAGTAGATTGATGATTCACATTTACATGAATTTTTTCACCTATCGTCCCACGAAGACGTAAGCTGAGATCTTGTCGCATTTCCGGAGTAAATTTGGTACTATTATCTCTTTCATCTCCTGGATCACTACGACGAGTACTTCTCCCAGCAAATGTTAATCTCTGACTTCCGTTAAGATTCAATCTTCCTGCTTTATTACCCATAAATCTGCGTATAGATCTTGGTAGTGCAATTTTGGGTAATTTGATAATTATCTCAGGGATAAGACCTTCACTTTGTTCACGATCTTCATCTCCCATAAATTCCCTACATTTTTTTAGCAATTCTGTTTTAAAATACTCATGGAATGCGTTACGGTTAAAGCTCTCAAGCGATATGTATATTGGCGGGTAAAGTTCAATTTCATTTAACTTTACGGTTAGCTTTACAAGTTGCCTGTCATAATCAATTTCTTTATCCGTTTGGATCTGATAAGTGCCCAATTTGTTATGAGGATATGCTGTTATTGAAAACCCTTTATGAAATTTATAAACATTTATTTCATTATATTCTAATTTAGCAATCCCTTTTAGATTGAATTCCGGTTGGAAATATTGTGCAGACACCAAAATGGCAAATGATAATAATATCGAGATAACTAATATTTTTTTATTCATCTATTTATTTTTCTCATTTACAGCAGATGAGATTCAAACCATCCAAAGTTAAATTTTTATCAATAATATCAATTTCTTTCGAATTACTACAAATCAATTCAACAATTCCACCGGTTGCAATAGTTTTTATTGGACCGAGATATTTATATTCTTTTTTTATTGCTTTAATGAATCCATCCAGCATAAACGAATTTCCTGTGATAATGCCTGAAAGCAAAGCATTTGTTGTAGTTGTTCCTAATAGATGCTCCGGTTTTTTTAATTGTACATTCGAGAGGAGTGCAGTTGAATCAAAGAGATTCTTGGCAGACGTAATTACACCTGGTGCTATTATAGATCCAAAAAAGTAACCGTCTTTTCCAACTAATTGGATCGTAGTTGCAGTTCCAAAATCACAAATAATACAATTAGCATTATATTTTGACATTGCTGCAAAAGCATTTACGATAAGGTCTGCGCCAATAAAATCGGGATCTTCCACGGGAAATTTTAATCCAAGCTCAGAATATGCATTAACAATTTCAACGTCACATTTTAAATATTTTTTTGTCAGGTGAAAAAATACTCTGGTAAGTTCGGGAACAACAGAAGAGATCGCAACTTTATTGATTTGAGAGAATATCAATTTTCGATCATCTGTTAATTGCTTGATTATACTGAAATATTCATCTTCCGTTTTTGCTTTATCAGTATTTAACCGCCATGAATATAAGAGTTCGGTATTGGAATAAAAACCTATTACAATATGGGTATTTCCAATATCAATTACAATATTAATATTCTTCATAAAATTCTTTCCCCTAATTATTAAAACATAATTTAGATTATGATAAAAATTGTAAAATAATAATTAATAATATTAGTGCTTCATAAATATTGAAACATTTGGAAAAATCTGAATAGCTCACATATTGTCAATAAAAGAATAGTAGCCATAATAAAAAAGCCGACAATTAAGCCGGCTTTTAATTTGTTAAGTTCTTTGATTATAATGTGATCGCTTCTACAGGACAAGTATCAACACAAGCACCGCAATCTACACATTTTTCTGCATCAACAACAGCTTTATTGTCTTTCATTTCAAGAGCTTCTGTAGGGCATGTGTCAACACATGCACCGCAGCCGATACAAGTTTCAGTATTAATTGTTACAGCCATTTTATCCCTCCATTAATTAATTTGAGGCAAAAATTATTAATCTTTAATTTTGTTCAAGTTATTTTTATAAATTTAATTGTTTCTACTAAAATCATCTTGATAAAGCAAAGAAATTACAAGCATTATTATAAGATAACTCGGCAATTTTCTTTGGTGTTGTTCCACGTATCTCAGAAATTTTCTCAATAATATACTGCAGGTTAAGAGGTGAATTTCTTTTCCCTCTTCGTGGATGGGGTGAAAGATAAGGTGAATCTGTCTCGACAAAAAACCTATCTTCCGGAACTAATCTAATCGTATTTTCCATATTTGAATTTTTATAAGTTACAATACCCGTAAAAGAGATAAACCACCCTTTTTCTATTAATTTCTGTGCAAAAACCTCATTGCCGGAAAAACAATGAAAGACAACATTCTTAGCGTTATTTCTGACTAATATTTCATAACAATCTTCGTGTGCATCTCTATCATGAACAATAATTGGCAGTTCTAATTCCAAGGCTATTTGTATCTGCTGTTCAAATACTTTCTTCTGAACATCTTTCGGAGATAGATTCCGGTAATAATCTAATCCGATCTCTCCAATTGCAACCACTTTTTGATGTTGTGCTTTCTGACGAATAAACTTTGCATTATAATCTGTTACATCATGTGGATGGAAGCCAACTGCTGCAAAGATTTGATTATATTTTTCTGCCAGTTTTATACTTGCATTGCATGATTTTTCATCAACACTAATATTAATCATATATTCGATACCACTATTAAAACACTTTTTTATTAATTGTTCTCTATCTTTATCAAAGTGTTGGGAATCTAGATGCATATGTGTTTCAAATATTTTCATATTACCTCTTCTTTCCTTCATCAGGATGAAGAATCATCATGATGATATCAACTTTGTATTCTTTACTCACATGGAAAAAGATCTCTGCAAGATCACATGACCCATTAGGTGATTTTGCAACAAGAAAACCCTTGAATTCTATTGTTCCATTTATTTTTTTTATATTATCGATCCCAAAATACATGGTTTTATCCTGCCAATATTGGTTAAGAAGAAGTAGAATATCCGAGTAGGAATCTGTTTCATAAAGTTCACGCACTTCTGAATATACAACAAGTGTTGAAGCAATTTCATCGTGGATCAGTAAAAAATTTAGCAACTTTGAACCAATAGCACGATGTTCATAAATCAATTGAGGGATATAATGAGCTATAACCGAAATTTCAGTTTCCGATAAACTCGACATATCGATATTATCTGATCCCAGCTTCATTTGTTTCCCATTCAATTCCAGATCATTTAGTGGAAAGATATCTATCATATCATTCCCAATTTCTACTTCCAATGATATATCCCCATCTAATTTATCCTCAAATTTATCTATTTTAAGACGCCAAACATTATTTTCGTTTGAAACTGAATGGTTAGGAAATTCTAAAGTAAGAAATTCCTGAATATTTTTAATTTTATTATGTAAAAGTTCGCGACGTGGAGGTGTTTTAAAATGATTTTTTATATATTCAGCAAGTGTGAGACCTTTGACTTGTGACTTGATCTCTTCTTTTTCTGGCTTAAGAATTGGGGGAAAATAAACTTCACTTTTAACATATTCACGTTCATTAATTTCAGAGAGTATGTCTTTAATATTATAAACTTTAGGAAATGAAATAATAAAATTACTCATTTTATCTGAACTAAATTTAAATCCCAATGTATCTGCATTTATTATTAATTCCACAGGTTGTAATTTAATCCTGGGAATTGGACGCTCTTCCCACATAAGATCCAGAGCTTTCTCACCAGTTTGTTCTTTATACTTTAAAATAATTTTATCATGATCTACAATATCTGTTATGAATACCTTTTCATTACAATTTAAACGATATATAAAGCTCTCTATAAAATTAATATAGGGTCTAATTTTTTGTTTATCATCAATATAGAATAGAAATGGAGTTATCTCTCTTTGTGAAGTGATCTTCCAGTCATGCCAGTCATACTCAACATTGATCTCATGCCCGTTTTCATTTTTAAAAGATCTAACTATTTTTTCACTGGTAAAGCCAGCTGGAAAATCACTATCAAGTTTTTCATTACTGAGCCACGATCGATATAATTCATATTGATAAGAATTATTAAAATCACTTGCTTTAGGTTCGAAACCATACAAATTTATAATAATGAAAATGAAAATCATTATTGTTAACAACTTATTAAATTTATTTGACATAACTATCCTGATTCACTTTTATGAACAAGTAAATTGAGTGAGCTAAAAGAGGTCAACCAAATCTATAATTAGGAGCGAATTATGATGATCGCTGAAAAAGATAAAAAGAAAATAATGGAATTCTTTGAATTGAGTGGTGGAAACTTTAACTTGCGAAAATACCACAAACCTATTCTGGTTTACGATGTTGACGATGACAAAGTAAGATATTCACTCTGGGAAGAAGAGATTTTGGAAAGATACGGACTTAAGAACGTAGATGGCTGGGATCATACTGAAAATGTAATTTTCTGCCCGGACTGGATGCGGGGTAATGAAGAAGAAGATAACCTTGATGATATCGATTTGGATGATGACAATTTGTAGATAAAAATTTTAATTTATACAAAAAAACCGCTCTGAATTGAAGCGGTTTTTTATTTAATTTATTCATTGATCCTTCCTTAAAAGAACAACGTGAAAGACTCGTCAGGAAGACGGAATAATATACTTTGTTTAAATCAATTTAAAAAAGATTTCAACTCCAATATCAATTGCTTTTTCATTGGGAAGAAAATTAGGAGAATGTAAATCAGCATTATCATTTTCATTTCCAACTCCCAGCCAGAATAAAAGTCCATTGTATTTTTCGGTAAAAAAACCGAAATCTTCACCCGTGAAAACCATCTCAGCGTTATTGAACTTGATACCCATTTCAGATGCATGGAATTTAAGTTTTTTCAGCAATGTTTTATCATTAATAACTTCTTTATAATAAGCTTTATAAATTATTTCAGCATCAATTCTATGTTTTTTTGCAATTTTGGATTTCACATTTTCAATTAGAGCAGATAATTGTTCATGATCTTCTTTCGTAAATGCACGGAAAGTTCCTTCTAATCTGCATTCAGCGGGAACGGCATTCATCACAACACCAGCATTCATTTTACCAAATGCACATATCACCGGTTTACCTACTGGAAATTCTTTTTTTATTTCATTCTCAAGTTCAATGTAAAAGTTAACTCCTGCTGAAAGTGCATTTATGCCTTTTTCTGCAAAAGCAACATGTGCACTTTTACCTTTAAATACAACTTCAATTTCTTGCGTGTTGGCAAAAAATATCCCAGATCTAGAAGCAATTTCTCCCGTTCTTATCCCACCATTTACATGCAAGGCATAAGTTTCTGAAATAGCAAATTTATTAAGAATCCCAGTGTTTAAAATACGTGTTGCACCACCCATTCCTTCTTCAGCAGGTTGAAATAAAAATAAGAGGTTGTTATTGGAATTATTAGCAACAACTTTCTCAATAAATCCGATGAGTATTGTCATGTGCATATCGTGACCACAAGCATGCATTTTCCCAATATGTTTCGATTCAAAACCACAATTTGTGTCCTCGGTTATTGGAAACCCATCCATATCTGCTCGAAAAAGTTTGTATTTTCCATTCCCATGAGAGTATTCAACCAATATTCCTGGAAAATCGAATGTATGGATTTTCAATCCGTCAAGATTTTCTAATAATTGCAGAATATATTTTTGTGTTTTTATTTCTTCAAATCCGAGTTCAGGAATTTTGTGCAACTCTTTTCTAATACTAATAAGATCAAACATAATATTTTCCTTTTTATTTAATTCAATTTTAGAATTGTAAGTTGTTGGAAATTCTGTCAATCAAATCATTTACTTGACACACAAACAGGTGCAAAATTTTCATATTTATAATTAATGGTTGTGCCCCTGTAGCTCAGCTGGATAGAGCAGTTCCCTCCTAAGGAAAAGGTCACCTGTTCAAATCGGGTCAGGGGTACCATGGTTTATATTAACCTATAATTGCACTAATAGTAAGACATTAGATAATATTGTGTAATAAAAAATCCCTCACCAATATTTTGATGAGGGATGATAAATAATTTCGTTATCTATTTCACCAGCAGCATTTTCATAATCATTGAGTAACGTTTAGCCTGTAATTTATAGAAATATATTCCCGAACTATAATCTCGGGCATCCCAGACAAAATAATGCTTGCCTGCTGCAAACTCTTCTTTTACAATAAGTTGTCCTTTAACATTATAAATTGAAAGTACTCCTGTTTCATTTTCTTTTATATCAAATGAAATGGATGTGCTGGGATTAAA
>JAVCCF010000100.1 GCA_030765625.1 Candidatus Tenebribacter burtonii
AAAGATTCATTCAAAGGTAAAACTGTAACTCTTTCAGGCTTTGGTAATGTTGCCTGGGGTGCAGCTCTCAAAATTACTGAATTGGGTGGAAAAGTTATAACTGTTTCCGGTCCTGATGGATACATTTATGATGAAGCTGGAATTACAGGTGAAAAAATTGATTACTTGTTAGAACTTCGTGCTTCTAATAATGATGTTGTAGCTCCATATGCTGAAAAGTTCGCAGGTGCAAAATTCTTCGCTGGTAAGAAACCATGGGAAGCAAAATGTGACATTGCAATGCCTTGTGCTACACAAAACGAATTAAATGGTGATGATGCCAAAACATTAATTGCTAATGGCGTTAAAATTGTTGCTGAAGTTTCTAATATGGGTTGTACTCCTGAAGCTATTAAAGCCTTCCAAGCAGTAAAAGTTGATTTTGCTCCCGGTAAAGCTGTAAATGCTGGTGGTGTAGCTGTTTCTGGCCTTGAAATGAGTCAAAATAGTGAAAGATTACACTGGACTTCAGAAGAAGTAGATGCTCAGCTTCATAAAATTATGAATTCTATCCATACAGCATGTGTTGAGTACGGTACACAAAAAGATGGTTATATCAACTATGTTAATGGCGCTAATATTGCCGGATTCTCAAAAGTTGCTGATGCGATGCTTGAGCAAGGAATTGTTTAAGAAAGAATCTTATTATAATAAAAAAAAGCCTGTAGAAATGCAGGCTTTTTTCTTATATCAAAATGTTTTGCGTGTGTATCTGAATCGGTACGATTCTAATTTAAAATTAAAAATGTAAAATGTAAAATTCCAAATCCCCATCTCACTTTTCAAATTTCAAATTTCACATTTCTTTAAGCTGATGACACGCTCATTAGTTCTTTATATTTCATAGAATAAGACGCTTCAATTTAGACAATTGTTTTAATTTCTTCTTTAACGTTTTATCTAGCAAATATAATGCATAAGTAAATAATTGAATATTCTAGAATAATAGATATTATTTGAGTTGACAGAAAAAATAATATCTAATCATATACTCATAAGTAATGAAAGGAAAGAAAAAAAATAAATGTTGCTATATTACTTATATATAAAGCTTTGCTGCGAAAGTTACATTATATGGCGACATTACATAAGATAGATAATATTATGAAATAAAACTTTTTGTGAAAATTTAAAAAGGAGAATATATTTATGGCAAAAAAACAAATTTACATTACCACTATTGACATGCAAAGATTAACAGAATTGATAGAGGTAGCAAGTAGGTTTGCAAAAAAAGACGAGAAGTATTTAAGGGATTTAGAGGGTGAATTAGCGAGAAGTAAAGTAGTTAAATCTCAAGACATTCCTAGCAATGTTATTACGATGAATTCTAAAATTCGTCTACAGAATATTGATACTCAAAAAGAAATTATTTACCAGTTAGTTTTTCCTGGTAAGGCAAACACCGACCAAGGTAAAATTTCCATTTTAGCACCAATCGGTACTGCATTGCTTGGTTACAAAGTTGGTGATATTGTTCAGTGGGAAGTGTCTGCAGGATTGATAAAGTTGGAGGTTAAAGGTATCTTATATCAACCCGAGGCAGCTGGAGAATATTTCTTATAGAAAATTAAGCATAATGAATATTGGGATTATTATTTCAAGTAATGATGCTGAGACATGTAGGATTGCGTTACAACATGCTATCTTTCACCTCATGCAAAATGACGAAGTTAAAGTCTTTTTTGTGGATTCAGGTAGGGAATATTTTCAAGCAAATTCGACTAAATTTAATGTTTCAGAAGAAGCGGAAAAATTCAAACAAGCAGGCGGATTGATATATATTTGCGACAGTAAAAAGAAGTTAGAGGAGTATTTAAAAAAATACTTTGTTCCCTTAATATCAAATAAAACAGCCGTCGATATAAGTACGAATGATGAATTTAGAAGTATTAAGTTCGAAAATATATATATCCGCAACTTCATGTAAGTAACAACTAAATGTGACATCGCTCTTCCTTGCGCAACTCAGAACGAGCTAAATGAAAAAGATGCAAAAGCACTTGTTGCAAATGGTTGTATGTGTGTTTCTTACGCTTAATATTCAGCCTGTGCATAAGAATCGGTACGATTCAAATTTCAAATTTCATACTCATTATTCATCAATTTATTTTCAACTTCTTCATATCATTATAACTCTCATAAGGACCTTCAAAATAGAGTAATGATCTTTCTGAATCCCATTTAAATGCTTCTTCTGTGTATGGATTATACAACGAATCTTTGTGAACCTCTAAAAAATCAGGAATATTATTTTTAGCGATATTTTGATCTATGATCATTGTTTTTAGTTTCAACATATTAATATAAGCATCAACATTGTGAAAAGAAGCAACATATTTATTATGCGATATGTTCACTTCTTTCATAATCATCGAAGCAATGTAATTATTTACGAAGTCAAGGATTGAAGGTTGAAAAATGTAGGGATTTTTATCTAAAAGAATAAATTCTTTACCTGTTACTCGTGAGAGATTAACAAGATAATTTTTAATAAGATAATGCTGATTTATTGTTTTGTGCGGTTTGAATAAAATAGATCTACTGCTTCTTACTACATCTTTGGTAAAATGGTTATTTTTACAAACGAAATCTTTTTGTTTTGTAGTGAGATTGTACATAAAAAGGTTTAGATTTACTTCAAAAGCAAACTGTCTTTTCGCAACCTTTTCCATATCTCTTTCTCTAACAGAAATTGGCTTAATATTTTGAATCGATTTCTGTAAATAACTTAAATCAACTTTTTCGTAATCAAGCAGATGATTAAATGTTTTTAAATCTCTTTCTATTAAAAATGTAGTTATTAGTTTCAAAATCAAAAAATCAGCTTTTTCTGATAACTCGCGGATAAATTTGATATCGTCTTCTAATAGTGATAACGCCTTGCTCTTTGAACCATTGAGAAATAGAGTTGTAAGATAACTATTCTTTAATAAATTGTAATGAACTAAATCCATTAATATTAAAAGTTTACTCACAAAACTAGGGCTGGTTGTATTCTTAAAATATGCTGCCTTAGATATAGTGTTCATCCTTTTTTCTATATAACTGAACTGCTTAAATGTCTGAGTTATCTTTTTTTCATTATCTTTGCAATATTGAATAAACGATTCGCTATTGAATATGTCTACCATCTCTTCAGAATCCACTCCAAAATCCGCATTTGGCGGGTCTTCTCTGTAATCAGCTAAATTATTATTTTTAGAAACATCAAAAACATATTCGTTGTTTGTTTTTACCACGTTGTAGCCTAATTCAAAACTGCTTTGTTCTTCAGGAACAAAAAGCCCGACCAGATGATAGTAACCATTATTCTCCGGATTGTTCTCTACAAATTCAGGTTCATAAAGCCACTTTCTTGCTCCTGGTAATAAAGATTCATCAGCATAAAAAAGAAAATAAGTTATTGAGATAAAACAAATTGCTGTAATTATCAGCAGATATTTTCCCAATTTCCATTTATTATTATCTTTCAAAGAAGGAGCTGTGGGAAATAACGGATCCATTTTTTCAAGTTCAGTATTCGGTTCAATTTCTTTTGTCTTCTTAATCTTATTTCTTCTTACAACAACCGTACCTGCCACTTTATCGTGCCAGCTTTGCTTACGGGAATCTAACCCAATCCAAACGTTTCCCAGAAACAATGAAAACAATGAAATGAGATAGATAAAAAATCGAATTACTAATTTCCATATACTTGGAATATTACCAGTTTGTGTATCAAGAATTTTTATTCGAAGAATTAACTTCCCGGGAGTAGCTCCAAAGAGTTTCCAGAATATAACTGCGTACAACATCACTGGAAGATAAGAAAAAATAAGTAAATAATCACCTGGTACAGTTTCAATAAGATTAAATCTAGTGAACATTGCTGCTGATATTCCTGATAATATTGTCCAATCAATTATGTTACTAATTACTCTTTGCCAAAATCCCACATAGTTATAATCTTTCATTAATTATTCTCCAAATATAATTTCCGATAATTTTCAGCGTTTGCAACGGAATCAGAATGATTCCAATTCGTAATTGACTTCGTCGGTCTTCGCTTCGCTCCGGCTCGTAATTCGTTATTCGTAATTTCTTTATCCCTTTATTGCTTTTTCAATTTCCTCTTTGGTTTTT
The DNA here is from genome assembly GCA_030765625.1 of Candidatus Tenebribacter burtonii. GTDB lineage: Bacteria > Cloacimonadota > Cloacimonadia > Cloacimonadales > TCS61 > Tenebribacter > Tenebribacter burtonii. Next base: position 4,165 of record JAVCCF010000100.1, read on the forward strand.
ATAAAATCAATATTTTTAGGATTTAGTTTGAGTGCTTCATTGATCTCTTTTCTGGCTTCATCATAATTTTCTAAGCCAAGATATGCTTTTGCTTTTAGATTATGCCCATTAGTGAAAGGGGCAAATTTTTCGATCGCAGTATTTACATCGTCTAAGGCTAACTGATATTTATTTATTCCCAAATATGCTTCTGCACGAAGACGATAAATTGCAGATTTTGAATATCCTTCTTGCATCAATTGAGTGCAATCTTCTATTGCTCCTTCAAAATCACCTGACTTATTTTTTACTATAATTATTTTAGCTCTACTATATTTATCTTTAGCTGGAAATAACTTTTGTATATGCTTGTATTCGTTTATAGCTTTGTCATACTGTTTGTTATTTAAATAAATGCGTGCTCTCATATTGTAGGGTCCTATTTTAGTAGGATCAATCTCTAGTATCGCATTGTAATCTGTCAGTGCAACTGTCATATTTCCCAATTCATAATTGCAGTATCCTCTTGCTGTATAAGCAGTAACTAATTCTGATTCTAATTTTGCTGTATTGCTATTCAAGAAAATTGTTAGATCATCGACAGCTTCTTTTTCTTCCATTAAACTATCATACACCAAACCTCTATAATAGTAAAGATCGATTCTACCAAACCCTAACTCAAGCGCTTCATTAAAATCAGCTAAGGCTAACTCATCTTCCACCTCTTCGAAATTAGCAATACCGCGTAAATAATAAGCTTTAGCATTTTCTGGTTCCAGTTTAATTGCTTGATCATAATAATCAAGAGCCATTTCGAACTCTTCTTGTTCAATTGCCTGATCCGCTTTCTCCAATAATCTTGCAGCTGTAATTGCAAAGGAACTCATTGCTAAGAAAATTACAAATAAGAATGTTAATATACTTCTCATATTATCATCTCCTGGAATTTAATTTTTCACGATTTACAAACTTTTAACTCGATTGATATGCTGCTATTATTCTGCGTGTACAACATCATCTCCACTAATCCTAAAAAAGCATTTATTTCTTCTTAAGCATTTGTAGTTTTTCCAATGTTTTTTCGATAACAATTTTTTCTTTATTGAAATGCTTTATCATCCTGTTAAGACATTTTTGCTTTTCCTTCGGATCATCAAGATACTTAGCGCAAGCGTACATAAACTCTTTTGTTTTGGTTACGTTTGCCTTCACTTCATCTGGTATTTTCTCGCTATCATGTTTTACTGCATCCTTGGGACAAATATCGTGGCAGATTCCACAATGAATACAGTTAACCATATCTATTTCTGCTACACCATTCTCTATAGATATTGTTCCTATTGGACAATTTTCAACACATAAACCACAACCAATACAGTCTTCTCCGTTTATCCATGGCATCCTATCAACACTCCTTATTTTATTCTATTTCATCAAGCAATATTTTGCCTAATCATCTGTGCACATATCTGAATCGGAACGATTCCAATTCGTAATTCCTAATTGACTTCGTCGGTCTCCGCTTCGCTCCGGCTCCTAATTCGTCATTCTTTTTTGTCAATGACACGCTTGTTATGTGATTTTAATAATATCATAAATTTCAGTATTTCATGGTACAATTTTAACGAACCTTTACTTCTCATAAGGGGAAGGTAATTTAATATTTACGATTTTGTGTTGAGCCATTTTTAATTGAGACATTGTATTGATAATTGAGGTTCTAAACTCAATTGGAAAATTATAGATAGAGTGAAATCCATAACTTTTGCCAATATCTAAATATTGTTTGTGCTGTAGTTCATAACCAATGGCATAATCAATCCACTTTAAGTATTCTTGCTTAAATGTATATCCTGTAGTAAGATGAAAATTATTTTTCATAATATTTAAAATCTGCCGATTATTAGGAATTAAATAATTCTCAAGATAATGAGACCAAATTTTAAATTCAGATTTTGTTAATTCTCCACCAGCTTCAAAAATTGCTGATCTTCCAATCTGTTCCTGAACTATTTTTCTAATTCTATCGTTTTCAAGCAAAATTGAGTAAATTGGACCATAGAATTTTGATAATTGTTCATTTAAGTGTTTAACTTTTTGTTTTTCTCTTTCTATTTTTTGATCCCTTAACCTTGCTGTAAAATATGTTATTAACCAACCAGCAGCAATAATGAAAATTCCAATTAACTCAATAATGTTAGCTGTTTTCATTTCTATTTAAATTTTGAGATTTTATATTTATCTGTTCTATTATCAAAGGCTGGAAAAGTACCCTCTAAAATCTCAATAATCTTTTCGTTTATTTCAGGATTTTCAATAGCACCACTTATAAAAGTAAATTTATTTTTGTTTGCTTTTTCAATTTTCACACAAATTATCTGTTCAGCATCACAAACTACAGCTAGATTAGGATTATGTGTCACAATTATTATTTGTCGTTTCTTTTTTGCTATCTTTATAAACTTCACTAGGATTTTATAAACACTTTGATTATCTAAGTTTTCTTCAGGTTGATCAATTATTAATGGTTTTTCCTGTTTATCTAGCAACAGATAAAATATTAAGAGCAAAGCACCTCTTTCACCTGGAGAGAGTTCAGAGATATTTTTTTCACCAAGTAGTAATTTATATGTTGGAGTTAAATAATCTAAACTAAATAAAAAATTATAAAAATCCGTCACTTCAATCTCTTGTTTTAATTGATTTACTATTTTTCGTTCTTCTTTTTTATCATTTCTGAAATCTTTCTCAAGATATTCAATTATTTCATTTAAAAAGGATAGAATCTCTTTTACCGAATTGAAATTTACTCCTTCAGTTATTTGGCGCAAGACATTAACACCATCATTTGCACCAATGAAGCTACCTTTTGCACCTCTACTGATATAATTAAAGAATGTATCGTTAAAGTTATCAAGTTGAATTGACACGTTAAGATTAATTCTGTAATTCTGCATTAAACCACTATATTCAGAGATAAATTCTGTAACAGGTTTATATAAACTTTTAAATACTTCTACAATTTTTAATTTTTCAGAAAATATAGATTTAACAGCTTTCATACGTTCTTTTTTTTGCTTTTCAATTTCATTTAGTAAGCCTGTTTCAAGATACTTAATGATGTTATCATAAAATTTTATACTGTTTTGCTGTTGTTTTGAACCATTTATTTCTTTTTCTTTTCTTTTCCAGTCTTCTATTTTGTCTTGATAATCCTGAAATTTTCTGGTTGGTTCGTCAAGTTTACTTTGTAATCCTTTAATTGATTCAGCAATATTAGCTCGCTTTACAGCAATACTTTTCACTTTCTTCAAGTTTAGATTATCATCAATTGTTTGAATATTTTTCTTTGTTTCTTCAATAATAACCTCAATAATTCTATTTTTAATATTAAGATTAATGACCTTATCAAATTTAATATCGTAGTTAGCCATATCCGTTTTATATTGTTTTTCTAACTTTATAAATTGTTCTTTGAAATTTATTAAAGATTGTTCAAATTTTTGTAATTTAGCTAACTTTAAAGCAAGTTTTACTTTTGAATCTTTGTTGTTTAATATATCAATGTCCAATTCCTTAAGTTGCACTTTTAGTTCTGCTAACTGCATATTAATTTTTTTTTGTTTTTGTTTTATAGAATCATCCTTTTGAGGCTCCTTAATTTTTACTGGTTTGTTTTTTTTATGAGCATTGAGTTCTTCTTGTTTTACTTTGAGAGCACTTTTGATTTTGTTGCTATACTCAAGAGTATTTTTTTTCTCTAATTCTCCGATCACTTTATTAATTTCAGAAAGTTTATGTTTTAATTGTAGAATCCTATTGTTAATTTCCTCACTTTTGTAATCTACGAGCTCATCTAAAGAATACTTTCCTAACTTTTCTGATTCATCAACGTGCGAATATATTACATTTTTCAATTCTTCAGTGAACTTATTCTCATCAGTCTCTGTACAGAGTTTCTCAAGATAGCTTTGAGGTATGTACTTTACTTTTTCAGTAAGAGCTTTATCAGAATTCTCAGATAATAATTTAGGACCATCTTGTGTGTTATCCATCCACTTAATATTTGCTTCAAAACTTTCTGATCTATTGGGTCTTTTTTTTCTAAACTTGTTTGAATTTAAGAAAGAAAAACCTTTTGCATTATTACTATTACCAACTAAACCAATAATATCCGTTAAAGCACTTTTACCATTGCCCTTATTCCCAATAATGGCTACTAAATCATTATTTATTGGAATAGTAGGTAAATCATCAAACCATCTTTCATCAAGAGTAGACGATTTAATTTTTTTTATTTTTAATTCACTGATGTATTTAGTAGGGTTTTGTTCAACTCGAATTAATGATAGAGGTTTTTCTCCGACGAATACTCTATCTTCTGGTTCAATAATGATCTACTTTAATCCCTCAAATGTTGGATCTGCTTTGATCCAACAGTATTTTTCAGTTGGCTTAGAATTTTTATCTCTTAATTTACCGATTGGATAGTTATGGTTATGTGAATCACTTCCTTTTATTGATGGTTTCTTTTTCCCGAACCATTGTTTGAATTGAGATTGTGAGAATTTTGGTTTTGAGTCTTTTTTAAGTGGTGACTTCCATAAGAAAAAATCAATTTGCTTTTTTCTTGATGATCCCAAAACATGTGATTTTTTTATGAAATCAGTTTTTATCCAATCATCACTATTTGGATTAATTTCATCAATTCCTCCATATTCATCATATGGTAACCATATGATGAATTTCTCTCTAAAATCTTTGTTTTCTTTTAAGACATTTATTACATCATTTTCAAAATAGATTTTTGCATCTTCACATAAAATTTTTTTATCATTATACTTATCTGCAATTTGTGAATTATCAATTTTCAGGCTTTTTAGAAATGTTTCAATTTTTTCAATTGGAATTAAATTACTAAAAATTACATGGAAATTGATATTAACACCTGATTGATTGGTATTTTTGTTTTTTAGTATATCTCTCATCCGAAATTCAACAACAGGTAATATCTCTTTACCATTTAGATTTAATTCACCGATATTAATTTTTTGTTTAATTCTTTTATATCCTTCGATTGAAAAATAGTCATTAATCCCAACCACTTCGCATTTTGCTGTAATTAATTGCTGTTCAAATTGATCCCAATTTCCGACAAATCCATCTGAAGCTGGACTATGGACATGCAAATCCCATTTTCTCCAAATTGATCCTCTAGGGTCATTCATTATACTTCCTCCTTATTAAAATTATACAGGTAATGTCTGTGTCCCCGAATTAGTTCGCATATAACTCTTATATGGTCGTGTATACGAGCATTTATAAATTAATTCATTTTTCAAAGATCCGTTGTTGTTTATTTTATTATGTTTCATAATACTTTTTATTCTAAAAATATATTTCACCAGTGAGAATCTTTTTGCTAAATTAAAAGTCAAGAAAAACGTTATTAAGCAATTGTGAGTTATGAGTTATGAATTATGAATTGTGATGAGATTTAATAAATTTCTTTACTTCCCAAACCCACTTTTGTAAATGTACTCAATCTTTTTTGTGGAGGTAATAGATGAGTCAGCACATAGCTGAAACTGCAGTGATAGGCAAGAGCAGCAGTCTGGGTTTTAACTGCATTATCATGGATGATGTGAAGATCGGCAACAATTGTCTAATCGGGCATAACGTGGTTATTCATGCCGGCAGCACCATTGGAAATAATGTGCGGATTGATGATAATACGATCATCGGCAAAAAACCGCTTAGTTCTCCCCGCAGTATTTTTAAGGTCGATCCGAATTTGAAACCTGCTGTAATTGGTGATCAATGTCAGATAGGAGCCAACGTGGTGATCTATGTGCAATGTGAAATCGGCAAGAATTGTCTGATCGCAGACCTGGCAACTATCCGTGAAAACGTAACAATTGGTGATCTGAATATTATAGGAAGAAATGTATCGATTGAAAATTTTGTGAAAATTGGAGCGAGATGTAAATTGGAAACCAATTGCTATATAACAGCTTATTCAGAGATAGAAGATTATTGTTTCGTTGCTCCGTCAGTTGCAACCAGTAATGACAACTACATGGCTCGGGATAAGGAGAGATACAAACATTTCAAAGGGATCACAATGAAAAAAGGCAGCCGGATTGGAGTTAATGCAACTATTATGCCGGGAAAAACTATTAACGAAGATGGAATGGTTGCAGCCGGAAGCCTTATAACAAAGGATGTAACCGCTGAAGATATCTGGCAGGGAACTCCTGCAAAACTCAAAACAAAAGTACCTGAAGCACAACTATTAAAAAATAATATGGATAAAATATGAAAACATTAGTTATAATTCCTACCTATAATGAAATCGAAAATATTTCAAATATTATTGATGCTGTTCTTAAACAAAGAGAAAGTATTGATGTATTAATAGTAGATGACAACTCACCCGATGGAACTTCCAATATAGTTAAAGAAAAACAGAAAAAAAATAAACGAATTAATCTTTTGGAACGTGAAGGAAAAATGGGACTCGGCTCGGCTTATGTTGCTGGTTTTAAGTATGCATTAGAAAATAATTATGATTATATTATGGAAATGGATGCAGATTTTTCTCATGATCCAAATGATATTCCTAGAATACTGAACGAAATGGAGAATGCCGATCTTGTGATTGGATCAAGATATCTAAAAGGTATTCATGTGGTTAACTGGCCACTGAGAAGATTATTCCTGAGTTTCTTTGCAGCACAATATGCTAAGATCATAACGAGAATGAAGATCAATGATCCGACCGGTGGATTCAAGTGTTTTAGAAAAGAAGTGTTGGCAAGCATTGATCTTGATGATATACTATCTGATGGATACTCATTCCAAATTGAGATGAATTTCCGGACATGGGTTAAGAAATTCAGGATTAAAGAGCTTTCAATTGTTTTTACCGATCGAAGGGTTGGACAATCTAAAATGTCAAAAAAAATAGTTCGTGAAGCAATAATTGTTGTTTGGAAATTGAAGTATTATCAACTTAAGAAAAGGATAAAATGAAAATAATAAAAGAGTTAAAGATCGAGAAATTAGTATATAAAGGATTAGGATTAGGGTTTGATGGATCAAATCCTGTTTTTGTTTCTAATGCTGTACCGGGTGATGTTTTAGACGTTCAAGTGGAAAGTACAAGACGGCAAGTGAGTTTTGCTAAAATTGATAAGATAATTATCAGTTCACCCAAAAGAATTGAAGCGGATTGCGAAGTCTTTGGAAAGTGTGGTGGTTGTGACTGGTTGAACATTTCCTATGAGGATCAACTTGAATATAAACAAGAGATTGTTGAAGAGATCTTTCAAAATATTGAAATAGAGAAGATCAATAATATCATAGCTTCAGGTAAAGAGCCATACAGGAATAAAAGTTTTTTCCCGGTAGCAAAGAAAGATGGTAAACCAATTACCGGCATGTTTGAGAGTAGATCACATAATGTGATCCCGCATAAGAAATGTCTGCTTCAACCGGAACTGTTTGATGATATATGTAAGAAGGTTCTATCATACATAGAAGCCTCTAAAATGCAGGTATATTACGAGAGGAATCACTCTGGTAATATCCGTCACATAGGTATTCGCTACGCAGAAAAAACAAATGAGATCATTGTAATTCTGGTAACTAGAAACCGTAAAATACCATTTTCAAAACAACTGGAAAGAATAC
>JAVCCF010000042.1 GCA_030765625.1 Candidatus Tenebribacter burtonii
AGCTTTTCCTGGCAGAAAAAGATGGAAAAATAGCTGGTAGAATTACCGCTCAAACAAATACACAGCACAATAAATTTCATGAAGATAAAGTTGGATTCTTCGGATTCTTTGAAAGTATTAATGATCAAGCTGTGGCAGATGCACTTTTTGCTGCCGCGTACAATTGGCTGAAAGATAAAGGAATGGATACAATGCGCGGACCGATGAATTTATCTACAAATCATGAATGCGGTCTACTGATAAAAGGTTTTGACACACCGCCCTTTATAATGATGAACCATAATCATAAGTGGTATCAAAAACTTTATGAGAGATCAGGACTCGTTAAAGAGATGGATCTGCTGGCATATCTTATTCCCAAAAGACCAACTCCGGATCGCTTGAAAAGAGTAACTGAAAAACTGCAGAAAAGAGGACGTTTTACTGTTCGCGAACTTTCTTCTAAAAACAGGAAAGAGCTGAGGAAAGATCTGCAGACGGTTTTCACAGTTTATTCTAAAGCCTGGGAACGTAATTGGGGTTTTGTACCAATGACAAAAAGAGAATTTGATCATGAAATTGATAGTGTGATCGATGTTGTACGCCCAGAATTCTTTTATCTGGCTTATGTGGGTGATGAACCCGCCGGATTCTACGTGGCACTTCCAGACTTCAATCAGATCCTGATGAAAATGAAAGGAAGACTTTTCCCATTTGGAATTTTTCACTATTTATTTGGTAAAAATAAGATAACTGCTATGCGGGTGATCACAATGGGAGTAGTTAAAGAATATCAAAATCGTGGTATTGATACTGTTTTTTATACAAAGAATTTTATCGTAGCTAATGAACATAAAAAAATGAATATCGTGAATGCTGAGATGTCGTGGGTTTTAGAAACTAATACTATGATGAACCGAATTGCAACAAACCTGGGCGGCTGGGTACACAAAACATATCGGATTTGGGATAAAGAAATAAAATGAGAAGATCAAAATCCAATAATGAATTCTGCATAATAGAGTGTTTTTTGTCATCCTGTTTGCCAAGCCAAAGCTTGTGTCATCCTGAACTTGTTGAAGGATAGAAAGCATCGTTTTGCTTCGCAAAACCGACTTTTTGAAAGCTGGACCGATCTTACATGTTGCTCTTTGGAAGGATCTCCGCTTATAATGAGATTCTTCGTGAGAAAATTCTACGAAGATTACCTCAGAAAGACAACATTTTTTTCAATCTTTATAACACTTAAGTATTGGGAAGAAATAAAAATTGCTTCGAAAGATTTCCAAAGAAGTAACCTCGCAAAGACGAGAAATATTAATTAGGAAAAATAAATGATCTCTTTTTTAAATTCAGGAATGTTATTATTAAGTTCTGTGATTATTATACCGATCTTGATATATCTCTTTGCCAAGAAGAAACCAAATAAAATAATCTTCAGCTCGATAAGGTTTATCAAAGAAAGTCAGCAAAAACAAAAGCGGAAGATCAACCTGAAAAACCTGCTTTTACTTCTCATTAGAATACTTATTATTTTATTCACAATTCTGGCAATTGCACGCCCTGCAATTAAAACTGATTTTCTGGAAAAAGGAGACGCACATCCAAAAACTGCCATCGCCGTGATAATTGATAATTCCTATAGTATGAACTATCTGGTCGATACACAAACTGACCTTGAAAAAGCAAAACAAATTGCACATAATATAAATGAAATGATAAGTGAAAATGATAATACTATTCTGCTTACTTTGAACAATAACTGGAACAACCTGCATGGTGGGATCAACATTGGAAAATTATCGGTTAAACTAATTGATGAGATAACCATTTCACCGCAAATAATAGCCTTGGACGAAATTTTTAAAGTAGCACAAAATGAACTTAAGGAGACACATCTTCCCAATAAAGAGATCTATTTTATTACTGATTTCCAGAAGCAGAAATTAGATATAAAATTGGAATTCCCAACTTTTTTCATTCCTACAGCCAATAGTGATAGTAAGAATAATTTAAGCTGCCAGAATGCTGTTATCAAACACGAAATCGTAAATAGAAATTTGAAAAAACAGATTGAGATCGATCTGGTAAATCATTCCAAAGTTAGTCAACAAGATGTGATCTATGAACTATTTCTTGATGGAAATACAATTTCTCAAAGAGCAACTGATCTGTTGCCTCAACAGAGAAAGAAAGTATCACTTCCACTTGAAACAGAAAGTTCAGACTGGCATTATGGTTATGCATCTGTAAAAAATGAAAGATTGATATTTGACAACCGCAGCTATTTTAGCTTTTATAATGAATCCAACCCAAATGTAGCAATAATTACAGATGCTTTTCAAATTCCTGTTACCCTTGAATCAATTTTGGAAATCTACACAGAAAATATTTCAATAGTTAACACAGAAAATATTAATTATGAAAGTATGCAGAATTTTGAAAATATTATAATTTACAACAAACATAATCTCTCGAAAAAAATTAAGTCTATCCTGAGAAAATTAAAGGATAATAAACGTAAAATTTTATTTATTATAGATGAAAACCTCTCACAAGAACAACAGAAATTTGTTTCTGAATTATTTAATTGTAATTTCCAAAAATTCAATAATAAAAGTAAAAATATTGATAACATAAATAAATTTCATCCAATTACAAAACTAATAAAAAACATGAATAATATTGAAATCAAAGACTTTTGGAAAGTAAAAAGTAGATCTAATATATTGCTCAGTTCATCAGACATTCCAATAGCCCTGGAAAACGATAATTCCGTTCTTTGGCTTTTTGACATCAAAAGTATACAAAGTCCATTTCTGCTTGATCCGGTATTCCCTGTGTTCGCATATAATTGCCTTCAATTCACAGGAGATCACGAAAATATTTCATATACAATAGGAAATAAAATACCTTTGAATTCACCAGATCTCACACTCCCTGACGGAGCTATGATAACAACAAAAAAGAGTTTTTATTCCACAACTACAACAGGAATTTATTTGAATGATAACAACATTATAGCTGTTAATTTGAATTATGCGGAAAGTAAATTTAGCAGATGGGACAACCTGAAGATAAAGAACCTTCATCTTCTAAATAACGATTGGAAAGATAACATCCTGCAATCTCGTTACGGTTTTGAACTTTGGAAGTACCTGCTTATTGCAGCATTGCTACTTTTCATTATTGAGATGTTGATTATTAAATTGTTTTAGAATGCTACTTTTATACTGTCGCAAAAAAATATAAGCAATCTTATATCTCTTTGTAATCCCATTCTGATAATACCTGAATTAATTTATTGAAATCATCAAAATAATCGGGTGTTACATCAACTTGCAAAAAAGGTTCATTTTTATTGGGAGTTGTATAATTACACCAGCCCTCAAATGATTCCAAAATATAACCCAGATAAATAAGCTCTTCTCGTGGAACTCGGATTATCAACCTGTGTGTTCCATCATTTAAAGTTTTCCTGTCTGCAATTGAAAATTTCATTACACCCTAATAAAATCTAACGAAGTGCGTATTCCAAAACTTCTTCAATGGTATCAATTAGAATTATATTCAATCCTTTTTTTATCTCGTCATTTACCTCTGTAAGTGTAGGTTCATTCTTGCTTGGAATTAGCACATTCTTGATCTTCGCCCTTTTTGCAGCAATCAGTTTTTCTGCCAGTCCACCAATTGGAAGCACATTTCCAGAAAGAGTTATCTCACCCGTCATGGCAAGATTATGTTTCACCTTCCTGTTAGAAAGAATTGAGATCATTGCTGTAACCAGGGTTACTCCAGCAGAAGGTCCATCTTTATGAATAGCACCTTCGGGAATATGAAGATGAAGATCACATTTTTTGTAAAAATTTTCATCAATATTATATTTTTTAGCATGAAGCCTGGCAAAGCTTAAAGCGGCTTGAGCAGATTCCTGCATTACATTACCCAATTGTCCCGTAAGCTTCAGGTTCCCTTTACCCTTAACTTTTATGACTTCAATTTGTAGTGTCTCTCCACCAATCCTGGTCCAGGCAAGACCAGTAACCAAACCCACAGCATCTTTTCTGTTAACTTCGGAATAAAGGTGTTTAGGAATACCTAGATATTCTTCCAGATCAGCAGCTTTAACAGAAACTAATCCCTTCAATTTTCCTTCCACATGTTTCTTGGCAATCTTCCTGAGGATATTGGCAATTTGCCTTTCCAATCCGCGCACACCTGCTTCTCTTGTATAAAGTTTAATAATTCTTTCTAAAGTTTTCTTTTGATACTTGATCTTAACTTTACCTTTTAAATCGTGTTCTTTAATAACTTTTGGAACCAAATGTTTTGTGGCAATATGGATCTTCTCATAGGCTGTGTAACCGGGTAGTTCTATAACTTCCATTCTATCTAGCAATGGTTGTGGAATTGAGTTTAGAGTATTAGCAGTAGTAATGAATATCACCTGAGACAGATCGTATTCAAAATCGAGATAATGGTCGCGGAATGAATCATTTTGCTCGGGATCTAAAACTTCCAACAATGCTGAGGCAGGATCTCCTCTGAAATCACTGCTCATTTTATCTATCTCATCCATCATAATAAGTGGATTTGTTGTTCCTGCTTTCTTCATACTTTGAATTATTACACCGGGAAGTGCACCAACATAAGTTCTACGGTGACCTCGTATCTCTGCTTCATCACGAACTCCACCCAAGGATAATCTCACAAATTTTCTATCCATGGCTCGTGCGATTGATTTTCCTAAAGAAGTTTTTCCAACTCCCGGAGGACCAACAAAACACAATATCTGCCCTTTTACTTTCTCGGCTAATTTTACTACAGCGAGATATTCCAATATGCGCTCTTTAACTTTTACAAGTCCATAATGATCATCATCTAAAATATTCTGAGCGATATTAAGATCAAATTCCTTCAATTGTGGTTCATCCCATGGGAGATCTAAGATCCATGTAAGGTAACTATAGGTTACAGAATATTCCGGTGAGTAGGAATTCATATGAGCAAAACGTTCAAGCTCACCTTCTGCTTTCTTTTTAGCTTGATCAGTTAAATTTGTTTTCTCAATTTTCTTCTTGAATTCAAGTAATTCGGTTTTATCTTCTTTGGTTATACCAAGCTCTTTATGGATAGCTTTAAGTTGCTCATTCAAATAATATTCACGCTGTAATTTACTAAGTTTACTTTTTACTGTGCCATCAATTTTATACTCTAATTTTAATATTTGAATTTCTTCGATGACAATTCTATATAATTGGGAAATCGATTCGAAAAGGTCACTCAATTCAAAGAGATGTTGTTTCCTGGTTATATCGAGCTGGATATTAGAAAGTGCATAATAGAAAAACTCGTCAGCAGTTTCTGCGTCACTAAGTGGTATCATTGCTTCTTCAGGAATTGATTTATTAAGATTGACATAACTTTTAAAAGCTTTTCTAAAAGAACGCAATAATGCTTCACTTTCCAGTTCTTTTTCTGAAAGGACTTTATCTTGAACTACATAAGTCGCAGCTAAATATTTTTTTTTCCTGCGATATTTTTCGATTAATACTCGCTTTTCACCTTCAACCAATAATCTCATATTACCATCAGGAAGCTTCATCGTCTGCAATATCGTACAAATAGTTCCATAACGGAAAAGATCTTTAGCTTTGGGGTCATCATCCGTTAAGGATTCATATTTTTGAGTTACACAGATTATCATTTTATCACTAACCAAAGCTGTCTCAGCTGCATGGATAGAGAATTGTCTGCCAACCAGAAGCGGTGTAATCGTATTAGGAGCTAAAAGTAAATTTCTAAGTGGAATTACAGGTAATATTCCTGAATTATTCTTATTTAATGTTACATCTTTACCAACCATTAATCCTCCAACAATAATGTTGAAAAAAAAATACCTCTATTAAAGGTCAATCATTATTTGCTTGATATTAGTTAATCTACAAGAATTTGAACGATCTGCCATTTCGGTATAATTTTACCTTCTTGAAAATTCGAATGGATCAAAATTATGACCAAAAGAGAAATAGAAATGTTTTTCTTCATCCTCATCCAAAGCAAAACCTATTCTTAACGATCCTAAGAAAGTTTTGTATCCCAGTTTTATTCCTGCAGCTTTAAAAAAGTCATCTTCAGGAGTCCAATAATCTATATCACCAAGCTGCAATACGTTAAACTGTATATCACAAAAAAGATTTTTTTTCGGATTAAATCTTAACGCAATTGTATTGATCTTATATATTGCAGCACTATTCTCAGCGGGATAAAGTCCCATAAAACTATCTATTCCCCCAATGTAGAAAGGATCGAATTCCTCTTCTTTACTATCAAAATGGGAACCGTATTCAAATTGATATTTTACAGAAAATACGTTACCAAATGGCATCAACATTCTAAGTTTAGAATAGAACTTTTTATTGCCCACTTCACTATAGAGTCCCTCTTTTGCAGTAGAAAGTTTTGCCAGGAATTGTACTCCATGCTTGGGAAAAATATAATCATTCAGGCTTTCATGGTAAAGTTTGATACCCAATCCTGAAGAATAAAATTCACTATTCTCAAATTCACCAATGTGCTTATACAATCTAGATCTATAACTATATCCGTAAAGTTCAGCTACAATGGAATTTCTTGCGTAAATCCCGATACCGGAGGTGGCTCCATATTCTACAGAATATACACTATTTGTTATTGAGTGATCTTCTCCATAAGAATATAGTTTCTGTTCTTTTACGTACGGAAAAGTTCTAAAATAAATTCCCCAATGTTTACCAAAATTCTTAACATAATCTACATTCAATTCATTTTTATCACCAATTCGCGCATTTATCAACAATTTTGAATTATGCTGGATATAGTTATTTAGTTCCAGTGTTAACCCAACGACTACTTCTTGATCTGTATTGGAAGAAATAGCAAAACCAAGACGTTTTCTGTTTCTTTCTTTAACCTTCAAGATTAGTTCGTATCGTTCATTTACATAACTGATTACGGGATAAATATACTTAAAATATTGAGAGTTATATGCTCCATTAATAGCTTGAAGGATTTCCCTTTTGGAATAAGAAGTATTTGTTTTCAAGCCAACATATTCTCTTATTTTTACATTACTTAGATGTTCATTACCGGCAACCGAAATTTTTGTAAAACTTAATTTATTTGGTGTTGCTTCAATATATTTTCTTTCCTTTCGTTTAGGAAGTTTTTTCAATTCATTAATATGTTTTCGTGCTGCTATTTCACCCATGTCGATAATTTTCTTTTTGTCATTAAAATCATAATTGGAGATTTCAAATAATTCCGGTTTGATCAAAATATCACAAAGTTCGATAGATTTTTTTACATTATCGGTCATACTAAAATTAATTGTCTGGTCTAAAACTTTTATCAGATTATTTAGATTTTCTTTAGATCTTAGCTCTGAATTTAACTGAAAACCAATAATAAAATTGGCACCCATATCCTGTACAATTTCAGAAGGCATATTTGCTTTGATACCACCATCAATATAAAATTCATCATTCAGTTCCATCGGTTCCAATATGGAAGGTACAGACATCGAAGCACGCATCACTTCATGTAGATTACCATTATCAAAAATTTTCATCTCTCCCGTTATAATATTAGTAGCCACACATCTGAAAGGAATTGGAAGCTTATTAAAGTCATTGATATTTGATGTTGCATATGTATAATCATAAAGCGTATTTATTAATTTGGAACCGGAGAACAAAGCTTCAGGAAGCCCAGGATGGAATTTATCATCGAGATCAAAGTAATAATTAGCATAAGGCATCCAGCGTTTTTCCCCGATATATAGATCTTCTCGCGAGACATTTTCATTAAAAATCTTATCAAAATCGGTATTAAGGATCATATCTTCAATTTGATCGGCAGAATATCCCATTGCATATAATCCACCTACGACTGCTCCCATACTGGTTCCGGCGATATAATCAACTTTGATGTTTAATTCATCAAGCACCTTCAAAATGCCAATATGAGCTAAACCGCGAGATCCTCCTCCACTGAGGGCTAATCCAACTTTCTCTTCTGAATGGAGAGAGATCACGATTAATATGATCATCGAAATCAAAATATTTTTATATTTCATAAACAAACCATAAAGAGACGAGATTTACACCTCGTCTCTAAAATTATACTACAAAACTGTATTATTCAGTAACATCCAATTCAGTTGCTGATTCTTCAATATCTTCATTAATGACTTTTTCATCAATCTTCTTTTCAATTACCTTATCCTCTTTTGTTCCACTATAAACCGCTTCGATCATAGGTGAATAAGCAACGATGAGACCAGCAAAGACAATACTTACCATGCTCATTAATTTAATCAAGATATTAATTGAAGGACCGGCTGTGTCTTTAAACGGATCTCCCACCGTATCACCAACAATAGCAGCTTTGTGAAAGTCTGAACCTTTACCGCCATGTTGTCCTGATTCAATATATTTTTTTGCATTATCCCAGGCTCCACCGGCATTGTTCATCATGATTGCCAGCACTAAACCTGTAGACAATCCACCAGTTAGAAGTCCCATAACACCGCCAACACCCAGAATCAATCCTATAACAATAGGAGTAAGAATTCCTAATATAGCAGGAGCTACCATCTCTCTTTGTGCTCCAACAGTAGAAATCTTAACACATTTAGCATATTCTGGTTCAGCTTTACCTTCCATTATCCCAGGAATCTCACGGAATTGACGACGAACTTCCGCCACCATATCTCCTGCTACTCTCCCAACTGCTTTCAAGGTGAAAGCGGCAAAAACAAAAGTAACCATAGAGCCTATAAATATTCCAACCAGGAATTTAGGATTCATCAGGTTAATTGAGTAGTAGTTCATGAAATCTGCAATAGAAGCATTTGCAACATTAACAGTTCTAACTAAACCGTTTCCAAAATCTATTGTCATAACCTTCATTCCTAGATGTAACAAACCTGTTCTCACTTCTTCCAGATATGCAGCCAGTAGAGCCATTGCTGTAAGTGCTGCAGAACCTATAGCAAAACCTTTTCCTGTAGCAGCAGTAGTGTTCCCTAAACTGTCCAGAGCATCTGTTCTTTTACGAACTTCTTCAGATAATTTACTCATTTCAGCATTTCCACCGGCATTGTCGGCAACCGGACCAAAAGCATCCATAGCCAGAGTAACACCAAGAGTTGCCAGCATTCCCACAGCTCCAAAACCAATTCCGTATAATCCCAATTCCGGAATTGTGAAACCTTTGCTCACACTGAAAGCAGCCATGATCGCAATACCAATAATTATTACAGGAGCCGCAGTAGATTTCATTCCCACAGCCAAACCATCAATGATAACTGTAGCTGGACCATACTCACCCTGCTTGGCAATACCCCTGGTGGGAGCGTAAGCAGTGGAAGTAGAACGTTCTGTAAAATAACCTATTAAAATTCCTGCAAAAAGTCCGATTATACTGGCGAGAAATATACCAAAAGAATATTCGGGGGGAAGCATAAATTTTGTTACAAAATAGGCAACAATAGCAATGAGGATCGAGCTGCCATATACACCTTTATTCAAGGCAAACATTAATTCTTTGGTTCCAGCATTTTCTTTTGTGGAGACCAAATAAATTCCAATTATAGAAAGGAAAGCACCCACTCCTGCAAGAACCATCGGAGCTGTTACGAAATTAATAGCCCAATCAGCCATTTCAATAGAACCATGTCCAAAGATTTGACTCACCGCAGCCATTCCAAGTGCTGCCGTTGCCAGAATTGATCCGGCATAAGATTCATAAAGGTCGGCACCCATTCCTGCTACATCGCCCACATTATCACCCACATTATCAGCAATTGTGGCAGGATTCCGTGGATCATCTTCGGGAATTCCAGCTTCAACTTTACCCACAAGGTCAGCTCCAACGTCAGCAGCTTTTGTATAAATTCCTCCGCCGAGACGAGCGAAAAGTGCCTGAGTAGAAGCACCCATTCCAAAACTTAGCATGATAACGGTGATCGTATGTAATGTCATCTCAGGATGAGTTTTGCTCCACCAGAGAAGTGCATAAAACCAGGCTGAAATATCGACTAAAGCCAAACCAACAACTACAAGACCCATCACGCCGCCAGCACGAAAGGCAACTTTTAAACCCCTGTTTAAACTAATAGAAGCTCCTTGAGCAGTTCTGTTCGATGCCAGTGTAGCTGTATTCATCCCGATCCAACCTGCCAAACCGCTGAAAAATCCCCCTGTTAAGAAAGCCCAAGGAATTAGGGGATGAAGAACTTTTAGCCCCCAAGCCATAATATTGAATATAATAAAGGCAATTAAAAAGAATATTCCCACACCTTTGTACTGCTGTTTGAGATAGGCAAAAGCACCTTCCCTAACATATTTCGCAATCTTCTGCATCTGTGCATTACCGGGATCTTCCTTCTTCACTCCAAGATAAAAAATAAATGCAAAAAATAATGCGGTAATCGCACCTAATGGTGCTATATACCAAATTCCTGGTACCATTAAAGAACCTCCATTTTTTTATAAATGATTAATATCTCTTTGATTAGATAATTCAATTCATTTATTTGTGCTAAGCTAAAAACCATTATCTCCATGGACTGTCAAGTTTCTTATCGGTTAATGTTTTATAGTATTGATTATACTTTAAAATTATTAGAATAATTTATTTGACATAAGAATCATTACTTATTCTACTACTTTTTGAATATTAGATTAAAAGGAAAGTTTATGAAAAAAAAGATCCGCTCATTAGAATTCAAAAATGATGAATTGTATTTAATTGATCAGAGAGTTCTTCCGCAAAAATATGAGAA
>JAVCCF010000125.1 GCA_030765625.1 Candidatus Tenebribacter burtonii
AATATTTTCTGGAAATGAAATGCTGTCAACAATAGCTGGTTCATAAGGATTAGAAACGTCTATTTTATAGAGTGTACTGACAATTTCATCCTGCCTTATAATTATAGAAGATACGGAAACAAACACGCTTGCACCAATTTTAATAATATCGTCTGCATCACCTTCAACTGGGATTATACTGAGTCTATTTAATTCACCAGTTACTTCATCAACTGTGTGTATTTCAAGACCATAATGGCTTAAAGCATACATAAAGTTATTTTCTATCAATAAACGGTGAAAATTACCATAATCTCCACTAACTGCAAATTCATTTATTTTGTCACATTCAAACGTTAAAGATGATAGAATTATTGGGAATAGACATAAAAGAATAGTTAACTTTTTTTCCATTTTTGGCTCCTACAATTTATTATCCCTAAATCATATATTTATCAATACAATCTCGTTCCCAAGTCAAACTTAGGAACGAGAAATAATAATAGATTCCCGATCTGGTCGGGAATGACAACTACTTAAAATGGAAAATCACTTCAATAACAAGCATTTTTTGCTGGCAATTGCTTTACCATCTACTCTCAATTGATACAAATAAATTCCTGATGCAAATCCTTCAGCATCCCAAGTTACTTCATTAATTCTTAATTCATAATTCGTAATTTCTAATTGATCCACCTTTTGTCCTTTAATGTTGTACACTTCAAGATTCACAAAATCGGAGTTTTGTGTTACTGAAAAAGAAATTGTTGTTTCCGGGTTGAAGGGGTTGGGGTAGTTTGAAAGTGTGATTTCTGGTTTAGGTAGTTCATCATCTGCAGAACTGGGAACATAAGTATATTCAAATAATCCGATATTAGCCATTTCATTTGTAATAAGATAATTTGTTCCCTCATATTCCATCAAATTTATATTGTAGATATAATTTAATCCATTGAATATTGCAATTGGCTCTGTACTGTTTGGTTTGTTTTCATAAACTGCAACTATGTATTCAATTCTGGCAAAGATGAGATCATCACGTATCTCAATCCGGTTACCCCATTGTGGAGTAAAATACAACTCGGGTTGTAAGGAATTATCTAATTGGAAAACTTGTGCGATATCCCCAAGTTGAGTAATACCCCTTGTTAAAAGGTAACCATCATGACCATCCACATATTTATTATCAGTAAAGTTACTAATTTCATTTGCAATGTATGGCTCGTCTTCTTCTATGCCACCTATTATCAGCAGATCATAGGGTTGTGAACCAACTGTTGCATAAGCTATGGAGTTGATAATTGTTAATCCTTCAGGGATTGAGGGAAGAAGATATTCAAATTGCTCTATTGCATCACCTGGTTCAGAAATGTCAAATTTCGAAAACATATTAGTTTGTAAATTATATAAATAAATTGAAACCGGATCAGATTCATCAATATATGGAAAAGACATGACTAAATCATAAATATTAAGTGAAAGTGTATTTCTAAGTATAGGATTTTCAAGATCAGTTATATCATAAAATTCAATTCTGAGTTCTTCAAAATCTTTTAGAACCATCCAGCCACCTGGTTTATGGATCAGTTGATAACGTTTTTCAGAAAACCATTCTCCTAGATCGACCGGATTCGAGGGATCCTCAATATCAAACAAATAATATCCATCCATAACAGTACTAGTAATTATTTTACTATCGTACAGATCACCAATGTAAAATCTAATGTGATCGTAATAACTATCATTATATTCAACTGTATTATTTTCAATATTATAATGCTGAATACCATCATTAAAAGTTCCTACATACAAGTTATTTTCAAAATGATCACAACCTTGTCCCCATGTGTGCATATTATGTTCTAATGAATCAACCAGAACCGGATTTGAAATATCAGAGATATCCAGAAGCCCTAGAAGACCAGAATAAAATATTACAGCATTTTCTTCCATAATAACATATTGTTTATTACATGTCATACCGGTATCTTCCGGTAGTGTATAGTGGGAGATATACTGCCAATTGGTTACATCACTAATATCCCAAAATGTTATATTTCTTACGTTTACAGCAGAAAAGATAGAGTCATTTATCACTTTGTAATGGTCATATGCTTCATTACCATCGGAATAAGCAGAAACATCTGTTGTACCTATTGTTTCAAACTCATTAGGAGGGTTATATTGAACAGAAGTTAAGATATACCCATTCTGACTAACCAATAAACTATCATTTATAATATTGTAATAATTATCAGATATGATTTGACCTATATATTCCATTTCGGGTATGCTATAGAAATCGTCATAGAAACCAACTTCAGCATCAAACCATTTCATAACCATATAATTACCTAATTTAAAAATACCAAAATACATATCTAATTCAGGATATTCAACTTGATCTAAAATTATGGGATTATAAACATCGCTAATATCTATTTTATTGATCTTTATGTAGTAATCGGGTATTATGTAAGGACTTCTGTTACCACCAGATCCGATGAAACAGTATTGATCTTTTATTAACATATTTTTAGGTTCTGCAATAATTAACATAGAGATTTTTGTAATGCTTCCATCACCAAATATTTCATAGATTTCCGACCCATTCATATTCAATGCATACAAATAATTATCAATTATTTGAATATCCTCTGCATCCACAAATTCTTGTGCATAAGCTATTTCACCTATCTTGCTTATATCAAATTCCTGAGCAGTGATATATGTGAAAATAACTAAGACTAATAAAATGAATATTGCTTTTTTCATTTTAGCTCCTTTAATAGAGTCATTAGCACCTTGCGAAGGTTTTTATACTTTTTGACATGTTATTGACCTTCGCAAGGTTCATATTATTAATATCTAAATCAAATTTAGATACAATTAACAATTTTCTGGTAGCACAGTTTATGTGCTGCCAGAAATGTTTATTTAATCTTGCATTGGTGGGTCATCTGGAATATCCGGCATTTCAAGATCTAGATAGAAAGTGATAGGACCAGTAAATTGAGTAATAGTTCTTGTATCAGAATCATGAATGAGCCCATCTGAACTTTCACCATATATGGTTAATACATATACATCCCAAGTTTGAAAATCTTCGAGAACTACAGTATTGTTATCATTTACCTTAATTGTAAAAGGACCATATGTATACCAATGATTACCAGCATAATAATCTACATCAATCTCTGCTGTACCATTTGCAGTTGTAATTATATGTATTGTCTGATCAAACGCTATCAAACTACCAGCTAACAACAGCATCGCAAGGATGCTTATGATTAATATTGTACTTTTACGCATTTTTTATCTCCTTGTTTAAATAGATTAACATTCAATTCATTAATTACTCGGTAAACGTTAATAATTTTAAAAGAGATTTTTTACACAAACTTATTCTTACAGATAATGAACAACATACCCACCTCCTTCAATAGCAAATTGAAGGAGGAGAGGTCATTAATATTTTGACATACATTTGATGTTTATTATTAATGTCTTTGGGAAGAGTGCTGTGGAGATTCTTTTGTAATGGTCCTAACCTTGCGATATCGAAACACTCTCTTCCTTTTTTATGTTAAATCCAATTTAGATATTTATCTTTTTTGATTCATTTATTAATGATAAGTACAATTCGAAAAAAAAAAAATGAAATGTTTGTCAAATGTTTTTGTTTTTATTATGCTAAAATTTAATTGTTGTATAGTATTTAAGTAGGGACTCTTTACCCTTAACCGTCCGAAGACCTTTTCAAATTACTTATCGGTCAATTCAGTAACTTAACCATACGAAAATGTTTTTGGATTTCTTTATCTCTTCCTCTTACGAATATTAGACTTTATTGGTCGTGGATTGTCTAAGAAAAAATCTATCAGGTCTTTTCTGCCTGCATTCTTCAATGCTTCAATAATCAGTTTTTTGTTTTGTGGAACAAACCATTGAACAAGTGCTTTCTGTAATCTGATCTCTCTGCCTTTTGGAGTATTGATCTTCTCACCATCAAGGTCGAATCCGGTATAATACATCATTGTACTTTGCGTCATTGGAGTTGGAGTAAATTGCTGGATCTGTTTCAATTTGATCCCATTCTTCTTGAGGTAAGTTGCTAACTGAATAGTCTCTTTTAAACTGGAACCCGGATGCCCTACAATAATGTATGGAACAATAAATTGTTTTTTGCCAATATCGTTGCAATAGTCGCTATATATATCGTGGAACCGCTCATAAAGTTTTATAGAAGGCTTATTCATATAATGAAGAACTTCCGGGCTAATGTGTTCAGGTGCAAGCTTGAGAAGTCCGCTTGTATGATATTTCGCAACAATTTTAATGTAGTCAATATCTTTTAGAGCTAGGTCAAACCTGATACCGGATGAGATAAAAGAATGTTTGACTTGTCGGAGTTTTCTAACTTCATTCAAGAGTTTTTTCTGCTCTTGGTGAGAAGTATCTAAATGAGGACAGATCTCTGGGAAAAGACAGGAAATAATTTTACAGGTCTCACTTATCCCAAGTTTACAGCTCATTCCATACATATTAGCAGAAGGACCGCCAATATCGCTGATCGTACCCTTGAAATTCTTATCTGCTGCTATGGACTTAATTTCTTTTAATATCGAGCCAATACTGCGTGATCTGATCGTTTTACCTTGATGCTCACCGATCGCACAAAAATGACAGCCCCCAAAACAACCACGATGTGCAGTTATAGAATCCTTGATCTGAGTAAATGCTGGAATTTTCTTTCCATTATAATCGAGATGCGGTTGACGGGTGAAATCAAGATCATAAACTTTATCAAGTTCTTTTGTAGAAAGTGATTTTGCTGGAGGATTGTGAATAAGGTAACTCTTCCCGAATTTTTGGATAAGAACTTTATCTCTGAAATCACTCCAGAATATTTTATGCATTTTCAAGAAATCATTCTTGGATAGATTAGACGAAAATTCCGGTAAGACAACTGCACCATCAATCTCTTTTCCCATTACCACAGTTCCTGGGATATTATTCATTTCTTTAATATCTTCACCGTTGCTGATTCTTCTAGCAATTGTGTTTATAGTTCTCTCGCCCATTCCATAGACAACTATATCTGCTCTAGAATCAAAGATTATAGAATTGCGTAGTTTGTCGCTCCAATAATCGTAATGAGGTAAACGGCGCATACTGGCTTCAACTCCACCCAAGATAACAGGTGTATCTTTATAGATTGACCTTATTTTCTGGGTATAGACAATTGCTGCTCTGTTCGGGCGTAAACCACTTTTCCCACCTGGTGAATATGCATCTTCAGAGCGTATCTTGCGAAGTGCTGTGTAGTGGTTTATCATTGAATCCATATTCCCCGAGGATACTCCAAAGAATAATCTGGGGCGTCCAAGTTTTTTAAAGTCAGCATCACTTTGCCAGTCAGGTTGGGAAATTATACCCACCTTGTATCCTTCTGCTTCCAGAGATCTGGCAATAATGATGGGACCAAAACTAGGATGATCAACATAGGCATCACCTGTAATGATAATGATATCAAGTTGTTCCCAGCCTCTGCCCTTAAGATCTTTTTGAGATGTTGGTAAAAAGTTGTTCATAAAAAAAGCGACGCTTTGGCGCCGCAAAAAATTATAATTACCAAATTATGGATTCAATCTGATAATATTAATCGCCTGAATTCCTCGATCAGTTTCAATTGTGTCAAATTCAACTTCTTCATCAGGGATGAGTGTCTTTCTGCCTAATTCTGATACTGTTACTATTGATTTCCAGTGAACGAAAAATTCTTTTCCCTCCGCTGTAATTACAAAACCATAACCTTTTCCTTCATCAAACCATTTTACAGTTCCCTTCATTTTTAATTCCTTATTTCATTTTATTTACAATTTCTATTTTAACCCAAAATAAGCAAGAGTTTTATTTTCCGTCATTCGAAGGAACCTTATTGCTGTTACTTTTAACGAAGAATTAAGAAAAATTAAATATATATTTGGATTTATCCTTCTATAAGAGAGCAACATGAAAGACTCGTCAGGATGACGTTGTTTAACAAATCTGTGCAAAGACAATAATATGACTATCACCCTTCCTCAGAATGAACATTACAACCGAATTATTGCCTTTTAATTTAATTTTTTTCCTAAACTTTTCAACTGATTCAAGGAAGCCGCGTGTTTTAATTATCAACTCTCCGATTTCATTTTCACGAACATATTTGCGAACTTTCTTTAGATCGAATTTCATTATTTCTTCAGCTTGGAACAATTTACCAAAATTACTCTGTACGATTTGTGAGCCAGTTAATAAAGCAAGTTTAGAATCTATGAGTTTATAACCTATCTTACTTCCTAACTCTTGGACCAATCCGGCTCTGATAATTGCAGGATCAGGTTCAAAAAGATATTTCTGAATATCTGTAATTACTATTTTTATACTGGAATTTTGCAAAGTAAGATTAGAAGGAAGCAGAACAGCTTTTCGTTCACAATTTTCTGTTGCCAGCTTTCCCATGCAAAGCAAAATCTCTTTTAAAATTCCATTTTCCGAAACAAATTCGAGCGTAGAATAATCTGGTAAATTTAATCTTTTATAATCTATTGCTGGAGATAATTTAACAGCAATATTTTGGCAGATAGTTCTTAATTCCATAATTTTTGAAAATGGTGGCGAATAATCTTCTGGAGCTATTTTACGGTTATAACCGACTCGTCTATCAGGATCTATAAATATTGCATCAACATATTTGTTGAATTTTTCTGCTCTATCTAAATGAAATTTAATATTGTTTAGATTTTGTGTTTTGCAATTAAATTTAGCAAGTTTAAGTGCATCTTCATCTAAATCAACAGCATAAACTTGCTTTTTATCTTTTGAAATACTTATTAAATCTACACCAATTCCACAACAAATATCTGCTATTTTATTAAATGTTTTAAACTTTTGGGCATGATATTTTGCCAGTTCTAGAGAACTGGCTTGTTGTGCTCCTCGTTCTGTGAAAAGAAGTTGATCTGAAATTCGATTTTTTTCTAAATTCTTTTTTTGTAATTTTATTTGACTAAGCATTTCTTTTATTGGTTTTTCTGGATTGTTCGAAATTAACTGTTGAATATCATTAATAGAAATTTTCTTTAGTTTTTGAAGTTTTTTGAAGAAATTTTTATTTTCTTCTTTATGTAGAAATTTTAATAATTTATCAATATTCATAAATTTTAGATTTGGTTATAAGGTTTATTTATCAAACAAAAACGGGCGGTATTCCGCCCGTTTATTGAATGTTGTAAAAAATTACTTAAGCAAGACACATTTCTTCACATCTACAATAGAATTATCAACTTCCAACTTGTAGAAATAAATTCCTGAACTTGCCTTTTTCCCATTATCATCAGTTCCATTCCATTGAATATTCTGTAGTCCCTTAACTCTAAATTCAGCATTCACCAATTGACGTACCTTCTGCCCACGAATATTATAAACATTCAAATTAACTTTACTATCAGCAGGAAGACTGAAAGAGATATTAGTTAATGGATTAAAAGGATTCGGATAGTTCTGATTCAGCACTGGATTTGCAGGAATAATTGTTAGATCATCTGCATCTGTAACAACTTTATTATCACCATAATAACCTGTTCTTCTGTAATTTCCACGATAAGTTGACCAAGGAATTTTTGTGCCTTTTGTTAGTTTGCAATCAATTATTAGAGCACCAGCAACTGTACCTGAGATAAAATCAAAATCACCATCACCATCAATGTCTTCAACACTTGAAGGTCCATAAGCATTTATATCTACTGTTACTGGAGCAAATTCTACTTCTGTTCCATCATTATGGAAAGCGTAAAAATCATTGGCTACAGTAAAACAGACTAATTCAACATTATCATCATTATCAAGATCAACAGCTAAAGGTGGATTAGAGATCGATCTTGAAATATCAACCGGCCAGCCCGGTAATATATCACCATTTTGATGCATGATATAAAATTCTCCATCTACAGTTGTAAAGGCAATTTCCAATTGTTCATCGTTATCAAAATCTGCTGCAATAGCAGATCCGGCAACTTTTGAGTTCAGTGATTGTGTAAAAAGTATTTCACCAGCCGGACTGATTATATGCAATTTATTATCAATTGTTCCAATTATTATCTTCTTATTATCAAGTATGATTGGAGCAGTAGCAGAAATAGCAGAAAGTTTAATTGGGAACCCGTCAATATTCTCACCATTATCTCCAAATACATATAAATTTCCATCAAGGGTAGAGATCAATATTTCACTTTTCCCATTATTATTTATATCTGCAGAAGCCATATCACAGAAAAGTGTCATTGGAAGTTCTACAGGGAAATTGGGAAGTATAATTCCATTATTATCAAATACCGATAATTTATTATCAAGATCAAATGTGACGATATCCATTTGACCATCTCCGTTTACATCTGTTATCATGGGAGTTAGAAGATTCTGAGATTCGATAGAACTACTAAAAATTTGTGAACCGGAATTATCAAGTGCATAGATATTTCCGTCTCGATCTGAAATTACAAGTTCGTTTATGTTATCATTGTTAATATCTCCATAGGCAGTACTTTTCCAGATATTTGCTTCTCCAATCCATGGAAACCCGTTTACCATCTGTGCATCCGGTTGAAGTAAGTTTATGTTTGATCCTGCATCAACGATAAGAATATTCTTTTCATTATCTTCATCAAAATCACAAATTATTGGATTTGAAAGAACCTGATTAGTAGCAGACCAAGGCCAGTTCTGTTGAAATAGTGAAACTTCAAATTCCATTAAATAATCTTTTTCAAAGAACCCGCCAGCACTTACTGGAGCAGAAATATGCAATGTATAAATGTATGTGTCATAATTACAATCCTATGGAGCTTGAATAATAAATGAAGGGCCAGTTACACTAGTTCCAACTGGAATATCCCCAACGTCAGAAGTTCCATCAATTATTTCAATTGTATCATCCTCAAATGTAATGGATGCTGTAACATTTTCTGCATCAGCCCATCCTTCTATATTTTCTAATTCTATAAATACTTCAATTTGTTCCCCCGGGTTGGGAGTATTGTCATTGTCGCCATATAAAGAATCATCATAGAGAACTCCTACAGGTTGGATATATGGAAATGTACCGTTTGCATATTTCACTTCCACAGATGGATCACCCAGGATAACAAGTTCATAATGAACCCATCTCATCACAGCATTATCCAAAGCCATGTTTACCAGTTCTGTTCGTGATTGTGATAACGATTTTCCCAGCTGACGTTTATTATCATTGAACATAGCTTCAAAAAAAGAAATATCGTAATATTGAGAAGCTGCATTAGTATTTCCCGGGCTATACCAGCCATATCGTGTATTACCAATAAATGCATAAAGTCCATGCTCTGAGATTACTAAGTTCTCTCCAATACTCTCATTCGATAAACTTGTTAATTCATCAAAAGCTGCAGGGTAACATCCTTGAGAATAGGAAAAACCATAATTTGTATTTGTATAAGTATTTACATAACTTGTTGTCTGACCATATACGATATTCTCATTTGAATGTCCCATATGATTTAAAATAGCGAAACCACCATTGATTGCATCACGAACAGTATCAGAACTGTAAGTTCCATTTCTTTCATAAAGTCTATTTACATGATAATCTGCTTCTAAACTTGGCGCATGATCAGCAACTTCATCTTTATAATCTCCACCCCAGGTTAAAGGATTGTTATTCAGATTTTCACCTATCAGAAGTGCTACATCATGAGTATAAGTCTGATTATCTACATAGTGTGAAGTTTTATAAAAAACATTGTCAAATTCTTCTTGAGTTTCTGCTGGTATTCTTCCAACAGATACTTCCGGGATCATATCGACATTATCAGCAACTTCACCATATGTTCCATTCCCATTTCCATCCCAGTCATTATCCAGACATCCATAATAGAGGTCGCAAGGCATATTATAATCCATCGTTCCCCATCCTGTATCTATAAATACAGTACGAATCGGTACTATCTCATCATCGCCTCCCAGAAGAACGTACTCCAAAGGAGTGGAAGTTCCTGAGTAGGTAGTGTAAGCATCAATAATAAAATTCTTGATCTTCTCCTGCTCATTCACACCTGTATATTCGGTGTAAATATCAGAAGTTAAAAATGTTGAAGTAAGAATATTATGATCGTTTTTCCAATCCACAAAATCCTGCAGGTATACCTCTCTCTCAGCATCTGTAATAACTATCATTGTGTATGGATCTGATGGATCTACAAGTGTTCTGCTTGAATTAGAATATGTTTTTCTATAATTATTAAGAGCTTCAGGATTGATGATCATTTTTTCTAAGTTAGCTTTATAACTTTCGATCATCATTTTATTTTCAGTATCATATATGTCATTATCAAATTGGGAGTTAACTATGATCTCAGCAGATCGGAACCAGCTAACAGTTCTTTCAACAGGATTAAATTTGTATGGATAAATATTGATAATTACCAGATCAAATCCTTTTACTCTTTGAGTTCCCAATAATTCAAAATTCATTTCAGGAAAGTTAGCATTTCTAGAATAAATGATTTGATTTTTTGGTGTATAATCTGGTGCTGGTTGTGATATCGGTTGCATTTGTCTGACATAATCAATGTACTTATCACCTCTTATTTCTATAAAATCAGTAAACTCTACATTTACAGAAGTTAGTTTCTGCCCCATTGGTAACAGAACTTTTACTGGAATATACGGTATTGCAGGTTGCCCAGGTACCATAATTTGCGGAAGCTCATTTTGAAATGAATGCCCTACTATAACTGGTTCTTCAATTTTCAGATCTATTGCTGAAATTAAAACAGGTAATATCAAAATTGCCAATAAAATTGCTTTTCTCATCTAATTCTCCTATTTCTTTTATACATAATTCAATCTTTAAAGAAGCAATTTTTGAGCCAATATTACGTCAAGTAAATAGTTATTAGTGTATATTAAAAACCTGTTTTCTTTGGAATTGTTGACAATAATTATCAATTAAAAAAAATGTGCCCGTCGGGATGTAGCGCAGTTCGGTCAGCGCGTTCGGTTCGGGACCGAAAGGTCGGAAGTTCAAATCTTCTCATCCCGACCAATCAATCCTCATAACTTTTAACCTGATAATACTTTAAGCCATAAATATTTAATAGAATAAAATTGCATTGTTGTAAAAATTGTTGTGAGAGTGACATGAAAACATTCAAATTTAGTATTAGTAATGAAATTTATATTAACTATAAAAAAGAATAATAAGAATAGTATAATTTAAGTATGGTTCTGTTGACCTCGTTAAGTAGGGGGTATAGTCTTAAAGCTAATATATTATTAAACATTAATATAGCATTGCTTTATTATGGTGTTTTAGCTCTAGGAAATGAGAATAGATTACACGTGCATATATG
>JAVCCF010000174.1 GCA_030765625.1 Candidatus Tenebribacter burtonii
TATTATTCCAATGAATACAATTTATTAAACTGGGGTTGGAATCTGATATACAACAAATTCCACCACCATAGGCACCAGCTGAATTATTACATATAGTTGTATTTTCTAAACTCGGGTTGGAATTAAGGCATAAAGCCATTCCACCTCCAACATTAACGGTCGAATTATTATTTATAGTTACATTTTTCAAGCTTGGACTGGAATATATACAATAAATTCCACTACCACTAGTATTAAATCCACCTGTATTATTTCTTATGGTTATATTTTCCAAACTTGGGTTGGACTGAGAACAAAATATCCCTCCTCCAAAGCCAAAACCATTTTGAATTATTAATCCAATCAAAACCGCAGTTGAATCTTCTCCACTTTCAAATGTAACAACACTTCCATTTTGGCTTCCATCAATAATAGTTTGAGAAATATAAGAAGTATCTTGCATGGTTAAGAATAACGAAGCGAGGGTAATATTCTTTCCATTATAATTGATGTTTTCCACATAAGTTCCAGGTTGAACGAGAACGGTGTCAGCATTTACAGAAGCATTAATTCCTTCTTGTATTGTTGGCTGGTCTGCAGGTATGTTTATAACGGTTGCTGATAATTTTAAAAAAAATAAAATAATTAACAAAACAAATTTAGTTCGCATTTGTTACTCCTTATTTAATAGTTGTCTTAATTTCTTCCAGGCAAGCATTAAATCTTTATAATGTTTAATATCGTCATCTAATTTCTGGTATGAAAGTTGGAAAGCTTCAGGTAATTTTAGAAATCTGTCATCATCAAAATACTCTGCGGCAGATCTACTGCCAATTATAAGAGATTCATATCTTTTGTCTTCATCTATCTCTTCAGCTTGGACCGCATATTTTTTTCTGATCCAATTAAAAAATGGATTTCTAATCACCCAACCCATACAGGCATAAAAAAACCGGTCTATGTTCTTCTGAACTGTGATTTCAGGTTTGTTGGGAAAATCTCCGAAACAATTGTGGAAGATAAAAAGATCAATATCAACGCATCTTCCTGAACCATGAACTTCTGGACCAAAAAGGGTGTCTTCTCCACGTCCTAAAAAACACTCATCATCAAGTATTAAAGTTGTAGAGAAAAAGGGAGGAAGAATATTAATTCTAGAGAGATCAAGTGCCATGTTTCCACCCAGCACTTTTTGGGTATCAAATATGTCTTTGGAATGAGAATTTTTAATTACAAGTGTATCATTATTAGAAATTACATCAAACATTTCTTCTTTTTGGACACCACGGAGTAATTTTAATAAATTTGGGAAATTCATTTTAGGAATAATATAATATCCTGTGTAATCACTTGTGGTTAAACAAACATCTTCGTTCTTCAGATATTTCAAATGAGAACCTACGAAATCAATATTTATGAAATTATAATTTTCTAAATGAAATTGAGATAATATCTTTGGATAAACGTCGGTATCGAAAAACAGAAGATAATTAATTCCAAGCATTAATGCTGTGACGAGCACATAATTTCTGGAAGTTCCATAAGCTATCATACCATATTTCTCTTGAAAAGGAGTTCCCAAAATAATTTTAATTTCTGGTTCTGACAACCCAAGTTCATGAAGATACGATTTAAGAATTGGAGCATTTCCCTTTTGAATTAATGTTACCTGACATCTCATTTGTAAAGTAGTTAAAACAGATTGATCAATCTCATCTTCATATGCTATTATTAAATGTTCTACTTTTTGATTATATTTCTTTGCGTTATCAAGAAAAGTAATAATTGGTTCTAAATTCAATAAACTTCTGGTAATAATTCCGAATGCCTTACTTTCTTTTTTCATAGTAAATCCTTTGCTTAACAATTAACCTTAATAATGTAATTTTGTATGTTGTCAAATTAAAATCAATTTTTTGTTTACATCTTATTTAGAATTTAGTTTCTTTCCTTTTATAAAAAAAAGATTTGGAATTGTAAAGAATGAGTAGAAGAAAATTAGCCAAAAATGCTGGTTCAATGTCTGTTGCTGTTTTTATAAGTCGAATATTTGGTTTGGTTCGCGATGTAATAATGACAAATTTTTTTGGTACATCATACATCGCAGATGCTTTTAGGGTAGCATACCAGATACCAAATTTTTTACGAAGACTTTTTGGAGAAGGTGCACTTTCTGCAGCATTCGTTCCAATTTATAATGAAATTGGTGTAAAAAGTGGTAAGAAAGAACAGATCAATTTTGCTCTAAATATATTAACATTGTTAACCTTATTTTTGATTATTTTATGTTTAATTGGGATTGCAACTGCTCCAATAATTGTAAGATTGATCGCACCGGGATTAGATGTGAATACTAGAATTTTGGTCATCAAATTAACTAGAATATTATTTCCTTATCTTTTCTTTATTGGAATTTCATCTACGCTAATTTCTATTCTGAATTCTCATAATAGGTTCTTTCTTCCAGGGTTATCTTCTGCATTTCTGAATATTGGAATGATAGGTAGTTTGGGGATATTTCTTTTGCTCTCAGATTCTGCTTCAAAGGAAGTAGAGATCCACATTTGGTCTTATGGTGTGATTTTAGGAGGATTTCTACAAACCGTAGTAAATTTTCCACAATTAAAACAAATTGGATATAGATTTAAATATAATATCAATTTTCATGGAGAGGCTCTGAAATCTGTCTGGAAGAGATTGATACCAGGTGCAATTGGAATTGCAGTGAGACAAATCAATTTAATTGCAGACATGGTTTTAGCTTCTTTATTGGTTACAGGAAGTATTGCAGCGCTTGGTTATGGAAATAGATTAATGCAACTTCCCATGGGTGTTTTTGGGGTAGCTGCAGGAGTTGCTGTATTACCTCTATTTTCCAGACAAATTGCAGAGGATGACTGGAAAGGATTATATTCAAGTTTAAGGTTTTCTATAATTTCGATCTGTTATATAATGTTGCCGATCACAGCTATAATTGCTGGTTTAGGAAAAGATTTCATTAAAATACTTTTTATGCGTGGAGCTTTTGATTTAAATTCTGTTGATATGACTTATAAAGCACTATTGTTCTATTCTACAGGAATTATTTTTTATAGTTTGAATCGGTTGATTATACCTGTTTATTATGCTAATAAAGATACTAAAACTCCAGTAAAAATATCGGTTATAATAGTTGTGTTAAATATAATTCTCAATATAATTTTCATGCAGTTTATGCAACATGCCGGCTTAGCTTTTGCCACAGCAGTTTCAGCTATGATCCAATATTTTTTACTAGTCATTTATTTTAAGAAAAAAATTCCTAAACTGAGATATCCTAAAATACTTAAACCAATTTTAAAGATCGTCGTTATCTCTGTAATTATTTTTATAGGATTATTATTCTCTACAAATATTCTGCCCGGGGAAAATATGTTGCAGAGAGTAATTAGAGTTATAATACTCGGAGTTGGAAGTGTAGTGTTCTTTGTGATTGGTTCTCAACTCTTAAATATTGAATACAGTAAAGATATAAAACAGAGATTATGCAGAAGATTTCAAAAAAAATAAAGCAAAAATTAACATTATTACCAACCTCTCCTGGCGTATATATCATGAAAAGTGCATCAGGAAATATAATCTATATTGGTAAAGCAAGAGTATTGAAGAATCGAGTACGCTCATATTTCAGAGGGATCCCTTCTGATCATAAAACAGAGGAGCTGGTTAATAAAATTGCTGATTTGGATTATATCCTTACAAAAACAGAAGATCAAGCTTTAGTGCTTGAAGCAAATTTAATAAGGAAACACAAACCAAAATATAACATCCAGCTTAAAGATGATAAAAGTAAACCATTTATTAAAATTACAATTAAAGAACCATTCCCTCAAGTTTTTATTACAAGAGAACTTAAAAAAGATGGCTCAAAATACTTCGGACCTTATCCCGATATAAAAGCTCTCAGAAAAACAATACGCATTATTGAATGGATTTTTCCTATTAGAACTTGTACAAGAAATATCCTAAAAGGAGAACCATTATTCCAGCGACCTTGTATCAATTTCCAGTTAGGAAAATGTTCTGCACCGTGTGTGGGGAATATCAGTATTGAAGAGTATAGAAAAAATGTGACTGCTCTAATTCAATTTATTAAAGGAAGAAATCACGATGTTATCAATGATTTTACTTTACGGATGAAAGAATGTTCAGATAAACTGAAATTTGAAGAAGCTGCAAAATTTAGAGATAAAATAGCAAATATACAAAAGTTGAATAGATCAAAAAATATGTTTTTTACAGATGAAAAAAACCGTGATGTCATAGGGATTTATCAGGATGGGAGTAGAGCAACGGTTGCTGTACTGAAAATACTCTCAGGGAAATTACTAAATAAAGAAATCTATGCTCTGAATAATACCGACGGAACAACATTATCACAGATAATGGAAGCATTTTTGAAGCAATATTATTCTTCAAAATTAGAAAAATTGCCTTTTCGTATATTTTTGCAGATAGAGCCAGAGGATTCTGAAATTCTTAATAAATGGTTGAAAAATAAATTAATTATTCCACAGAAGGGAGATAAAAAGGCTCTAATTTCTATTGCTAAAGAAAATGCATTTAATTTTGTGGAAGAGGAAAAATTAAAATATCTAAGAAAAAGCAACAGAACCATCTTTCCGATAAAGGAATTAAAAGATAAGCTTAATCTAAAGAAACTTCCAAGAAAAATGATCTGTATAGATATTTCCACGATCCAGGGTACAGATACTGTTTCTTCTCTGGTTTTTTTTGAAAATGGAAAACCAAAGAAAAAAAACTATAAACATTTTATCATGAGAACAGTAAGTGGACAGGATGATTTTGCTTCGATGGAAGAGACAATGAAACGTTATCTTAAAAAGATCGAGAAGAATGAGAAACCTGATCTAATAGTTGTTGATGGTGGCAAGGGACAACTTAGTAAATCATTTAATGTCCTAAAAGAAATGAAGATAAAAGATATTGAGATGATCTCTTTAGCTAAACGAATTGAAGAAGTATTTTTGCCTGAACATAAAAACTCGATCATTCTTCCACGCAATTCTTCAGCATTGCGCGTGCTTGTGAAAATTCGTGATGAAGCTCACAGATCTGCAATTACATTCCATAGAAAAAGAAGGAAGAAAAGAACATTGAAAAGTGAACTTGATAATATTTCCGGAGTTGGTGAGCAAACAAAGTTTGCTTTATTAAAAAAATTTGGCTCGGTAGAAAATATAAGAAATATATCAATAACTGAATTGATAAGCATTAAGGGTATCGGAGAAAAAAGTGCTAAGACGATACTTGAGTATTTATCTGAAAAATAATTATTGATTTGACATTTTTATCACAAAATTGGAGCTGTGCTAAAAGTAAAAAGTGAAAAAGGATTTACGTTTTGTCTCATCTTGATGAAAGAAGACTGATCTTATGGAGGAAGGTTGAACAATAATGTATACTTTATAATTTTGTTATTATTAATTATTTCTACACAACTCGTTTCCATAACGGAAATAGATAGCCTCGAAGCTTTATTGATCGAGGTTAGTGGAAAAGAGAGAATCTCTTTACTAAATGAACTTTCATCACAATATAGAAAAATAAATCCTGAGATCAGTTATGAATGTGCAATTCAAGCTTATGAATTTGCAAAGAAAAGGGATGATCAAAAAGGCAAGGCAGATGCACTGAATAATATTGGTCACTTTTTCAGAATAACTAATAATTTTGATAAAGCTCTTAAGAATTTCCAACAAGCTCTGGATATTTATCGTAATTTAAAATTAGATAACAAAATTGCAAATGTATATGATAATATTGGTCATATATATTGGTCTAGAGGAAATTTTACCAATGCTTTAGATTATTATAAACGTTCATTAGGAGTATTTATCGCATTAGATGATCAAAAGAGACAATCACTCTCCTATAATAACCTTGGAAGTGTTTATTTCCGTTTAGGAATGTATGATGAAGCAATGAATAATTTCCTTAGTTCATTACGTATTAGGGAAAAAACCGGTGATCCTAAGATTTACTCAACGCTAAATAATCTGGGTAATATTTATATGCGGATCAGTGATTATGAAAAAGCTCTTGAAATGTATCAACGGTCATTAGAATATAAACGAAAGTCAGAAAAAAATACTCAGTCTACATTGAATAATATTGGGAATATCTATATTCAACTAAAAGATTATGAAAGTGCATTGATGTATCTTTCAGAAGCTCTCAAAATTAATGAAGAAAATAAAGATGAAAAAAGAATTGCCACAACTTTGAATAATATTGCAATTGTTTACGAAGAGCAAGGCAAGTTAGATGAAGCTTTGTATAATTATCAGAAGGCACTTGACTTAAAGCAGAAAGTCGGTGACACATATGGATTTGCCAATACATCTAAAAATCTGGGGAGTGTTTTCCTCATTAAAAAAGACTATAAACAAGCCGATTTCTATTTACAGCAAAGTTTAGAAACCGCACAAAAAATTAAGACTCGTGATGTAATAAAAGATGTATACCAATTGATGTCTAAACGTTATTCTGAAGTCGGTGATTATAAAAATGCATATATTTATTATAACTATTATTCAAATACAAGAGATTTGCTTTTTAATGAAGAAACAAGTGATAAAATTGCTCAGTACAGAACAAATTTTACCATTGAGAAAACTTTGCGTGAAAAGGAAATACTATTAAAGAATAATCAAATCTACAAACTTCAATCAGAAAAAGATAAATCTTATAAAATAATCTTATTTCTATTGATATTGCTTCTTATTATTGTAGCTACTTCTTTGTTATACAATTATAATAAAAAGAAAAAGTTAAATAACTTACTTGAAAAAGCAAATGAAGGATTGGAAGATAAAGTAACTCTTAGAACGTCGGAACTTATTGAAACTAATGAAAATCTGAAAAAGGAAATAATAGTTAGAAAAGAGACCGAGAATAAACTTAAATCATCACTCAACGAGAAAAATGTTATGCTCAAAGAAATACATCATAGAGTTAATAATAATTTACAGATCATCTCAAGTATTCTTAATATCCAATCCAGATCTTCTAAAAGCAAAGAATTCTTTAAATGTTTTACTAATTTTCAAAATAGGATTTTTTCACTAGCTTTAATCCAGGAACAATTATATATGTCAGATGATTTTACACTTGTTGATTTTAAACGTTACATCAACTCATTAGTAATGAATATATATAAAACTAATCAAATTGATCACTCAAGGATTAAACTCATAATTAATATTAAGGATATTCATTTAAATATAACTACCGCAATTCCATGCGGTTTACTTATAAACGAGATAGTTACAAATGCGATAAAACATGGTTTTACAAATAACAGAGAAGGTGAAATAATAATAAACATGAAAAAAGATAACAATGATTATTTTCATCTTGAAATTAGTAATAATGGAAAAGATTTACCAGATGGAATAGATTTGAAAAAACCAGAATCAACGGGGATGGAATTAATACGAATATTGATCTTACAACTTTCTGCAGATTTTGATTTAATAAAAGAAAATGGTGTATTGTATAAATTAAAGTTTAAAAAATTAAAAAAATGAGGAGCCTATGAAAACAAAAAGTAAAATTATGGATGTAAAAGCTATTGAACGCTCAATGAGAAGAATTGCTTTAGAAATCGTAGAATACAACAAGTCAATGGAAAATGTATATCTTGTTGGAATTAAAAGCCGGGGTGTCCCCATGGCTGACAGACTCTCTATATATCTGAAAGAGATTGAAAAATTAGATGTGGAAACCGGAATAATTGATATTTCACTCTATCGAGATGATCTTTCTAAAGTTGCAGAAAATCCTGTTCATAATGGGACTCATATAGATTTTGAAGTTGAGAATGTAAAGATCATTCTCATCGATGATGTGCTTTATACTGGTAGAACTGTTCGAGCAGCAATTGATGCAGTATTAGATATTGGAAGACCAAAAGAAATCCAGCTTTGTGTGCTTATTGATAGAGGGCACAAAGAGCTTCCAATTCATGCAGATTACGTAGGAAGATATGTGCCAACTTCGGGTGAAGAGATCATCAAAGTTTCCTTTATGGAAACAGACGGTGAAGAAAATGTTAAGATTGTAACAAGAGATTAATACAACAATAACAATATTTTATAGCACTCCCAAAACGGGAGTGCTAATTTTATTTGACAAATAATCAATACAAATTAAATTATCTCAGAAAATTAAAATGTTGTAGAGGAGATAGAAATGGCAGAAAAAAACAGTGGCAAGTTATCAATCCACACAGAAAACATTTTTCCAATAATTAAAAAATGGCTTTATTCAGAACATGATATTTTTCTTCGAGAACTTATATCAAACTCTGTAGATGCTATGAGTAAGCGTAAAGCGATAGATAATAATCTTGAAGAAGATTTAAAAATTGAGATAAAGGTCAATAAAAAGAAGAAAACAATTCAAGTGATAGATTATGGTATCGGAATGACAGCATCAGAAATAAAAAAATATATCAATCAGATTGCATTTTCTGGAGCTGAAGATTTCGTTGAAAAATTCAAAGATAAACAATCTACAATAATTGGTCACTTCGGGCTTGGATTTTATTCTAGTTTTATGGTCGCAAAAAAAGTTACAATAGATTCCCTTTCCTACAAAAAAGGAACTAAGGCTACTTTCTGGGAGTGTGAAGGTGAAACAGATTATACTGCATTAGACGGGAAGAGAAAAACTGTTGGAACAACTGTAACAATTCATTTGAATAAGGACAGTGAGCAATATCTTGAAGATAGCAAAATAAAAGAACTTATTGAAAAATATAGTAATTTTATGCCATTCCCAATTTATATAAATAAAGAAAAAGAACTGGCTAATCAAACTGAAGCATTATGGTTGCGAAAACCAAAAGATGTTACAGAAGATGAATACAAAGAATTTTACAAGCAATTATTCCATGATTATAACGATCCGCTTTTCTGGATACATCTTAACGTTGACTTTCCATTTAATTTGAAGGGAATTCTATATTTTCCAAAAATAAAAAATCAGATTGAACTTAATACAGGAAAAGTAAAACTTTTTTGCAATAATGTATTTGTGGCAGATGATTTAAAAGGGATTATTCCAGAATTTTTACTGCTGCTCAAAGGTGGAATTGATATTCCCGATATTCCTTTGAATGTTTCAAGAAGTTTTTTGCAGCAGGATCAACAGGTTAAAAAGATCTCTAAATTCATCATTAAAAAAGTATCAGATAGCTTAAAAGATATTTTTAAATCTGACAGGAAAAAATATGAAGGATTTTGGGAAGATATCAACCAGTTCATTAAATATGGAGTTCTTACTGATGAAAAATTTGCAGATTCCATGAAAGATCAATTGATCTTTAAAACTACTGATGATGATTATGTTACTATTGAAGAATATAAAACCAGAAACAAATCTGATGATAAGCCTCAAAAAGTTTATTATGCTCAGAGTGAAGATACACAAGTTTCTTATTTAAAATTGATGAAAGAACAGGGGATAGGTGTTATTTACTCAAACTCTGTGTTGGATAATCATATCTTCCAAAATTTGGAAATGAAAAATAATGACGTTACTTTTGTTCGAATCGATTCTGAAATTAATGAGAATCTAATCGATAAAAAGGGTGAAAAGAAAACTGAGAACTCGAGTAAAATAGAAATGATTTTCAATAATGCTTTAAATGAAAATATCGAAGCAAGTTTTAGCAAAGATGATTATGCTGCATTTCTCAAAAAACATCCTAAAGCTGCAACAGTACTAACTCCATTCATTACAACTCAAGATGATAATACAAAAATAAAACCTTACGATATTTCATACTCTGTAAAAGGAGAGTTGGGTGAAGAAGCTTTTAACGAGATAGTGCAAAAAGCATTTATCGAGATTAAAACAGAAACAAAGCATCTAAAATCAAAAGATATTCCTGCCATGATCGTGTTCAATGAATTCATGAGGAGATTTCAGGAAATGAATATGCTGAATCAACCGGATAATGGCATGGATATGCTAAAGAATCATACTCTTATTGTTAATCCCGAGAATAAAACAATCAAGAAAATTCTGCAGTTAAGTGAAAAAGGTGAAACAGATAAGGTTAAATTTCTTACAAAATATATTCATGATCTTGCTATGCTTGAACAAAAAAGATTTAGTGGGAAAGAACTCCATACATTCATTGAGAATGCTAATAAAGTTCTGGAAATGATAAAATAAGTTTATAACCGCAAAGTACGCAAAGGTGCTAAGAAAAAATATAAAGCCTTCTGAATTT
The DNA here is from genome assembly GCA_030765625.1 of Candidatus Tenebribacter burtonii. GTDB lineage: Bacteria > Cloacimonadota > Cloacimonadia > Cloacimonadales > TCS61 > Tenebribacter > Tenebribacter burtonii. Next base: position 10,286 of record JAVCCF010000174.1, read on the forward strand.
GAATACTTGGAAGGCTTTTCTACTTTTTACTACCTCACTCTTAGTTCCACTCTTAATATAGGCGAGAGATGTCTGAAAAGATAAGTAGGCGAAATTGTATTTCTGAGAAATTCAACTTGCATCTCTTCACGAAGAATCTCAGTTTTTGTTATATGAAAAAGCTGTGTGCGAAAATATATTTTATAAAATCATAGATTACCGTTTTCACGGGAATGACAGGATTATTATAGAACTTTATATATTCGTATCTATCCGTGTAAATTTGTGAGCTATTTTCCTTCCAACTCAAGTAGCTTTCTTTTAATATTAATTCCACCACCAAAATCACCAAGATCACCAGATTTTCGAATAACTCGATGGCAGGGAATGATAATTGGAATAGGATTTTTACCATTCGCATTTCCAACTGCACGAGATGCATTACTGTTTCCAACTCTGTGTGCTAATTCTTGATATGAGATTGTTTTTCCATAAGGAATTTTCTTCAGTTCATTCCAAACAGATAATTGAAAATCTGTTCCAATTGGTTTCAACGGAATGTCAAATAATTGTCGTTCTCTGACAAAATATTGTCTGAGTTGCCTATCTGTTTTTAAAAGAATTGGGATGTCAGAATTTATCACTTTGTCATCATTACAAAACTTAATTTCAAGAATGTATTCTCCGTCCGAAATAAGCAACAAGTCCCCTACGAGTCCCCGTATATTTCTATAATATAATTCTGCCCTTAACATATTGTTACTATATGAGATAGTTTATAAAATATCATCAATATACCTCCAAACATTTTGTTACATCAAGTGTTCTGCATAATGCCTAATAGTCATTGCGAGATTTCTTACAAAGAAATTCTATTGAAGCAATCTAAGTTTATGAGCGATTAATATAAAAGAGATTGCTTCGTTTGTAACAGCAAGAAAAAAAACTCGCAAAGATTCCAGTTTATTGTTTCTCACAAAAACACTCTATTATGCAGAACTCATTTTGTTACATCTATTAAAATGCAAAACGAGAGTCTTCGTGAAGAGATGCAAGTTGAATATCTCAGAAAGACGTTTTGGATTAAAACAATCATGGAGCGGATTACGGGTCTCGAACCCGCGACCTTCAGCTTGGGAAGCTGATGCTCTACCAACTGAGCTAAATCCGCTCAACTAAATTTAAATCGACAAAACTAGATGAGAAGGAATACAATATTTGTGCAAGAAATTTATTTATACTTTACGATTTCAGATTCGATAAGGGGAAGAGTAGACTCAAATGCTTTTAACAATTTATTCAGTTCATAATCATAGATTTCACACGTCCATCCATCAAGATCTTTAAAAATTAGGCAGCGTAAAGATAACTGTGGCTAATTAATAAATTTTTCATGGTAACCTTTAAACCAGATATTCATAAAATCAGCAAGGTTTTTCTCTGACTTAAATCCATCCATATTCTTTAACTTTCGATTCAA
>JAVCCF010000054.1 GCA_030765625.1 Candidatus Tenebribacter burtonii
CATATAAAGATCAATATCAAGTGTGTTGTGATGGGTAACAAATGGACGTGCATTAGCCCCACCATAAAGCGGTTGCAAAATGGGTGTTTCCACTTCCATAAAACCTTTTTCATTCAAGAAACTTCTGATCTCTTTGATTATTTGAGCACGAATTTCAAAATTCTTTTTTACTTCCGGATTAAGAAGTAGATCAAGATAACGTTTACGATATCTAAGTTCAATATCAGTGAATTCATCAAAACGTTGTTTCTTGCCATCAACAATTTTTTCTTTAACAGTTGGAAGCGGAAGTAAACTTTTTCCTAAAACTGTAACTTCATGAGCACGAATAGAAAATTCACCACGTTGGGTAACAAAACATACACCGGTAATCTGAACAAAATCACCCAGATCAAGCAGTTTGAAAACTTCATAATTTTCTTCACCAACTTTGTCTTTTTTCACAAATATTTGCATATTGCCGCTATCATCTGCAATGTTGCCAAAACCAACTTTACCCTGACGGCGCATCGCTTTTAATCTTCCGGTTATAGTTACAACCTCTTCCGAAGAGACATAACCATCTTTATTATCTATTAAAACCTTAATTTTATGTGTGCGAGCACTTCTGGGTGGATAAGGATCCACACCCAGTTCTTTTAGTTTTTCCAGCTTCTGCCTTTTTACTGCAAGTAACTGATTTATGTTTTCCATTTTCTCTCCAAGTTCTGCTTATACCTTATTTATAATTTACTATTCCTAAAAAAATTATATTACGTAAATGTCAAGTTGCATTAATTTTTAATATTTGACATATCTATCTATTAAAAACTGTTTCGGTTTTTAAAATATTATTCTAGAATGGAGGAACAATATGAAAAAAATCACAACAATTATCACATTCCTATGTCTCATAACTTTCGCAAGCGCAGGAACGCTTTTTGTAGGTTTAGAAGGTTCATCCCCACCTACATTTTCATCAGATCTCAGCGGATTTCCAAATGTAAACTGGACACAGCATTACTCTTTTGATGTAAGCGGCGCTGCTGCTACACCAGAAGGATTACTTTATATTGGTAATGGTGCATTTACTACTCATCTCTATGAAGCAACTCTAACTTCAACACCACAGCAAATATGTACTATCAGTGAAGATATGAGCAGCCTTGCATATGGTAGAGATACACTTTGGGGATTCTCTAATTATGCTGATCCTAAAGGAATTTATAGCATAAATACAAACACCGGAGAAGCCACATTAGCTTTGGATGTTTATACAGGTTATGGCTTCAGGTTCTTTGCTCTTGATTACAATCCCGTTGATGATCTCTTCTATGGTTATACAGAATACGGCGCTTCCGGACTTTATTCTATAAATATTGATACCGGTGAAATGATCCAGCTTACTGGTTCAATTCCTGCCAGTAACGGACAAGGACGCGGAATGGCTGTTGGCAACAACACAGTTTATCTCACAGCAACTCGTGGAGACGATGGAATTCCATATTTTGCTTACGACATTGCACAAGGTGTTGGTGGTAATTGGGTTGAATTCCCTAATCCTTATCCTGCTTACCATTCAACTGGTGGTGCAGCCTTTATACCCGATCCCGTTACAACTATTGAACTAAGCGGACACGTGGTTGGCAGTAATCAACCTGATGTGGGTTTAGAAGGTTGTGACGTTACATTAACCGGAAATGAAAGCTATCAAATGTTAACAGATGCCAATGGGGATTTTTTCTTCCCAGAAGTTGAGCAGAATGATGATTACACTTTAGAGATCACTCTTGAAGGCTATGACATTTATTCTGAAACTGTTAATGTGGGAACAGCTAATATTGATATGGGAACAATAACCCTAAATGAAACTGCGTTTCCTGCAAGTAATGTTGTTGCAATTATTAATGAGGAAAATACAGAAGTTTCACTCACCTGGGATGCACCTGCTACAAGAGAACTTGAATCTTATGATGTCTTCCGTTTCTTTGAGGTTAATAATCAGAATCCTAATGAGTGGGAACTGCTTGCTTCTATAACTGAAACAGTTTATACAGATACTGGCTGGGAACAACTTGAACCCGAGATGTATCAATATGCTATTGTTGCACAGTATACTAACAGCATCGTAGCAGAAGCTGCATTTTCTAATGTAGTGGAAAAGCTTCCTGTCTTCAACCCTCCTCAAAATTTTGCAGTTGACCCTACATCAGGATTAGCAACTTGGGATCCACCAATCCCTTCACCGGGAGTAACGTTAGTAGGGTATAATGTTTTCTTGGATGCTCAAATGTTTAGTACTACAGAAACACAATGGCTTTTTGAGAATTTGATCAATGGACAAATATATACAGCAGGAATTCAAGCTGTTTATGACCTTGGTAACTCCGATATTATGTTACTTGATTTTGAATTTACGGGAACGGGAGTTAATGGAACCATCATTAATAAAACTGAGCTTAAAGGCAATTACCCCAACCCATTTAATCCAATAACTACGATCTCTTTTTCATTAAACAACCTGAACACCGAGAATTCTGAAATTGAAATTTATAACTTAAAAGGACAGAAAGTAAAAAAATTAGAAATTAGGAATTTGGAATTAGGAATTAATAATATTACATGGAACGGAACTGATGACAATGATCAACCTGTTAGTTCCGGGATATATTTGTATAAACTCATCGTGAATGGAGAAGCTGTAGCAATGAAAAAATGCCTGCTATTAAAGTAGAGCATAAATAAATAAAACAGCTCATTCCAGGAAATTGGGATGAGCTGTTTTTTTTAGACAAATCAATGATCTGTCACTACAATTTTATTCTCCTTTGTCATGCTGAGTTCATCGAAGTATGAAGTTAGCTTACACTTTTTTCATGTTGACAGAAAATTGTTTAAACTAATTTTTAATTTGGAGTTGTAATGAAAAGCAAACTGAGAATTCTTAAATTAATAAACAAGTTAAAAAAATTAAAAAAACATTTTCAGAATTAAAAAACAAGAGGAGGTAAATCATGAGCGAAAAGAAAAAAACTTTAACAACTGCTGCGGGTATTCCAGTTCCTGACAATCAAACTTCTATGACGGCAGGAAAGCGTGGTCCTGTTTTGCTACAAGACCATTATCTTCAAGAAAAACTGGCACATTTCAACCGGGAAAGAATTCCCGAAAGAGTAGTCCATGCCAAAGCTGCCGGAGCTCATGGAACTTTTACAGTTACCAAAGATATCACTAAATACACAAAAGCTAAGATTTTTTCTGAAGTAGGAAAGAAAACTGAAATGTTTGGTCGATTCTCTACAGTTGCCGGAGAAAAAGGTTCCGCTGATACAGTTCGCGATGTGAGAGGATTTGCCCTCAAGTTTTATACTGAAGAAGGTAATTGGGATCTGGTTGGGAACAATACACCTGTCTTCTTTATTCGCGATGCTATTAAATTTCCAGATTTTATTCACACCCAAAAGCGTGATCCTCAAACAAATCGCAAATCAGATGTTATGCAATGGGATTTTTGGTCGCAAGTGCCGGAAGCGTTGCATCAGATAACTGTTCTTTTTTCAGAGCGTGGAATACCGAAAGGAATTCCTTTTATGAATGGTTACGGGTGTCACACTTTCAGTTTCATTAATGCTGATGATGAAAGATTCTGGGTAAAATTTCATTTTAAAACTCAACAGGGTATTCAATGCATGGCACCTGCAGAAGCTGATAAACTTGCTGGAGAGGATCCTGATTATCATACTCACCAGCTTTTTGAAACTATTAAAAAAGGTAATTATCCCAAATGGACTCTTTCTGTTCAGATAATGCCGGAATTAGAAGCTGATAATTATAAGTGGAATCCATTCGACTTAACCAAAGTGTGGCCGCATGTAGATTATCCCTTGATAGAAGTGGGCGTGATGGAATTGAACCAAAACCCAGTTAATTATTTTGCAGAAGTAGAACAGACAGCATTTTCACCATCCAATGTAGTACCTGGTATTTCTTTTTCTCCAGATAAAATGCTGCAAGCTCGAATTTTTTCTTATACAGATGCCCACCGTTACAGGCTGGGTGCAAATTTTGAGCGTCTGCCTATCAATGCTCCTCATGCAACCAAAGTCAATAATCCTTATCAGCGTGATGGTCTCATGAGATTTGATGACAATGGTGGTCCAGGTCCAAACTATGAGCCAAACAGCTTTAGCGGTCCTAAAGAAGACCACTCCTATGATGAACCTCCGTTAAAAATATCAGGTGATGCGGCTCGCTATGAGCAAAAACGCGGTGCTGATGATGACTATATTCAACCTGGAAATTTATTTAGAATAATGAGTGCCGATCAGCAGCAAGAATTAATCGAGAATATTATCAAACCACTAAAGAACGTTCCAAGGGAAATCCAGGAAAAGATGATTGTTCATTTCCGTAAAGCAGATAAAGCTTATGGAGATGGAATTGCTAAAGGTCTTGGTTTAAAATAGATAAATTTAGTTTAAAAAAAGGAGTGCATTTATGCCTGAAGAAATGAAAATCGGCTGTGCCAGACCTACGGGCGGACCTGTGGGCGACAATGTAAAAACTGAACCAAAAGGGAAAGCAATTGAAGTAAAGAAGGAGGAAAATATGATCAAGGTTGGACAAAAAGCACCGGATTTTACAGCACCGGCTTATCATAAGGGAAAATTTATTAACGTTAAATTATCAGATTATTTGGGGAAATGGGTTGTTGTATGTTTTTACCCGGGCGATTTCACCTTCGTTTGAGCTACCGAAGTATCGGCAGTTGCCGATAAATATCCTGAATTCCAAAAACTGGGAGTTGAGGTTCTTTCTATGAGTGTAGACAGTGTATTTGTACACAAAATGTGGAATGAAAATGAATTATCTAAAATGGTGA
>JAVCCF010000106.1 GCA_030765625.1 Candidatus Tenebribacter burtonii
AACGGCCATGTTTTAATATCCCGCCAATAAAGTAAAGTGCTTCATCACTAAGATCAGCATAATTCCCTTTTTTATAGAAAATATTTTCACCGCCTTTTCTCAATTGAATATGGAAGTGCATGCCATTTCCTGCTTCCTGGTAGATCGGTTTAGGCATGAATGTTGCTGTTAATTCATTATTAAGAGCACAATTATGGATAATATCCTTTATATACATCATTTTATCTGTGATCAGACTGAATTCCAGAAGTTCAGTTTCTATTTCCTGTTGAGAAGATAAACCCACTTCATGGTGATGGTATCTTACCGGACAACCTATATCTTCGATAAGCTGAACCATCTCTTCACGAATATCAGCATATTTATCAAATGGAACATCAATATGATATCCTTTCCTGTTAGCTACAGCAGTTCCATCAACATCTTTATATCCGCCGGGAAGATCATTTTTGTTCTCTGATGAAGTAAACTTATAGCCGGCAGCAAATTTTCCATTATTAATTATCGCTTCATTGAAGAGATAAAATTCAAATTCAGGGATCCAATATGATTCATCAGCTACTCCTGTTCCTTCCAGGTATTTCTGAGCTCTTTTAGCCAGACTTCTAGGATCCTTCTGAACACCAATCCTGGTATCAGCATCACAGATAGTACACAGCATTCTCAAAGTCGGATGGTATGTGAACGGATCGACAATAGCAGTTTCAATATCAGGGATCAATATCATATCTCCGGCTTCTACAGATTTCATACCGGGAATACTTGAGCCGTCAAATGGGATCCCGCTCTTAAGAACATATTCCAGTTTTCTGGCTGGACATGAAATATGATACCAGTTTCCTGCCAGATCAGAATATTTTAAATCAATTGTTCTGATCTGTTTTTCATCAATAGTTTGTTTTACTTCTTTTAAATTCATAATTTATCTCCTACATGTCGGCTTGATCTTTGATCAAACGATAACTTTTTTATTTTTTATAAAGTAATTCCGATTAAAAGTTTTAAGAAAAAATTCAAAGGTGGCATAATTATAGCTCCAATAAGGTTAAGTTTAAACACAAAAGAAATAGCAAAAATTATCATTAAAATTTGAGCACCTTTTCTCTCTTGTGCAGTATATTTATAATAAGCTTCGTCAGATAAAAATCCACCCAGAATTTTGGAACCATCCATTGGTGGAATCGGAATTAGATTGAAAATTCCTAAAGCCAGATTTATCAGGATTGCATACACAAGCATACCTGTGAAAAATTGTGCTAAAACAGAACCCGAATAGAGAAGATTCGGATTTGCTGCTTTCAGTAAATTAAAAACAACTGAAAGGATAATAGCCATTACAAAATTGGAAGCTGGTCCCGCTGCGGCGGTAATAGCCATATCTTTCTTTTGATTATGGAAATTATAAGGATTTACCGGAACCGGTTTTGCCCAACCAATATGAACAATAAACAACATTAGAAGTCCAATTGGGTCTATATGAGAGATTGGATTCAAAGTAAGCCGACCAGCACGTTTTGCTGTATCGTCTCCCAACAGATATGCTACATAACCATGACTGAATTCATGAATTGTTAGTGTAATAAGTAAAATTGGAATCTGTATTAATAATCGAAATATTGTATCCATTATTTCCCCTATTGCAATCAAGATGATTGCGTTACCTTCACAAATCTACGCTTTCCTACCTTTATCACGCATTCATCTGTGATCTCTTGAAATATATCTGTTATTTTGTTTCCGTCAATGCTCACAGCATTTTGCTTGATCATTCTTCTAGCTTCTCCACCGGATGTACAGGTTTTACTCTGAAAAAGAATATCAATTATCTTCATGGGCTCTAATATTTTAAATTCAGGTATATCATCTGGAATATTCTTTTTCTTAAAGATAAGATTGAATTCTTCTTCTGCCAGCTTAGCAGCTTCTTCTCCGTGATATAAAGCAACTATCTCGCGTGCTAAATGCTGTTTGATAATTTTGGGATTTATTTCATCGTTAGTAAGTTGCTTCTCAATTCTTTCTATCTCATCAGGCGAAACCTTTGTAGCATAATTAAAATAATTAATGATTAGTTCATCCGGTATCGACATTGTTTTCCCATATTTATCTTTTGGGGTATCAAATACAGCAATATAGTTATTGAGCGATTTACTCATCTTTTCTTTTCCGTCCGTTCCCATGAGAATTGGAGAAAGAATAGCTATCTGTTGTGGTTGACCAAAGTACCTTTGCATATCACGTCCAGCCAGAATATTAAATTTTTGTTCGGAAGCGCCAAGTTCAACATCGGCTTCGATTGCTACGGAATCATAACTCTGCAAGATGGGATACATGAGCTCATGCATACCCAGACCCAACCCGTTCTCATAGCGCTTACGAAAAGTATCGTGTGCCATGAATTGCGCTAGAGTAAATTTTCCCATTAACATCAACACGTCAGACATTTTCATATCGCCGAACCATTCAGTCTGCCAGCGAACTTCTGTTTTATCCTTATCCAGAACAGTATAAAGTTGTTCCATATATTTTTCTGCATTATTCAAGATTTCTTCTTTTGTAAGCGGAGGACGTGATTCATCTTTTCCGGTCGGGTCTCCTATTTGAGCCGTGAAATCACCAATAATTATAACTCCAGTATGCCCCATATCCTGGAATTCACGCATTTTTCTAATTGGTACAAGGTGACCGATATGAACATCATAACCGGTAGGGTCAATTCCATATTTTATACGAAGCGGTTTGCCTGATTCTTTAGATTTTGTTAATTTGGTAATCAGTTCCTTCTCAGAAATAATTTCCTCAACACCTTTTTTTATTAACTTCATTTCTTTTTCAAATTTCATTAAACCCTCTATCTACTTAGATTATTAAGCATTTCCAATAGCTTAAAAGTAGATTTCTTTGTCAAATAATTTAAGAATTATTAAGTTATCCACAAAAAAGTGTTAATTATGTGCAAAACATAGAGTTGAACTAATATTTTGTGGATAACTCAAGTAAGGATAATATTTCACATCTACTTAAATCACATAAAATTAAGTATTCAAAATAATATTTTATCCATAATTGATTAACTTTTTCCGGGCTTGACAAATATACTTTCGTTTTCATTTTCGTTGTTAAATTAATGATATAGATAGTTTACGTAAAAAAATAAGTTTGTGGATAAGTTTTTATTTTATTTATTTTATCATATTTAATCACTTGAATAATAATGTGTTAGCTTCGGTGAAAAACTATGTGTATAAGTTGTGGATAAAGAACCTGTGTTTTTCTTTGATCGACAATTATAGAAAGGATTTAAGGATGTTTTATGAGTAAATATGAAGAACTTTGGTCTGGGGTTCTCAATACACTTCAGGAAAATATAAGCGAACAGGGCTTTAATACATGGTTTAATGAAACGGAAGTTATAGAGCTGGACGACAATAAACTTTCTGTAAAAGTTCCAACTCAGTTTATTGCTGATTATTTAAATTCAAATTACAGTGAATTAGTTTCTGAAATTTGTTTTAATTTGTTCAAGAATAAATATCATATTCGTTTTACCGGAATTAATCCCGCAAGACCTGAAAAGAAATATATCATTAAATCTCAGTCAAAAGATATTGCCACTTACCAAACAAAATTAAATAAAAATTATAATTTCAATGAATTCGTAATTGGAACGAATAATAGCTTTGCACATTCAGCTTCTTTGGCAGTTGCAGAATCACCCGGTACGACCTACAACCCACTTTTCATTTACGGTGAATCAGGGATGGGAAAGACACATCTTATGCAAGCTGTTGGAAATTTTGTGATGGATGAAATGGAAGATAAAAAGGTTTTTTACATTACAACTGAAGAATTCACTAATGAGATGATAGATAATATTAGAAATAATTCAATGCCTTCTTTCCGAAATAAATTCCGTAATTTTGATGTACTCTTAATCGATGATATTCATTTCCTTTCTAAAAAAGAGGGAACCCAGGAAGAGTTCTTTCATACCTTTAATGCACTTTATGAAAAGAAAAAACAGATAGTGCTCACCAGTGACAGACCGCCCAAAGATATTCCTGATCTGGAAAAAAGACTTGTTACAAGATTTGAATGGGGACTTTTGGCAGATCTGAAAAGCCCAGATTTTGAAACCCGTGTTGCCATCCTCAAGAAAAAAGCTGAATTTGAAGAGATCTTACTAAAAGATGAAGTAATAGAATTTATTGCTGAACATATATATAGTAATGTGCGGGCTTTGGAAGGTTCACTTATTCGAATTCTGGCATTTTCATCTTATAATAATTTAAACACCGAAGATATTACGGTTGATGATATCAGCGAAATACTTATCGACATGATATCTGATAAAATTAAGGAAGTAAATCTGGAAACTATTATGCAAAAAGTTTGTGCTGCCTACAATATTAGTCCTGCTCAAATATTTGATAAAACCAGAAAAAAAAATATTGTATTTCCAAGACAGATAGCAATGTATCTTTCAAACCTGTTGATAACACAATTATCATTAAAAGAAATTGCTGAATATTATAAAAGGAAAGATCATACAACTGTACTTCATGCCAAAAAAACTATTGAGAAACAATTTAAAGAAGATCGTGAACTCAGAATCATGATAGAAAAGCTGATAAAGGAAATCAAAGGATAGTTATCCACATATACACACGATATTATGTTGATGAGTGTTTATAAATTGATCTTTAGAAAATTAAAAATAGAAATTGTGAATAACTCAAATTCTGTAAACAAAATAGACACAAGTTATCCACATAAAAATAAAAAATATATTCTATTGAAAAATAAAGAGTTAAGTAGACTAAAATTGATTTATCATCATATACACAATGCCTACTAAGACTACTAATATTTTATAATAAAAAAGGAGTATAGATGAATATAGGAATTAAAGCTGTTGGAATTATCTTGGTCATTTTATTAGTTGTGATAAGCTGTACACAAAAAGATAATATTGTTGGAACAAATGGATCTGGTGAATTCACTCCATTGGATATAACTATAGATCATAATTATTTTACCGAAATGTACAGTTATGAAGACAGCTGTTCATACAATAATTCAAATACTATGATTTTTGGAAATTACAATGGAGAAACCTCTTACAGTTTATTACGATTTACATCTTTACCAGATTCTTTTTACGAAATATACAGCGTAAATATAAGTTTGGAAATTAAAGACAGACATAATTTTGATATTGTAGATAACACAACTCTTAAGCTTGCTACAATAGGTAATATTAAATGGTATGAAAATGCAACCTGGTGGACTTCATCAGATTCAACAGATTGGAATACAGAGCATTTCAGTAATGCTGACTATACAAATCTTTTAGAACAACACTATGAAATAAATTGTGTAGGAGATTCGATTAATATTATATTTTCAGAAACAACTATTCTAGAAGATTGGATAAATGATGAAGACAATGTAAATTCAGGTTTGGTAATCTATTCCGATACAGATGGTTTTATAGAACTTTATACATCTGAATATTCAATTGATGAGAATCCAGTATTAACTTTTGAATATAGAGAAACTGTGGAAGATACATTAACTATCAAAACTATTCAAACTTGTTACGATTGCATGATCTATGAAACTGATAATGAATTTGAAAAATGGGAAGATGAATTAAAAATATCAAATATACAACCAATAAACATATTTACTAAATTCGAAATTCTTGAATCTATTTTTGTAGATATTCTTCCTCCTGATTATGTAATTGCAGATGATGATACTGCACTTTTTTTACAGAGAATAACAATAAACCGTGCTGAACTGGTTTTGAATAATAATGGTGCTAATACATACCCAATTAGTGGTTCGATCTATTTAAGTCCGTATTTCGTTATTGCTGATACTATAAATACAGATATACCAGAGATACCATTATTAACAAATGATGATATTGATGATATCTACATCAGTAGTTCAACGGATACTTTACAAACTGAACAAATTAAAATCGATATAACTAAAGTTATCCAATATTATATATCCGGTGAATATGATAATAATGGAATTGTAATAAAATCGTTAAATGTTAATGATAATTTTATACATACAGAATTTGATTTGGAACCAGAAATTCAAATTACATTTACTCCACCCTATTATGAAGAATAGCCTGAGGAAAATATGAATAGATTTTTTTTTCTTATCATTGTGATTAGTTTATTTTCCTGCGTTCAAATAGAAGATGAATATATTGTAGCACAAGTAAATGATACTAAACTTACAATGGATGAGTTCAAAGCTAATTTTTCTAATAATGAATGGGAGATTCTTACAATTGAAGAAAAAAAAGAATTTATCCAGGATTGGGTTCAACTTACTTTATTAGCTCAAGAAGCAGATGTATTAGAAATTTCTCAATCTCCTAAAATAAAAGAAAGAATTAAATCTGCCGGGATCAATATTAAATCAAATGCACTAATTGCTAGTAAACTAGCCGGTGTAAAGATATCTGAAGATGAGTTATTTAGCTATTATAAAATTCACAAAAGTGAGTATCAAATAAGTCATGAAGAATATAAAGTGCAAAGAATTTTTACAAAGGATAAAGAAAAACTAAAAGAAATTCTTAATGCAATAAAAAGTACATCATTTAAAGATGCAGCTATGGAATATTCGGAAGAACCTGCCGGTAAAAATGGTGGTTACATTGGATTCATTTCCAAAAAAAATGCACATGAAAATATTTGGAATGCACTTGCTTCTCTGCAAAAATATTATTACAAAAGCGTTGAAACCAATAGAGGTCTTTACGTATTGAGATATTATGATACCAGAACAGTATATTCGAATAAAACTTTCTTGGAAGTTAAAGATGAGATCAGAAAAACCGTAACCAAAAAGAAAAAAGAAGATCTATTTAATAATTTAATAAAAGAACTAAAAAATAAATCTGAAATTATTATTTCAATATAATAGGAGAATTAATGAAAAAAATATTATTGATAATTATTACATTACTAATTGTGTTTTCATTATCTGCAGAAGTAGTTGATAAAATAATTGCAAAAATTGGCAGAGAAATAATCTTAAAAAGCGATTTAGAAAAAAGAATGCAGCAATTGAATGCTTCAGGAATAAATATGGATAATATCACTCAATTTGATATTCTAAATGATATGAT
>JAVCCF010000056.1 GCA_030765625.1 Candidatus Tenebribacter burtonii
TTTCGTTATATAAACTTATTTTCCGACTTTTGTCAGTTTCCAATAACTGTCCAGTTTTTAGGAAATCAATTTCAAACCAAAGTTACTTTTATACCGAACGAAATTTTCCTTAAGTGCCTGTAATGTTTCGCGTGTGCGGCGGGATCGGAACGATCACGCCAGACCAAACAAACCAACCGTTTGAATCGGTAGATTCAAACAAAGAGCACTGACCAGCCCTACTGCCGACACGCTTGTTATGCCTATTCTTTCGTGAACTAATAATCATTTAAAATTACATTTAAGATTAAGTAAAACACTTTTCAACGTTAAGTATACTATGCTTTTTTCTAGTTTCCAAGAGCCGAAATGAAAATGATAGAATCTTCAGCTCTTTTTTTAATTTTTAATAACTGTTGTACATCAAAAGTCCCTGCACTTCCGTGTGTCCCTTTATTTAAAGTTCTAAAAAATCCTAATAAGTTTTCAATGTCTGCATCAATAAAACTCTCAAGTGCTGAAAATTCTAAAGACTTTCTATGAAGAAGATATTTAATTTTGGATCTCCTATTTGGCTTTCCCTCGTATAACTCACAATTTGAATTATATAAAAGCACATTTTCATCAGGAGCTTTAATGTCTATAAGCTTAATAAATATTTCTCTCACACTTGTGCAAAAGTGTCTTGCAGCATCGGGATTTTGTGGATTTAGAGAGTAAATCGCACCTCCCCATCGTTTGCCCAGTTCATCCGATATTTGAAACAGATTATTTTCAACTACAGTTCTTTGCAGTTCAGATGGAGGAATATACTCTCCTGAATCAAAGCCAGATATTGAATTATATAATTGAACACTATTATTAGTTTCTTGAACTGGATAATCTATTAGAATTGGAGAAGAGTTGTTCAACTCATTTGTTTCCGTGTAATCCGAAAGATGGCTGAATCTTTCTTCAAGAATAGTTGTTGATTCTCTAAGAATTGTTGAGCTTGTGTATACTATAGTTTTATTTGATTGATTGAACTTCTGGATTGCATTATTGAGTTGGGTTCGTTTATTTCTTTGTGCAGAATTATACTGTCTTACTTGGCGATTGTAATCATCAACTCTTTTCTTTTCAGCTCGGTTGTATTCATCTGTTACTTTTCGATTATGCGCATTTACTTTCCGATTGTAATCATCAACTCTTTTCTTTTCAGCTCGGTTATAATCGTCAACTTGCTTCTTGTTTTTTCGATTTTGTTGTTCAATTAATCTTTTATATTCAGCAGGAGAAACTCTTCTTACCATAGCATTAATTTATAATTTTTGTCTTTCTTTTGCATTGCGTACAACTTATGAGTATCACCTATTGTTATTATTCCTCTTATTAGGTGAGACAATAACAATTGTGTATATTTTTCTTTTATCATTTTACTATTTCCTCCAATCATATTTTCAAAAATACTTTTTAATTTTTTGGTCAAGAACTTAAACTCTATACTAACACAAATATAGGCATAACATATGTACGCTGCGCCAATTGAAAATGTACACATAACTAACCTATAGTTACACTAAAAAAGTTCGTCATAACCTTAATGTCAGGTTCACCATAACTTCATCGTTTGCATCATTTCTACAAATATTTTATTTACTAATCCTAATTTGTAAAAACAAAACATAATCGTCAATTAGAAAATATTTAAGCAAGGTGAAATAAATTTGAGGTTCGGGATTCGGGGTTTGGGTGACGAGTAATATTCCGTCATTCTGCGGAGTCACAAATTTTCGTAGAAAATTCTCTTTCTACGGCATCTATTGCTGTTACTCTTAATGAAAAGTATAAGTTTGTTCATTCGTAATTCGTAATTTATAATTTACAATTCGTTCTATCCTTCCTTAAAAGAGCAGCGTAAAAGATACGTCAGGATGACGAGATAATAAAAAAAGCCGCTCTCTATCGAGAACGGCTGTAAATTTATCAATACGGTTTTATTAAGCTGACTGCTTTTTATTTTTGTCCTCATAAGAGAAGACCGGATCAGTTTTACCAAGCACAACATCGCCGGAGATAAAACACTCTTTTAAATTGTTTAACTCGGGAATTTCATACATGATATCGAGCATAAATTTCTCCATTATTGCTCGTAATCCACGGGCTCCTATTTTTTGATTTATAGCCATATGAGCAATTTCTTTAAGAGCATCAATTCCAAAATCAAGTTTTACATTTTCAATTTCGAATAACTTAGAATATTGTTTGCAGATAGCATTTTTAGGTTTGGTCAGAATTGCGATAAGAGCCTCTTCATCAAGTTCATGCAACGAAGATGTTACCGGAATTCGACCGACTAATTCAGGGATAAGACCGTATTTAACAAGGTCGTTTGGAATTGTCTTACTAAAGAAATCCGGGTCAATATCCTTTTGGGAAATTATGTCAGCATCAAATCCTACAGCTTTTTTCTTTAGTCTATTTTGGATTACTTTATCTAATCCGAAAAATGCACCACCTGCGATAAACAGGATATTCTTTGTGTCCATTTCAATAAATTCCTGTTGCGGGTGTTTCCTGCCGCCTTTTGGAGGAACATTTACTTTTGCACCTTCCAGTATTTTGAGTAAAGCTTGCTGTACGCCTTCACCCGAAACATCCCTGGTTATCGATGGTGTCTCAGATTTTCTGGCGATCTTATCGAGTTCATCAATATAGATAATTCCTTTTTCAGCTTTTTCTACATCATAATTTGCATTCTGAAGGAGTCTAACAAGAATATTTTCTACATCTTCACCAACATAACCGGCTTCTGTAAGTGTTGTGGCATCAGCGATAGCAAAAGGAACTTTTAGAATACGAGCAAGTGTTTGAGCGATAAGTGTTTTACCGGAACCTGTTGGTCCGATCATCAGGATATTGCTCTTCTCAATATCAACATCACTTTCTGGATCTTGCTTAAAAATCCTTTTATAATGATTATATACAGAAACTGAGATAATCTTCTTTGTTTTTTCCTGTCCGATTACATATTGATTTAGAAGCTCATGGATTTCTCTCGGTGTAGGCAAGATAAAGTGATCCATTTCCTTTTTTTTGAATTCAGATTCGACGATCGTGGAACACATTTTTATGCATTCTCCACAAATATTCCCATTTATTCCTTTGATAAGATATTTTGTTTCAGTTTCAGATCTACCGCAGAATGAACACTTATTTTCTTGTTCCATCTACTCTCCCGATTTTAATGCTATAATTGAATCTTTTCTTGTTGAAATTACTTCATCAATAATCCCGTATTTTTGCGCTTCTTCAGGACTCATGAAGAAATTACGATCGGTATCTTTTTCAATTCTTTTTAAAGGTTGTTCAGTATGTTTATGGAGCAGGTTATTTAGTATTTTTTTTAAGTGCAGAATTTCTTTTGTCTGAATTTCTATGTCGGAAGCTTGTCCTTGAACTCCACCCAAAGGTTGATGTATCATTATCCTGCAATTTGGAAGGGCAAATCTTTTACTTTTTACACCTGCTGCTAAAAGAAAAGCACCCATACTGGAAGCTTGTCCAATACAAATCGTAGAAACATCAGGTCTGATATACTGCATCGTATCATAAATGGCAAGTCCGGCAGATACAGAACCACCGGGGCTATTAATATACATAAAAATATCTTTATCAGGATCTTCTGCTTCGAGATGTAAAAGCTGTGCTATTACAACGTTAGCAACATTATAATCAATTGGTGAACCTACAAAAATAATTCTATCTTTTAAAAGACGAGAGTAAATATCATATGCTCTTTCAACTTTTCCATTCTGCTCAACTACGATAGGTACGTATGCCATAATAACTCCCTTAAATTACTTACTTGTCACTTTCTTATTTTCTTTTGGTAAAGCTACAAATTTCGAACTTTTAGTAATAAGTTCAATTATTTTATCTTCTTCTGCTTCATAAGTAAAATCACTGCTTTCTATTTGATTCTTATATATCTTTTTGTACTTTTCAATATCCATTTTTAATTTACCAGCAGCAGTTTTTATTATCTCATCTTTTTCTTCATTAGAAATTTTGATTTCTTCAATCTTCTTGATCTCATCCATAAGATAATGACCTTTTAGATTGAATTCAGCAACACTCATATACATACTGGTCATTTGGTCGAGTTCCATTTTATAAGCTTCTGCATATGGTTTTGCCATATTCTCAGCAACTTGTTTTACGATAGATTGAGGAAGTTCAAATGAGTTCTCATCAATTAGTTGAGCAAGAACAGCAGTTTTTGCATTGTTTTTATTATCTTCTTCAATTTTGCTTTTGAGTTCTATTTCTATTTTGCTATTCAGGTCTTTCAAAGAATCATATTCTAAGTCTTTAGCAAAATCGTCATTAAGTTCAGGAATATCTTTTCTTTTTATAGTGTTGATCTTCACAAGAAAATCTCTGTCTTTAATGTTATCATCTATGTCCACATCTTCAGATTTCTGTGATTTAGTAAATAGTTTTGTTTTAATCTCATCATCTACTTTTAAACCAGCAAGTTTAGTATTAAATGATTTAGAATATTGGTTTTCTCCAAGTACAAATTTTCTGTTTATTTCTTTTGTTACTTCATCATTTTCATTCAGGAATTTTAAAGTAGCATCAATGATAGTACCTATTTCAGCAATTTCAACAGGAATCTCAGTAGCCATTTTATATCTATATTCGTCTAAAGTTGCCTCAACCATCTCTTTTTTAAATTTAACTGGTTCAAATGGAATCTCTAATCCCTTATATTTTTTAACTTTGATCTCTGACATCACTTCGTAATTAAATTTAACTATAAGATCATTTCCTTTTTCCCATTCAAATTCAGAAGCTTCACCCTGGTTAATAGGATGTTCTTTTTCTGCATCGATCGCTTCTTTATAGTAATCTCCTAATTTTTGATTGTAAAATTCATCTTTGATCTGTGGACCAAATGATTTTTCAATCATTGAAAAAGGAGCCTTACCTTTACGGAAACCGGGAATAGAAACAAAATTTTTGAATTGATTCACAATTTTATTGTAATCTTTTATTACATTTTCAGATTCAATTGTAATTGTAAGTTCTCTAACGCATTGACTGATTTCTTTGATACTAGTTTTCAATTTATCTCCTTAATCTCAAAATAAAAAATATGGTGCGAAAGAGGGGACTCGAACCCCTACGAGATTTCTCTCACTGGCTTCTAAGGCCAGCGCGTCTACCAACTCCGCCACTTTCGCACAATAATAATTATTGCATTTCCTGATACATTTTATTGTATTTATCCATCAACTTTTGGTCATTTAGTTCTTTAGAAGCATTATACAACATTTGTACAGCTTCTTTAGAAGAATTATCAAGATTATACCACATTTCTGCATACTTGATGAGTTCATCAAATTTCTTTAATCCGTACAATTTGTAACTGAGGGTTGTAACATATATCGGGTTATCTATTGTTCCATCTACGAAATCAATATCAACCGCCATTTGCAGATAATTTGTAGATGCTTCGTTATCATTTAATGATAGTGCAATATTGCTTAATGTAACAATAATATTCATGTTTTTAGGATCGAACTCTAACGCTTTTTGGAAAGCACTGTAAGATAAAGAATCATTACCAGCATTCTTATATGCAAGTGCGGCATTGTAAAAGTCACTGGTATTTGCAGTATCATTTTTTGCTGCTTCTAAATACCAGTTACCCGATTCAATAAAATTACTTTCATTAAAATAAAGTGAAGCTATTTTCTGTTTTGCAAAAATATCTGTTGGGTCAAGTTCTGCCGTTTTAATAAAGTATTTTTTGGAGTTTTCTATATCGTCCAGTTTCTCATAGCACAAAGCCATTAATCTGTATGTGATCGTACTATCAGGTACAATTTCAGCAATATTTGTAAATATTTCAATTGCAGCTTCATATTCTTCTGATTTGATTTTCAGTTTACCGCTATTCACCATCTTTATTATACAATTATCCTTGAATTGTTCAACAGCTTCAAGTTTTTCTTCTAATTTAGGCTTTTTGATATTCTCTTTAAAGAATTTTTTTGCTTTCTTCTCATCGGTTAATTTAAGTTCTTCATATTCTGCAAAAATCCCATTGATCACATCAATTAATCGAATAAAATATTTACGGGCTTCAGGATAATCTGTTTTAATGTCGTAGTAGATTGCTGCAATGTTATTAAGTGCATCAATTTGATTAGGATTTTCTTCTAAAACCAACTCATATAGTGGAAGTGCTTTCTCGGTTCTGTTACCTCCTAAATGCATATTGGCAGATCGCAGATTCTTTTTACTTTGAGCAGAAAGATCTTGTGATGCAGTCAATAATGAGGTACCCAAAATAGAGATAAACCCAGTTAAAATTAATATCTTCTTAAAATTTTTCATTTCTCCTCCGTTTATAATATTTAAATAATATATTATTCAAAAGCAAATTTTTTTATAAGATTTATAAGTCAAGTACTTTATATTCTTCCAGAATAGAAAAGAAGGTGACTAAAAGCCACCTTCCATTAAAATTAAATTGGGTTTCTAATTTTCTAAGTCAAATGGCATAACGGCTTGCAATGGATCATTTTTAATTGATTTAAATAATTGCCAGGCTTTGAGTATACCTTTATCTTCATTGATCTGGTTAGAAAATACAGTTTCAGCAATGTCTATATCCAATTTATCTTTAATGATCTCTTCAAAGAAATTCTTTTGTTGTGGATAATACTTGATTGTGTACTCTTCAATGCTGCTCAGTTCGGCAGCTTTCTTTATTGCATCAATGATCATTCCTGTTTCGTCTATTAGCTTGTTCTGCAATGCATCTTCTGCAGACCATACTTGACCTTGAGCTATCGGCTCAACATCATCAATAGGGATTCCTCTACCATCGGCGACCCTCTGCTTGAATTCTAAATATGTTTCTTTGATACTCATACGTAATGAATTGATCATAGATTCATCCGGTTTTGAATAGATGCTCATTGCATTAGAAAATTTCCCTTTAGAAATATCTTGTTCATGAATCCCAATATTATCTGTTAGTTTAGAAATATTAGGTAGCATTGCAACAACTCCTATAGAACCGGTTATAGTGAATGGATCTGCAAAGATGTAATCAGATTCTGCAGAGATATAATATCCTCCTGAGGCAGCGACATTTCCCATCGATATCACAACAGGTTTAACTTTTCTTAATTTCTTTATCTTAGCATGGATGATTTCGGAAACAAGTGCACTACCACCCGGGCTATTCACGCGAATCACAACTCCTTTTATCTCATTATCCTTCTCAATTTTATCTAATATCTTATTCAGTTTGGCAGCGGTAATATTTTCTGTACCAAATCCTTGTGATTGCATCACAATTCCACCTTGAGCATAAATAACAGCAATATTAGATTTAGATTTTTTGAATGTCGGTATTTTATATTTGGAAAGAGAAACAAGATTTTTTTTTGTAACACCTAATTCATTATACAAGTCTTCTTTATGGATAAGTTCATCGACCAAATTATAATTGAGTGCATTTTCCTGATTAATAAATAATTCTTCTCTATTTTCATAAATTTTTGTTATTTCATCAATTTCAATTTCACGGTTTTTTGCTATTTTTGTAAGAACTGAATTATAAACATTTAAGAATAATCTATCCAAATTCTTTCGAACCGGTTCAGATAATTCGTTTCGTGTATAAGTTTCACCGGCACCTTTGTATTTTCCAGCATGGATTACAGTGAACTCTACACCGATTTTATCTAACATATCTTTATAAAAAAGTATCCCACTGCCTACTCCGGTTAACAGTATTCCGGCGGACGCTGAAGGATTGAGGTAGATTCTATCAGCAATAGTTGTGAGGAAATAATCTCTGTTCATGCCCATATCAAGATAAGCATATATTTCTTTCCCAGTGCTTTTAAAATTTTCTAAGGCACTCATAATCTCATGCAGGTTAGCATAACCGCAGGCAATGAATTTTGGTTCAAGTAAAATTCCTTTGATCTTATCATCTTGAGCAGCTTTATTGATTTTGTGCACTATTTCATAAACTGATGTTTTGTTAGCTGTTAGTGAACCAGAGAATGGATTATCTTCAAATTCGTTATAATCAACTATTTGACCACTGATATCCATTCTTAACCAAGATCCGTCAACGATCTTTTCTATCTTAGGTTTTTGGAATCCCTTTCCTATACTTCCAAATATTCTGAACATACTGAATATCATAATAATTATGATGAGTACGGAAGTAAGACATCCAAACGAAAACCATTTTGATTTCATAATTAACTCCTTTTTTATATTTTTTAATTAATATTTAATTCTTTTAATTTTCGTGATAAATTACTAACTTGAAGATCAAGAGCTTTTGCGGTTCTAGATATATTTCCGTCATTCATTTTAAGTTGAATTGAAAGATATTTTGTTTCAAATTCCTTTCTCTTTTCTTTTAGTGATAAAGTTTCATTCCAAAAGTTGGAATCAGGTTGTTTTGCAATTCCGAGGTTTTTGATATCTTCAGGTTCGATAATAACTTTTGGAACAAGAATGTACAATCTCTCAATAAAGTTCTTTAACTCCCTGATATTGCCCTTAAATTCCCATGAGCACAATTCTGAAATCGTTTCCGGTAAAAATTCTTTTTGTGGGAGCTTTAATTCATTTGAAAATTGATTTGAAAAATATTCAATCAATATCGGTATATCTTCCGGATGTTGACGTAGAGGAGGAGTTGTAATAGGAATCACATTCAAACGATAATAAAGATCTTCCCTGAATTCTCCTTTTTGCACGAGGTCTTCAAGATTTTTATGAGTGGCTGCAATAAGCCTAATATCTACTTTTTGTGTTTTATTACTTCCAACCCGTTCGAATTCACCTTCTTGTATCACGCGCAGTATCTTAGATTGTGCCTTAAGGCTCATATCTCCGATCTCATCAAGGAAAAGCGTTCCGCCATGTGCTTGTTCAATCTTCCCGCTTTTACTGCCCACAGCTCCCGTAAAGGCTCCCTTTTCGTAGCCAAATAACTCACTCTCTACAAGTTCTGTTGGAATTGCAGCAGAATTGAATTTAGCGAAAAGTTTGTCTCTTCTATTACTTCTATGATGAATTGCGTAAGCAACCAGTTCTTTACCTGTTCCGCTTTCTCCTCTAACCAATACTTTTGAATCACTTGCAGCAATTCTATCAATGAGTGATAAAAGTTCTTTAATACTTTCACTGTTTCCAATTATTTTGTATTTATCATTTTCATTAGTTTTTAATCTGCAGTAGTCTTTAGACATATTTTGAAATTCAAATGCTTTTTTTATTATGATCTTAATTTTTGTAAGACTAAGAGGCTTTTCGAGGAAATCGTAAGCTCCATACTTTATTGATTGTACGGCTTCCTGAATTCCACTATGGCCTGAGATCATAATTACAATTATATCTTCTCTGATTTTTTTCATTTTTTTTAGCAGATCAATTCCGTTGGCTCCATCAAGCCGAACATCAAGAAGAACAATATCCGGTGTCATACTTTCAAACTTATTCATTCCTTTAGTGCTATCGAGTGCAAAATCACAATCATATCCTTCATCTTCTAAAATGTTCTTTAAGGTTAGGCATATATTCATTTCATCATCAATAACAAGTACTTTCATCTATTTCTCCTGGATCTTGATAAATCTGTTTGGAATTACAATTTCAAAACAACTGCCTTCATTTTCTTTACTCGTCACGTTTATTCCAGAATTATTTACATCAACTAATTTTTTTACTAATGCAAGCCCAAGTCCAGTTCCTTTTTTCTTTTTTGTGAAATATGGTTCGAATATTTTATAGATATCCGTTTCATTTATTCCCTTACCTGAATCAGAAATACTGATCACGGTATTCCTATCTTTTCTTGTTATCTCAATATGAATTTTGTCTTCTTTTGCAGAAGCATCAATTGCGTTTTGAACAAGGTTTGTAATGATCTGGTAAAAATGTGTTCGATCAAATAAGATTGTACAATTATCTCCAGAAACTTCGATTTCAAAATTAAGTTTATATGAATCAAGAATCTCGTCAACAATCGATTTTGGATTAAATTCAGAAAATTCCGGATTAATGTTTTTTGCAAAATTAGAAAATGAACTAACCAGAAGTTTTAAATTATTGATTTCCTGATTAATAATACTGACAGATTCGGGAAAAATCTCATAGAATTTTTTATGATCATGATCATATTTTTCTTCAAGTCTTTGAATTGAAAGCTGAATAGGGGTTAGTGGGTTTTTTATTTCGTGAGCTAAAATTCTTGAGAGTTCTTTCCACATTGTATCTTTTTCGGCTTGGAGTAATTTTTTTTGAGTGCTGTTTAATTCACGTGACATACTATTAAATGAATGCTCTAATTCGCGAATTTCTTTTATACCGGTTTCCGGTAAATAAACAGAAAAATCACCATCACGGATCTTGCCTGTTGCTTTTTGTAATTCACTTAATGGTCTGGTTATTTTATATAAAAACGCAATGAAAATTATTACTGATAATACCATCAATAAAAGTAGATATACCATAGAGTAAATTTGAGCTTCATGTTTCATCATTTCGGCATCAGCCAGATTTTGACGGAAATTATTTAGTAATTCACGTGCTTTGCTACTGTCTTGTTTTGTATTAAAGGTAAGCTCAGACATAGATGTATCGAATTTCATTTCAGTAAATAATTTATTCGATTGCTGATATTTTTTTACAAAAAAGTTATTAATAATAAATAAACTTGTTAGATATAAAAGAAGAAACAGAAAAATTACGCTGAATCTTATTCCAAAATTAATTTTCATATTGCTTACTTGCTAAATTTGTCGTAAGCTGAGGCTTACTGAATTTCCATAACATCATAAGATCAAAATCTTTATTCAAAGCTATTAAGCGAATCTTTGGAAGATGTGCATTTATGGTAATTGTACAATCTTTAATGTTCTCATCCTTAAAACTGTATTCAATATTCGAAATAATGATCTTTAATTCATCGTAAGAGTTTGTTGAGAAAGATAAATCTTGGTCTTCAAGCTCGATACTAAATAGTTGTGTTAATGGATCAAAAATAATAGAATGTCTAAATTCTTCTTCATGAATTACTGAACCCTCAAGATCAATTATTACATTGAAAAAAATATCTATGATCTGTCCGGATTTGAATATCTCTTCAAAATCGTTTTCAAAAGCATTTTCCAGTTTGCATTCAGGGAACATCCTGTTTCCCAAAAAAGAGGTAGTATAATTAGAAAAAGCGGCTTCATTTCCCTGGTATGAAGAAAGCAGCAACATTGAAAATGCAGCTAAACCGCTTATGACTTTTTCTGCTAGTATCTGAAACATTAACTCCCTCCCACAAAAAAAGAGTCTTTAACCGAACAAACGGTTAAAGACTCTTCATAATTTGTCAATAATTAAAATCCGAACCAAGGTCCTATAGAAATTGTATATCCTTGATAAGGTGTTTCTGGAGAATTATTGATTTCAAAATTATCTTCACAAGAAACAGCATCCCATCCACTTGTATAAGAATGTGAAAGCATATATCCACCTTCAGCGCGAATACTAAGCCAATCAATAATTCTGTACATCACTGTAGCTTTAGGTTGGAACATAATATAATTTTTTTCTAGTTCAATTGCATTATTTGCAGAGGAATCCATATCATCATCCAACTCTAACCAATTATAATCACCATCAGTTTGTGAAATTTGAAGATTATGACCACCCCAACCTAACATGAATCCCAATGAAGCAGCCGTGCTTTTTGTAATTGCAAAGCGTTTATCTAGTGTAACCCCACCATAAGCATTTGAATACAGCATTCTTCTTGTTACTGATGTTCCATCATCTGTAGTATGTCCTTTCTTCTTGTCTATCGAATATCCTGCGCCCATACCACCAAGGAACCAGCCTTTTCCCATATTGCCGTTTCCACCACCACCGTGCATGAGAATTCCTTTTTCATCTAAACCGTTGAAACCATATGCATCCAAAATATAATTGATATCATCAAACTTATTATCATCAACAAACCATACTGGTATCCAGCCACCTCCGCCAAAACCGACTGATAATTTTTTCTTCTTCTTAATCTTCATGCCGTCTTTAGTGATAGTAATTTCTTTAGGTTTAAGTGTAGCCAGTGTAAGATCAGCAATAAAGATCTCTTCATCTCTATAAATTTTAACTTTAACTTCATCTCCAATGTTTTTACTTCTGATAAGCTTCACAAGATTACTTTCAAATTTGGCTTTCTTACCATCGAATTCCATGATGACATCACCTTTTACAATTCCAGCTTTTTGTGCCGGACCATCTTGAGTAACACCAGTGACATAAACCCCATAACAGTAAGGATAGTGCATTTTGTATGCATCTTCAAAATCCATATCAGATAAGAATATACCCATTCTAGGTGCATCTTCTGATGTTTTACCGACAAGAATATTGATATTAATTTCATTCATTGCCTCTTCAACTTCTTTCATTGCAGAGTCAATTTCCAGTTGAACTTCTTCCATGTTCATTTCCTTTTCAGTTTGCACTTGTGCAAACAAGTTTACCGAACTAAGAAATAGAACTACGATTCCGACTAATAAGATCTGTTTCATAATAACCTCCATTTTAATTTGTTTTACTTTTAGATCTCTTTATAACATTCGTTTTTTTTTCTTTCCATTTACTTACTAGATTTTTCATTTTCTTGCCTCCAATTAGTTTTTGTTAGATGCAAATGGTGTGCCAATTATTGATAGTGTAGCATAAATATCTGGATATAAAAGAGTTGGACAATATTACGAATAAACTATATAGGATTAATTCTGATAAATTTGATAATAAGAGGAAACTTTGTTTATCAAAATGATAAAAAAAAGGAAAATTATATTTAATTTTTGGGAACGTTAACTTAACTGTGTCTGCGAAGGCACATAATGTTAATTGACAAAAGAAGTTATGAGTCAACATACTCGTGTCATGAGTATAAAGAAAAAAAACGATGTCCAAATTGCAGTAGTTTTAACACAAAAAAGAACGGTTTTATATATAGTAGAATATTAACTGTTCGCGGAAAAGTAAAACGTAAAACACAAA
>JAVCCF010000122.1 GCA_030765625.1 Candidatus Tenebribacter burtonii
GCAGTGATTTGCTCATTGATAAGCTTGAGGCGCTGCTGGGGAAACAACTGCGGAAGAAAAAAGCCGGGCCAAAAGGTCCGTGGAAAAGCAGGGGGAATAAATAATTTAGTATTGTGTCCCCTGAATTTTCGCTGCGCTCCTAAAAAACCAGTGAGTTCAGTCGTTGTGTGTGCGGAGGCATGAATTCCAAATCCAACAAAATTTGATTGGGGATAAAGCAAATGTCAATCTTTCAAAAATCGGTGATCAAGAAATATCTAAACAACATTCCCCAAAAGGAAATTACAGCTTCTTACAAAACCTTTAAAGAAAAATATTCACCCTCTAAAATTGACGAGATAAAACAAATAAAAGAGGAAGAGTATCAAGATGGTTTCCTTAGAGATATATTTGTCAGCGTCCTCGGTTATACTCTTAAGCCTGACGATCGCTATGATCTATCTCGGGAATTCAAAAACCAATCTGACAGCAAGAAAGCTGACGGAGCTATTTTAAAAGATGGGAAAGCCATTGCGGTAATAGAACTAAAATCGAACAAAACCAAAATTTTAAAAAGTATTACAGAACAGGCATTCAACTACAAAAACAATCAGCCTGAGTGTAAATACGTTATCACATCAAATTTCCGGAAATTACGGTTTTATATAGATTATGCCGGTGAATATGAAGAATTCAACCTGTTCAATCTGAAAATAGAAGATTTTCAGTTGTTCTATCTGATTTTGAGCAAAAACAGTCTTTTTACTGATATTCCGATTAAACTCAAAAAGGAAAGCATTTACCATGAACAAGACGTATCAAATCGACTTTACAAAGAATATTCCGTTTTCAAAAACGACCTTTTCCAGAATCTTATAAAAAATAACCCCGAAAACGACAAGCTCACCCTATTTAAAAAGTCACAAAAATTGATTGACCGTTTTTTGTTTATCTTTTTCGCAGAAGATAGAGGCTTACTTCCGCCTAATTCCATTGATCGTATTATCGAAAGATTTAACATTTTGAAAGATGAAGATGCCTACAAACCACTTTATGATATCTATAAACAGTATTTTGGTTACATGAATATCGGACGTAAGGGAAAAACTCCAAATGATGATATCCCCGCATACAACGGGGGATTATTCGCTCCTGATGTAGTCTTGGATGCTCTTATAATTGATGATGGTGTTTTGGTTAAAGACTTACGGAAATTTTCTGCTTATGATTTTAATACAGAAGTTGACGTTAATGTACTTGGTCACATATTCGAACACTCGCTATCTGAAATTGAAGAAATTACGGCAACGATAGCAGGAACCACCATCAACAAAAATAAAAGCAAACGTAAAAAGGATGGCATTTTTTATACTCCCAAATACATTACACAGTACATTGTTGAGAATACGGTGGGAACACTTTGCGAAGAGAAACGCAAGGAGCTTGATATTACTGAAATTGAAATTGATGAAAGTCATCACAATAAAGCTGGGAAGTTATCAGCGAAAGGTAAAGATCTACAAGGGAAGATCGAAGATTACAAAAAGTGGTTATTGTCGCTGAAGATTGTAGATCCAGCTTGCGGCAGCGGTGCGTTTCTCAATCAAGCCCTCAACTTTCTTATAGATGAACATAAGCTCATTTTTGAACTTGAAACTGACTTACAAAAAGGTCAAATCCCTCTTTTTAATATTGAAACTCATATTTTAGAAAACAACCTATACGGAGTTGATATTAATGAAGAAAGCATTGAGATAGCCAAACTTTCGCTTTGGTTGCGAACTGCTAAAAAAGGAAGAAAACTGTCATCTTTAAATAATAATATTAAATGTGGCAATTCTCTGATTGATGATTCAAAGATTGCCGGGGAAAAGGCATTTAATTGGCAGAAGGAATTCCCCGATGTTATGAAAGATGGTGGTTTTGATGTAGTTATTGGGAATCCACCCTACGGAATTCTTATTGACAGTAAAATGAAGAAATATTACGATAAACAGTTTCCTTTAACCAACTACAAAATAAACTTATATGTGCTTTTTATAGAAAGGATGATGCAAATTTTTAAAAAAGGCATATTTCATTTCATAATCCCAAAGTCCCTTCTTTTTAACTCCTACTACGAGAACATAAGAAGGCATCTTATTCAGAACACCGAAGTCAATGAAATACTCACCATTACCGAGAAAGTTTTTGAAGATGCAGAAGTAGGAAGCAGTTTAATTTTACGCTTTACTGTTAAAAACAAACGACAGTCCGACAATCTTGTAAAATTAGTTGCGGTGGAGAAAATTGAAGATTTTATCAAGATGGTCAATCTTACTGAAAACAAAATGCCGCAGAGCACGTTTTTAGATGTGCCTAATTGTGAAATTTCTATCGTATCAGCATCCTTACAAGGTGTCTTGAGTAAACTCAAGACACATAAAATTATCCGAAACTACTATTCATTAAAGAATGGCCTCAACCCAGGCAATATTAAACACATCCTTATTTCTAATAAAAAGGAAACAAAAAATCATAAACCCATTATATGGGGTAAGGAGATTTCGAGATACAATATCCAATGGGGAGGGGATTATGTTCATTACGATCAAAACATTATTAACAAAATAACTTTGGATGATGTGAAATCAAAAAATGGGATGAATAAACAAAGACGAATTGATTTCGCATTAAGAACACCCGATTTATTTGAAAATAAGAAAATTGTTATAAGGAAAACTGGAGATTCCCTAATCGCCTGTTTGGATGAAAATAATTTTTACTTTGATACCTTAGTCCATGGCATCTACTCTATTGATAGCAAATTTACCGAAGAATATTTATTAGCAATTCTCAACTCTAAGCCTGCAACATTATTTTATAGATTGTTGCATGATATTCAAGGCAAGGTCTTTGCTAAAATTAGCTTGAATAATCTCGCGGCATTTCCCATACCAAAGGCAACTTCTGCTCAAATACAGGATTTATCAGATAAAGCAAGCTCTCTTTTGTCAATGACAAGTGATCTAATGAAAGAATCCTTAACCTTTCAAAAGCTGTTAAAAAGTTCTTTAGGCCTCCAGAAAATAAATAAGAAATTAACCACTCATTGGGAATTGGACTGGGAGACCTTTGAAGCGGAGTTAAGAAAACAGAAAAAGAAAATACCGCTAAAGGAAAAACGCGAATGGATAGAATTGTTTGAGGACCAGAAGAAAAAATCGGGGACCTTAAAACGACAAATTGATTTGGAAACTATGGAAATAGACCAGCTGGTTTACAAACTATACGACCTGACTGACGAAGAAATCAAAGTCGTGAATGGGGAAGCATGAGTCACACAACTCAACGCACCCCCAGGACCCTGATACTTTAGCGGTCCCGGCGGAGCAAGGCAGAGGGGCTAATGAGCTTATGGGGAATTCGGGGGACACGATACTTAATTATTCAAAATAGTTTGCAGTCTTATATTTGTAAGATGTAATAATAACAGAAGGTTCGTCCAATCAGGCACTGCACCATACTGCCAACAGTAGAGATGATTCCTGACTGGAATGAATTTTTGGAGGACGACGTTCAGGAGAAGGAATATCAGAAACTTCGTCAGCATAAACGAACAGGCAGACCACTTGGCAGTGATTTGCTCATTGATAAGCTCGAGGCGCTGATGGGGAAACAACTGCGGAAGAAAAAAGCCGGGCCAAAAGGTCCGTGGAAAAGCAGGGGGAATAAATAATTTAGTATTGTGTCCCCTGAATTTTCAATATTGGAAACAAGCAAATTTGCCTGTTCATCCATTCAATATCAGGATATCAGGCAAAATTGCCTGATATGTAAATGTTCGGATTGACCTTTTCCATTTGTCATAGAGGAAAAATTATAATGCCTAATGGTGAATCGAAAAACTGGATACGTTTTCTGATAACACTTGAAAATTTTTATATTTTGTATGGCAAATGGCCTACAGTGATTCATCTATCCCCCTTTTTCCTAAACGAGCTTCAAAATAAATTATCGATAGAAGATTTTCAAACATTGCGATCTAAAATCAGGCTTGACGCAGATGAAAAGACCCCTTTCCTTTGTTTCGATGAGAAGGGCAATAAATACGATTACGCAAGAGGAGATATCTGTCCAAATAAACATGTTGCAGTAAGGGCCATCGAC
>JAVCCF010000062.1 GCA_030765625.1 Candidatus Tenebribacter burtonii
AAAATACCAACCAGGCCAGAAGCTGAAACTGATCCAAGATCAATCTCTAATTCCCAGTTATCATTAACTGTAGTTTGAAGTCCTTCTACTACAGCAATTTCTGTATATGTATCCCAATCTACTATATAAAGTGCATAGTCCCAAATTCCTGTAAGTCCCCAGGAAGAATGACGGAAATCAAGCATTTCTACAGTTACATCTGTGTAACCGGAAACATCGTAAACAACGCCATAACCATTATCGAATTCTTGGTAGTAACCGTTTACTGGATTGCCATCGTGCTGAATAAGTTCAAATAATGCTGGTGCTTCCCAAGTAAATGTAGCAAAATCATCAGCAGTATTACTAACAACTGCCAGATTAACTGGAGGATTAAATGCAAATGCCCAACTTGCAGTGAACATTAATACTAATACAAAAATTATTACCTTTTTCATAAAAATCTCCTTAAATAGTTTTGGTTAAAAATCCATAAATTCGATATTAACAGTTTGGGATGAGAAACCTTAAAATTCGATAGCAATAGTTCAATTTAGTTTTCGAAATTAATAATTATTTTTAAAAAAAATCCACATATAAATTTATATTAAGAACAGCAAATATATCTATTTTCCTCAACAACGCTAGTAGTTAAATTTCACGCTTAACCTGTCAAATTATTTTCTAAGTAATAACCCGAAATAATTAATTTAATAATCTCAATTCCCACTGGTGTATTTACACTCTATCTCATTATATTTTATACAGTGATGTTATTCAAAGTTAAATTTTCAATTGTTAATTTGAATTTCTATCTCTTTTAAATTCAAGGTGTTATAAATTGTGTTTTTTAATACTTTTTTTTTGTACAATATTTTAACTTATCCTGTAAAATCCCTATTTTACTAAACTGGAAAGAAAATACTTCGTAATTAGATTTAATATGTTCATTTATTCCCGAGCTAATCGAGAATGACAAGGATGAAGGTATTTTTCAATCCTGTAAATCCTGTCTAATAATCTCGCAAATCCTGAACCAGACAAAAAAACGCCAGGCTTTCTTCGGGACGCTATATTTTCTACCAATAGTATTTATTACAATTAGATAATATCAATTTTACTTTTTAAAAAAGTTGGAAAATAAAAAAAATAATGACAATTTTTTATTAATTTTCAAATTTGGGAAATAAAATAAAAAAAAATTTGGAGAATTTTTGAAAGAAATATTATTTTCGGAAAGAAATCAATTAGTTGCATATATTTTAATTATTTTCAGTGCTCCCTTTATTATGTGTAAATACTATTTGCAACCTTTAATAGGTGAGATTTCTGAATTAGCATTCGAGGTTCTGGGATGTAATATAAAATTAGTACCATTGTGTGTGTTTATTTTACTGATATTTATCACTTTAATATCAATTAGACATATAAATTTGTTCAGAATTTTTTCAGCAACATTTATTTTATTAATTATATTTATTGGACAAGATATTTCTGATTTTTATTTAGGAAATCCCATTTATGATATTCAAAACAACTGGCATTACATTGCATACACAGTACTTTCATATTTAATGTATCGGTATTTGAGTTCAAAAAAAATAGCTCCTGCAAAAATTATTATTTATACATTTTTAGTCGCTATGATAATATCCGCGAGCGATGAGTTTTTTCAGCTTAATATGACTAATCGCGTGTTTGATCTTAGTGATATCGCCAAAGATATACTGGGAGCTGTGATTGGATTAATATTGATTTTTTTTATAATTGAGAATGGAAAAATAATTCATAATGGCTGGAATTTCAGGCAAAAAAAAATCTCAGGGTACTTTAAGAATCCGTTATCTTTATTATTTCTTGAATTAGTGTTTGCTATTATTTTCCTTTATTTTAGTTCAATATTAACCGAGAAATTTGTAAGATTAAATTCAATTATAATAACTATTATTATATTCGGCATATTTTTTATAATTTTCCATTTATCTACTTATAAAATCATTAAATTCTTTTTATTAATCTTAGTTGTTATTCATCTCATATCTTGTGTAATTTTTTGGAGGAAGAATATCGTTCATAACACTAAGAATATTATTATTTACAAAGGAATTCCTATACCATATTTTGATGTTATGTTCTTTGACAACGGATTATTTAGATTAGTCGATAAAAAATCTTTTTTTCGATATGTTGATCTAATTAGAATTAAAAGTATTACTAATGATATTCTTATACTGGGAAGTGGAGAAACCGGTAAAGGTGGCAACGGATTAGCCAGAAAGGAGAAAATGCAATTTACCGTGAATAAAGATAAGAAAAAAATGATACAGGTTTTAATTTTAAAAAATCGTGACGCTGTTACTTTGTATAATACTTTAAAAAAACAAGATAAAAAGGTTACTTTTATACTCCATCATGAATAAGAAAAACAATAAAATAACATTAGAATCTAAAATAATTTCCGTAATACTTTTTTTAATAATCTGTACTATACTCAGTATCATATATATGGAAAAGACTGATACAATATTATTGAAAAATCGTACTGATTCCGGGAAGATATCCGAAGCGACAATATTTTTTGATTTTGCCACGCGACAACTAAATGAAGAAAGGATCCCTGAAGCTATAATTTATTATAATAAGGCAATTAATTTCGATCCCGATTATAGTGAAGCATATATTAATCTAGCAGTTGCATATGCGAAATCAGGAGAGAATCAAAAAGCAATAAAAATCCTGAAAAGAGTTCTGTTAAAAGATCCGGATGCAGATCATCTTGTATATCTCAATATGGCTCAGCTTTATAAAAAATTCGATAATGAAAAAGCAGAAGAAGCATATAAAAAAGCAATTAGTCTTCATCCATTTCCACAAGATGCTTATTTTAGTCTTGGAGAATTTTATTGGAGTGTTAAAAAATTCGATGAATCTGTATTTAATATAAAGAAAGGTCTGGAACTTCAAAATATTGAATCATTTTATACCGGTGCTGTTAAAGGTGGAATTAAAACCTACTCTGAATTTCCAGAAGTTATTGCTAATTTAAAAAAAATCTTGGATAAAATTACTTCAGATGAAATTATGCAAAAATATGACTCAATCGTTTTTAATCATTACTATATGAAGAATAACCCATATATTGCAGAAAAATATGATCAAGTAGGTTACTATTATCTTCGTAAAAGAGAATTTAGTGAGGCATCTGAATATTTTGAGAAATCAATACAATATTGGGATTCAAAAAGTAATCGGGCTTACAATCATTTAGAAAATACTATTAAAAACCTGAAAAGAAAATAACTCTCAATATTCATAAATTTTCCCAATCTGATTCCTATGTTTTCCCGAAGATCAAGGCTAATGTTTACGAGTAAAACTTACTCGTAACAAGAAAAGAATAAACAACGCCCGGCTTACACCGGGCGTTGTTTATTCAACCATTACGAATATTTACAACCATTCGCAAGGTTTAATATTTATTCTATAAGAAATAAAAAGTTGCCCCTTCCAAAAATAGGTCGGGGCAAAATTCTATTATTTCATAAGGTGAATAGTTGCCTGACCACTCGCAAGTGGTCAGGCTAAATTCTCTTACTTCATAAGTATCATTTTTTTAGTAGCAGTATAGTTACTTGATCTCATTTTATAGAAGTACACTCCACTAGATACTGATTTGTTCGAATCATCAGTACCATTCCAGATAACTACGTAACTGTCAGCATCACGTTGATCATCTACCAATGTTCTAATTAGCTGTCCCCTAATGTTATAGATCATTATTTGAACGTGAGATCGCTCATTAAGTGAGAATGCAATCTGCGTAACAGGATTAAATGGATTTGGGAAGTTACCGCTCAGTTCTGTTTGAAGAGGAATAATAATTCCGGCATCTGTTCCAATGTATGTAAATGGGAATTCTTGAATTTCAGATTCACCATCATCGTAAACTGCAGAAACACCGGCAACATAATAATCACCTATTATAAGGTCTTCATATGGCCATTCATTTGCTGTAGTTGTTCCTACTTGATCTTCACCAAGAAATACGTTGTAACCAAGCAAATCCCGTGATCTGCTATTCATTTCTTTCTTAGTTTGTTCTTTATTTCCGGAATCAGTAATGTCAGATCCAGGAGGGGTATCCCAAGTAAACAAAGCTGTAACTTCGTCAACATTTAGGTTAATAGGTGGAATATTTCCAGAAACTATTAGCATTACAGGAATTATATAGTCATCACCACGAGTATAGTTGGAATTGTTAGCTATCGCCAGATTACCTGTGAATATATCCCCAATAAGAAGATCTGTTGCGTCAAAGGTAACTTCAACTAATACTGTACCACCGTTACCAGGAACTGTTCCTGAACTGTTAGCAGTAACTGCTACCCAGGTTGAATACGGAGCTAATTCATAACAGAATACTTGATCTGGAACACCTTGTTGCAAACCGCCTAGTGTAACGATACCGGATACGAAATCTGTAGTTATAAATAAACCACCGGCAATTCCACTTGGGTCTGGTAATTCAAGAGATACGTCATGTGTAACACCTGTCATTGTATATGTTAAAGCATCCATCTGATGAATAAGTTGTGGTGAACCACCACCAGCTCCTTGGTCAAAAATCCAGAGATACGGACCGCCATCGGTTAAGTTATCATAAGCAAAACCATATGTACCGGCTAAACCACAGTTGAAAGTAGCAATGGTTGTTCCATCATGTCCAATTAAACCAACCGGATCAGCAAAGTTAGAAACAAAGAAGGCATCAAGGTCTTCATTGTAAGCAATTGCTCTTGCTGCAACAGATGAATTAATGGAGCTGATCAATGTGTGTGTATCAAAATCCATTTCATAGATCACGTTGCCGGAAGCACCGCCATAGAAATGAGTTCCGTCATAAGCCAGATCACGCAGACCTGTTACTCCAGGAATCGAGAATTCCTCAACCAAAGCACCATTGATGTCATATTTGTGAATCAGGTTGGAAGCCCAGCGGGTTGTATAAAAGTAAGTTCCATCAAATTCTGCTCCGGCATTTCCAGCAGCACCAGAAACGGCTGTTGCATCAAAGCTGAATTGAAGATCCCACATTTCTCTGGAAAGTTCAGAACTTAATCTACTTAAATAGGGACTCTCATCTCTATCCGAGCTCATTACATTCCTGGTTTCAATAGGAGTTGTTACAGTAGCTTTTGATATGGTATTCTGTACCTTTCTGGTAATAGGCATTTGTCTTACGCTGATTGCTTCCGGATATTCAAGACCAATACTATAGTCAAGATCACCAGGACCATTATTTGTGATGGTGAAGGTCTGCACTTCTATGTCATCAGGAGGCAAGTAACAATTAAGTTCTACAACATCGACTGCAATTTCTGACCAGAGTAATGAAAAATCAAGAGTATTAGCTCCTTCGGCAATTGTAAAACCTAATTCTTGAGCATCAAGATACAAAGGTGCTACACAGGAAATGTCATAGATTCCCGGCCAGATAGCCGGAATATAATAAGTTCCGTCAGCTCCGGTTGTAGCATTCAAGCCTGTTCCGACTGTTACCACAGCATCTTCGATTGGATTACCGGTACCGAATTCAGTAACAGTTCCTTCCAATGAACCTTGTTGCGGTATTTCTGCGCCTCTTAGGGATACATCATCGATATACCAACCCGCATATTCACCCGAGCTATCAGAACCGAAGTGCCATCTGATAATTATAGATTGTCCTTGATAACTTGATAAATCGAAAACTTCCTCATGCCAGTAATTATAAGTTGTAGTTCCACAGAAAATTGGTTCTCCACTTAATGGATTGGAAGTATTTCCCGTTCCGGTATAGCCGGTTGTTGATGTAATTACTGACCAGGAAATACCACCGTCGGTAGAAACCTTCACGTTACCGCCATCCCAGCTTGTCTCAATGTCATACCAATGCCAAAATCTTAACTCGGCATTTGGTTCCGTGATCAAGAATGGTGCAGGTGTATCTAAGGTGTAATTTGACGAAGCAGCATAAAGACCACCAATTACAGTTCCCCAGCCATTAGTACCGGAATATCCAGCCATTGGCCCGGAGGTAAATGCTCCCCATTGCCAACCGGAGGCGTTACTACTAATCAAGCCGCCGTCATTGCTTTCGAAATCACACCAGTAAGCATAGCCTTCCAGGGCAAAATCGACTGTGGTGACCGCTCCGTCTATGACTACCACTCCTTGTTCCATTCCGGTTGGATAGTTCGGAAAAGCACAAGTGACATCATAGGTTTCTGCAACTACATCTACTATAGAGTAGTATCCGTCATCATCTGTTATGGCATTATACTCATATCCAGCAAGACTTATTGCGCTGATCTCAGCACCTATTAATGGATCACCAGAATCAGCATCGGTAACTGTTCCATCAAGTGCTCCAAACAGATTAACATCCATGCCGATATCATATGTAACAACTATATCTGCAAGCACATCAACCTCTCCGAAGAAATCATAATATCCATCTCTTGTGGCAGTTACAGGTTGCAGACCAGTTACTATATCCTCAATAAGATATTCTCCTAATGCATTTGTAGTTGCCGGACCAAAAGATCCGACAAAAACTTCTACACCATCAATGGGATTACTGGTTACATTATCTGTAATAACTCCTGCTACATCACCGTGTGCCAGTACAGAGTAATAAAAGCGTACATCCGGATAAGTGGTTTTTGGATTTGGACTGGTTGGTGGACTTTGAATAGTATATTCTGTTGTATCATTATATTGATGGATTGAACGATTAGCAGTACCGGATTCAGTGGTCCACCAGACGTCAGATGTAGTATAATATTCACCATCATCTTTAACGATACCCATTACAAGATTATGAGCATAAGTATATTCAAATGGTGTATCAAGTGATAATTCTATCCAATGATCACCGGGTGTTACATCAATAGTACCGTCATAAACCATTGTTAATTGAGTAGCATTAATAAATCCACCTGAAAGATCATCAACATCGACTTCACCAAGCCAGATTTCAAGATTAAATGGAGGTACTGTGCTCGTAATATTGGAATGATATGCAAGCGCATTAATAAGCATATCTGTTCCAATCCATTCCATATCATAAACGCATTCGACGATGCTGTTTTCATACCAAATATTCATCGGCATCTGATAATCTGTAACTTCCTGATTTCCTACTTGTACAATGGAAATACCAATACCAACCTGAGCTGAGGTTGTGGATGGTCCACTACCTGAACCGTTAAATGGAGTAATAGTATAGCTGTAAATACCTGGGGCGGGAACTGCATCCTGCCAGGTTGTTGTAGAGCCTGTTACGTTAAAAATTGTACCATCATTAACTCGTTCGATTTCGTAATCGGTACAACCGGCAAAATAACCACCATGGAATCCGGCGGTTGGATTTATCCAATCAAGTTGAGCGATCAGAGTAGTGGTACTCACATCTGTAAGAACCAGGTTTGTGACAGCATCCGGGATGTCTTCTCCAACCCAGACTTCTTCACCGGCAGGAGCGCCTTCACCTTCAGTATTATAGCCAAGAACAGTATAATCATACATACCAGCTACTGTGGGGTAATCTGGGTAACTACCGTTACCACCGATCACAGGAGCAGAATCGGTATAAACAAGATCACCGTTTCTGTAAACTCTCATTTCCAATAATTCGGTGAGTGGATCGCCTGCAAAGGTTAAAGTGGGGCAAGTCCAGCTGATATCGCATTGCAGTGCACCAGCGGCACCGGCTATTACGGCCAAGTTTGTTGGAGCTGCTGGAGCACCAGGTTCTGCCAAAGTATAAGGAATGGCAAATCCGGATACTTCCATACCACCTGGGAAGTTACCAACAAGTGTCATAGCTGCAGTTGCGGTATCAATTGTGTAAAGACCGGAAGGAGTTCCGTCTCCAAAATATGCTGCTGAGTACAGAGTACCAGCATCCTTGTCAAATGAAAGGTCCTGAGCATATAACAACTGCCCGCCTGTTGAGCCAATAGATGTTGCTACGCCTGTTGTCAAATCAATTTGGTATAATGGAGCGATAGCAGTGAAACTAACAGTAACACCATACAGATTTCCTTCACCGTCACCAGCAATACCGATCATTGTGTCAGCAAGACCATGAGAACCTATTAATGTAGTTGTACCTGTTGTCCAATCAACAGTGTAAAGGCTTGTTCCATCGGTACCATACATAAGGCCGGAAGCATCATCGTATTCAATACCACCAAGACTGATAGAAGTAGCTACATTAGTCATAGCTCCAGTAGTAATATCGATGGTATAAAGTCCACCGCCATACTGGCATGCATACCAGGTTTCCTCATCAGCTATCCAGCATGCACCAGCAAGAAAGTCTGTCGAAGTGGTAGCTGCCAAAGCAGTGAGACCTGCAGGATTATTCAAAACGTAAGTAATAGGCCCTTCAGCTACAGCGCCGGATGCATCATAAGCATTGTAAGCATAAGCCTGATAATCGGGATCATCACCTGGATTTGGAAATCCTGCTGGCTGGCTTTCAGCCTGTTTGAACAGTTGATAAGGTGCCAATCCTGTTGCATCTTTGATCGAATTTTCCTTAGATGCCGCATTTAACGAAAGACCCAACAGTAAAAAAGCTGCAATCATAAACAAAAATAATTTTTTCATTTTTCCTCCATAAAATAGATTAACTCTCAAAATACCATAATTACGATAGTAACACATTTAATAAATAATAACTATTTCCGAAATTAAAATTTCAATAACAATTTTATTAATTAATTATAACGAACATTTTTCATTTTTTTTTTACCATATAGAAAAAACAAGTTGCTTTTTGTCAAACTCTTTTCATAAAAAACAAAATTGTCCTTAAACCAAATTTTATTAATTTCAGAGATTATCGCTAATTAGAGACCCTCACTTTCTTTGAATATATATATCTCTTCACCCTTTTTTTGCATTCCAAGTTCTCTTGCTTTCTCTTCCCAAATATTTTTATCATTTTCCAATTTTTCATTTTCCAATTTTAGTTGTTCATTATCTTTTTTTAATTCCTCAATATCGTGCTGAAGAGAAACCAGTTTATGTTTTATTCTATCCGTTTTGTAAAAACTGGCACTGTCAAAGAAAATGATGTATAATATTAGCAAAATTATGATAATGTAAACAAATGATTTTTTAGAAAACTTGAATTTATCCATACTTAGTTTATTTCCCCTCCTTATTGCTTTGCAATTTAAAAAAGAACCAATTCTGAATGCAAGAAGAAATTAAAATTATTTTATTATGAACTTCGCTAAAAAACTTTTATGCACATAAATTGCCTGGTATGGACACATCTCATGACAGCACATACATTTTATACACTTGTCATAGTCAATGGTTGGATGTGCATCTCCCTCTTTTAACTCCATAGCCTGCATAGGACAACTTTCCACACAGATATTGCACTTCCTGCATTTGTCATTGAAATCTGGATAGTATGTAAAGTGCTTTTTGAAAACATCTTTTAATATTTTTGGAGAATATGCTAATATTTTTACATATAAACCAACTTTTTTAATCTTAACTTTATGAAATTTAAAATTCTGCCATTCATCCAGTATTTCGATCTCATCTTCTTTTATGTTATCTGCTTCTAAAGAAGGTAAAATATATTCTAATTTCTCAGGTTGGAAACCCATCATACTTGAAGCAACATAATCTAGTGCAGAAGCAGATTCGCTGGCAAACATTACTCCAAAATTCCTGGGATCTCCAGCCGAAGGTCCTTCTCCTTCCATACCTACAATTCCATCCATTATGTTAAATACAATTCTTTCTTTCACAATTGAATATAATCCTGAAATAACTTTTGCAAATTGAGTATGATCCGGGTGCTCTTTGTGATAGTCAGATTTTTTTAAACCGGGGATAAGACCATATAGATTTTTTACAGCACCTGTGTACGACATTAAACTATGTGTTTTGTATTTGCAAAGATTGATGACGGCATCTACGTCCCAGATATATTTTGTAATAGGGAACTTTAATTTTTTTGTCCTTTGATGTATTATTCCACCTGTTGTAAAATTAACCAGCGGGATATTGTGTTTTTCTGCTAATTGTTTCATTCCTGTTAGTTCCCAAACAAGTTTAACAGATGTTGATCCTCCCGGACTATCTCCTAAAATTATCTCTTTTCCAATTTTCTTCAGAAATGTAATAACTGCATCAACAACAACAGGGTTTGTTGTCACAGCTTTTTCAGGAGGAAAAGCACCAAGGAGATTAGGTTTTAAGAGAATCTTTTGCTTATCAAGTAAAATTTTTTCAAGCTGGAGTTTTTCAATAAAGTGATATATTTTATCAAAATCGTAACTCTCAATTTTCTCAATCTGAACTTTCATTTATTTAAACTGCTCCATTCCAGAAAAATCACGATAAGGATCAAAACTTTCTAACGCTTTCAGATCATCTTCAGAAAGTTCATTCATTGTAATACGAGCTACAAGTTCTCCCATACCCGGGCCAAGCATAAAACCCTGACCGCACATTCCAACAGAATTTATCAGGTTTAATACTTTTTTTGACCTTCCAACGATAGGGAAACCATCAGGTGTCATAGGATATTGTCCACGCCAGGTTCTACGGACTTTTAAGTTGGCAAGACGTGGATAGAGCTCAACCATTCTCTTCGCAACTTGCGGTAAAAATTCAGAAGTTGAATCGCTATCTGTTCCAATTATAGAAGGAGAAGGAGTTATACAAAAAATTACCTGCCCTTCATTATTTTGATAAAAATAGTAATTTGCTGAACCTTTTATAGGACGCATATCAACTACCATCGGTTCAAAAAATCTGTCTACAGGTTCTGTTATCGCACCCTCATGACTATCGGGAATTACTGGCAGTTCAAGCCCCACCATCTCTCCAATTTTTTTTGCATTATTACCGGCAGCATTTATGATCGTACCGGCAGAATATTGAGCTTTATCTGTAATAATTTTAGTAATCTTGTTATTTGTTAATTCGATTTCAATAACACTTTCGTTAAACTTATATTCTGCACCGTATTCTAAACTCTTAAAATAAAAAGCGTTAATAGAAAGGAGAGGAGAAGCTGAACCATCTTCTGGTGAATAGGTGGAACCACGCAGCTCTTCAGGATTAATCCCAGGTACCAACTCATCATATTCTTCCGGAGAAACCCATTTTATGTTTAATCCAAAGGAATGTTGGATCTTCATGAGATCCTTTAGCTTTTTTTCATCTTCATCATTATAGGCAGGGTAACTGTAAC
>JAVCCF010000160.1 GCA_030765625.1 Candidatus Tenebribacter burtonii
TTAGGTGCATTTTAGTAAGAACCATAATAAGAAAGAATGATATATGAAATTCGTGAAACCTGAGATAAAAGAAATAATAAATTGTATTATGAAAAAAAATAGAGATTTACAGGAGGAGTAATGGTGTTTTCTAAAAAGTCCGATATATGTATTATTCTATTACTATTTGTTGCTTTCAATTTGTGTAGTCAAGACTGGATCGAATGGCAGGAAATCTTTGCTTCAGATGGAGAGATAAATGACAAATTTGGAATTTCGGTTAGTATTGAAGTTGATATTGCTGCTGCCGGTGCTTTCTTTGACAATGACAGTACCGGGGCAGTTTATTTATTCCAGCGAATTGGTGATCAATGGGAAGAACAGCAGAAGCTAATACCTTCTGACGCTGAAATAGGGGATAAATTTGGTGCATCGGTTTGCTTAAGCGGAGATTATTTGGCTATTAGTGCCTACGGAGTAGATGATATCCAAGGAGCAGTATACATATTTCAAAACATTAACTCTGTCTGGGAGGAACAAACTAAAATCCTTGCTTCTGATGGAACTTTTGATGATGTATTTGGACAGGATATCTATCTATCTAATTCAACCTTAGTTGTGGGAGCACCGGGAGTTGATGTTAATACTGGAGCTGCTTATGTTTTTCAAAGAAATGGAAATGATTGGGAAGAGCTGTTGAAATTGATTGCTTTGGATAGAGAACAGGGAGATCTATTCGGCATGAATGTTTCAATGGATGAAGATTACATTGCAATAGCTGCTCCTTTTGATGATATTACTGCTGATTGTACAGGCTCTGTATACATCTTTCATTTTGAAAACATGTCATGGATTGAACAAGATAAATTAACTCATTTTAACCAAACTGGTACAGGGCCATTTGGGACTTCTGTTTCAATATCGGGAGATTACGTAGCCTGTGGAGCTTTTCTTGATGAAGGTGCCTACATATTATCGGGTTCTGCATACATATTTGAACGTAATGGGTCAGATTGGGAAGATCATGTAAAACTTTTTGCAATTGATCCAATATTTTTTAGTTTTTTTGGCGGGAATCTTCTTCTTGCAGGTGATGATCTTTATGTGAGTGCTAGTGGTAATGAGTACATAAATGGTTTTGTATATCACTTTAAAAATGATGGAAATAATTGGAATGAACTGACAAGGTTGTGTGCTTCTGATTCTACTGTAAATGACGGATTTGGATGTAGTCTGTCAAACTACGATAATAATTTATTAATTGGAGCTTATGGTGTTGGTCAATTTACCGGCTCTGCATATTTATTTATTAATGAAGATGTTGGAGTCGAGAATAATAACTTAAATCCTTTATCACAATCAATCTACCTGTCGAATCATCCAAATCCTTTCAATCCCTCTACAGAAATTAGCTTTCTGATCTCAGACTTCATTGAAACTAACTCAGCGGAAATTGGAATTTACAATCTAAAAGGTCAGAAAGTAAGAGGTATTCCCATAAACTCATCAACTAACCACCCCATTAATTCAGTAACCTGGAACGGCACAGACCAAGCTGGTAAACCTGTTTCTAGCGGTGTTTACTATTATAACCTGAATATTAATGGCGAAACTGAAGCCATAAATAAATGTTTGCTTTTGAAATGAAAGAGTTGCACCTAACAAGCGTGTCGGCAGTTTAGTCTCGTGGTGCTTTTGTCTTGAACCTTCCGATTCAAACGTCTGGTCAGTTTGTCTTTGGCGTGATCGTTCCGATCCCGCCGCACACGCAAAACATTACAGGCAATTTATCTAAGGAGTTGAGATGAAAAAACTAGATTGGGTTGCAATAAACTGGTTTGATTATCCAGATTTACCAAAAGCAATTTTACAAATTCCAATTTCATTTGATGGAATTGATCAAAAACAATATCTACAACTTGATACTGGGTGCCCCGATTCAA
This sequence comes from Candidatus Tenebribacter burtonii, assembly GCA_030765625.1. Classification (GTDB taxonomy): domain Bacteria; phylum Cloacimonadota; class Cloacimonadia; order Cloacimonadales; family TCS61; genus Tenebribacter; species Tenebribacter burtonii. The sequence goes on from JAVCCF010000160.1 coordinate 1,923, forward strand.
TCCTTTTTGGATATCAATTATCTAAATTAATTAATGAAAACGATTCAAGTTTAAATAATGATGAAATTTATTTTAACGGTTCTATTGGAGAACATAATTTTTCAAATTTCAAATTTAAACATCTAAAAAACTTTGGAGAAAAAAGAGCAAAACAAGGACAAGAGAAAATCGGACTTCTTGGTACTGATTTTTTTAATAACAAGATTTTAGTTATTGATTTCATAAAAAATCAGATTTTAATCTCTGACAGTTTAGAAATAATTGATAAATTGGATTACAATTTCAACTTTATTAATACACTTAATAATCCTGAAAATGAAATGATATTTAACATTACTTTAAATAATTGTGAAATAAAAAAAATACTCTATGATACAGGTCATAGTACTTCTTCTTTAAAATTTCTTAAAAAAAAGGATTGGCAGTTTTTTGTTAGTGAAACTGATAATAAAAAATTAATTAAAGATAGCATTCGTACTATCGAAACAAATTTCAATTCTTATAGACAAAAAACTAAAGGGATACTTAGAATTGGGAAATTTATTTATAATAATCCTGAATTAGCTTTTGATAACAACGAATTATCTAAAGAATCAAAATTAAATGGGATATTGGGAAATAAGCCTTTTTATAATTCTTTTATAATTCTTGATTTTATTAATTTTAAGTTCGGAGTTTCTAGATAGGATGAATTGTGATTTTATAATAGAAATACCGCTAACAAGCGTGTCAGCAGTTTGGTCTCACGGTGATTTTTGCCTGGATCGTTCCGATCTAGGGTTTGGTTTGTTTGTTTTAGGCGTGATCGTTCCGATCCCGCCGCACACGCAGAACATTAATCAACATTCCGCTTCGCTCCAAGATGAAAATTATATTTTGAGTATAAAACATTAACTATTTTATTCATAATATCTGAAGAGTAATCAGAGTTATCAAAGTTAAATTATAATAATATTAACATTTATAATAATACTTGACGGGATTATCTAATAAAACAACTTTTCTTAAAAATATTTTTTATGGAGTTATAAATGAATTTAAGACCTCAACCTGTTATAAATAAACGATATAATCTAATTATAGGATTGTTTGTATTTGCTTTCACGATTTTAATATACTGGCTCACAATGGCTCGTTCTCTTTCCTTCTGGGATGCAGGAGAATATATTACATGCAGCAGTATTCTGGGTGTTCCCCATCCTCCGGGCAATCCATTTTACATTTTACTCGGGAGATTCTTCTCGATTTTTAGTGCTAATATTCCTCACGCTATTGTCATCAATTTCCTGTCTTCTCTTTTCTCCGCATTCGCTGTAATGTTCACATACTTTTTCACAGTAAAGTTCATAACTATGTGGATCAAACCTAAGGATGCATATCTCTCTTATATTGGTGGTTTTCTTGCTGCTTTCTATACAGCATTTTCATTCACATTCTGGAATAATGCGATTGAAGCAGAAGTTTATTCAGGATTAGCTTTTACAATTAATTTAATTGTATGGCTTACAATGATATGGGTAGAGAAATCGGAAGACCTTTCACATCAGAATTTGTTACTACTCATTGTTTACATTTTCTTCCTTGGTTTTGGTATTCATCAAACTTCACTTCAAATTGCCCCTGCAGTTTTATTCATTGCTGTTTATCCAATGCTAAAAAGTTCAATTCGAACTTCAACATTTTGGAAACGTGTTGTTGTATACATTTTAGGATTATTTGCCATTTATATGATCTTTTTAAATATTGGTAAATCAATGCATATACCGGATCTACCCAAGATTATGTTTGCAGTTGGTTTCTTAGGAATTCTCGTTTATCATTTGAGAGGACAGGTTTCAACAAAAGTCTGGTTATTTGCTCTATTCCTGATTGGAGTGGCAGTTTCTACTCACCTGTTCTTATATATCAGAGCCTCTCATAGACCTTTTATCAATGAAGGGTATCCGCACACACTTAAACTTTTTACAGATTATATTCTCAGAAGACAATATGGTGTAACCAGTATGTTTGTTCGGCGAGCTACATTCTTCTACCAAATAAAAGATCAATTTCTTACCTATTTTGGCTGGCAGTTTTTTCATGCGGAAACCTTATCTCAATTGTTACATACTCCAAAAGCATTTATTCAATTGTTATCAAATTTAATAGTAACTTTTCTTGGTTTTGGCGGAGCTTATTATCATTTTAAGAAAAACAAGCACTCTTTTGCTTATTTCTTCTCATTTATGTTTATGGTCTCAATTGCAATGGTTTTTGTAATTAATCTTTCTGATGCTGAGGTGAGAGAGCGTGATTATTTTTTTACAACAGCTTATAATTTTTGGACTGTATGGATGGCAATTGGTTCAATAGCTTTGATAGATCTCGTCAGAAAAAAAGGGAAGATATTAACAGGCTTACTTGTCGTGATAGTCTTGGCACTTCCCTGCATCAATCTGGCTTCCCAGTATTTTATTCACGACCGTTCCAGAGAGTATATTGCACTAGATTACGGACAGAACATTTTAAATAGTGTTGAAGAAAATGCTATTATTTTCACAAATGGAGATAATGACACATTCCCGGTTTGGTATGCACAAGCTGTTTTTGATCCCGCTGCAAATGAGTACATTCCTCCTAAAAAAAATAACTACAAAGATATTAATGGAAATATGTACCATCAAACTACTATTCCTACAGAAAAAACTAAAGTCCTAATTACTAAAGCAATGGATTATAAAAATGAACAAGGCAGTGGTATCAGGAAAGATGTGACAATTGCGAATCTAAGTTTATTAAATACTCCCTGGTACATTAAACAATTAAGAGATCACGAAGGAGTAGAATTTAACATTCCTGAAAGGGATATTGATCTTTGCCAGGATGACCCTAGAACGGCATTATATCCAAGAAGAATTTCTCAAGATACAAAGCTTAAAATAACTGGTACCGTTCAAGGAGATGAATTTATTGTTACTTTTCCAAAAGATGAGATCTTATATGTGAAAGATCTTGCCGTAATTCAAATAATTAAAGACAATTATGGAAAACGACCAATATACTTTGCTGTAACAACACCAGATCCTACAGGTTTTACTGAATTTCTCAGAAATGAAGGAATGGTAAGCAGACTCGTTCCAGTAAAGGGTAGAGATCAATTTGATATGGAAAGATTAGTAACAAATATTGATTCAGTTTATTCCTACCGTGGTATTATGGATGATTCGATCTATAAAGACACAAACATGAAAAGGTTATTAAACAATTATGGTGCTGCCTTTATGCGCACTTCCAGATTCGCTCATTCAAAAAATGATTATGAAAATGCAATTAAATACATGGAAAAAGCAATAGACTTCATTGATCAAAAAAGCAGGTTCTACAAAGGACTTTCTCAAATCTATGCAGAAGCATCATTTAATTCGTTTGAATCTGATGAAATTGAAAAAGGTTTTTCTTATTTAGAAAAAGCTGTTTATTATAATCGTACAGATAAAAATATTATACAGCTCATCTACCAAGCTGCAATTTACACTAATGAAATTGAAAGAGGAATTAACTTATTTGAGAAGATTCGTGAATATCAGGATTCTGTTGAGATTGATTCCTATATTACTCAATTAAAGGAGCTTCAATAACCAGATGCACCGGATAAGAGATTAATGAAAAAAGAAATTTACATCAAAGGTGCTCGGGAACATAATCTTAAGAATATCGAAATAAAAATTCCCAGAAATAAATTGGTTATTATTACTGGTGTTTCCGGTTCTGGTAAATCATCGCTTGCTTTTGACACACTATATGCAGAAGGACAGCGCAGATATGTAGAATCACTCTCTGCTTATGCTCGTCAATTTCTTGGTCAGATGGGAAAACCTAAAGTAGATTACATTGAAGGATTATCACCAGCAATTTCTATTGAACAGAAAGCAACAAGTAAAAATCCCCGTTCAACAGTTGGAACTGTTACAGAAATCTATGATTATTTAAGAATCCTTTATGCTCGAATTGGTAAGCAGTACTGTTATAATTGTGGTGATCCTGTTGGATCTCAAACGGTTGATCAATTGGTAGATCACATATTAAAAAATCCGGATAAAACACGTTTACAAATACTTGCACCAATTGTTCAAAACCGGAAAGGTGAACATAAAGAGGAACTGGAAGAAGCCAGGAATGAAGGTTTCGTTCGTGTGAAAATAAATGGAATTATGCGTCAGCTCAGTGAGGAGATCACACTCGATAAAAAGAGTAAGCATGATATTGATATTGTTGTTGATCGACTTGTTTTAAAAGATAATATTCGCTCAAGATTAATTGACTCGGTTGAAACTGCATTAAAACTAACTAGTGGTTTTATAAAAATAGAATATATTGATGAAAATCGCATTGAGAATCTATCCGAAGCAAATTCTTGCCCTAATTGTGGGATTGGTTATCCTGAACTTACACCACAACATTTCTCTTTCAACAGTCCAATAGGCATGTGTAAATCATGTAACGGACTTGGATCCAAGATGGAATTTGATCCCGAGTTGATAATTCCCGATAAATCACTTTCCATTATGGAAGGAGCTGTAAAACAATGGGGTACATTAAATAAGAAAAAAAACAGCTGGCAACTGAATAAGCTGAAGGCAATTGCAAGAGAATATGATTTTTCTCTCAATGAGCCATGGGAAGAACTTTCCTCAACTGTGAAAGATCTGTTACTCTATGGTTCCATGGGACAAAAGATCAGATTTGAGTGGAGTTCAAAAAGTGGCTCAGGTTCTTTTCTCTCTTCATTTGAAGGCATAATTCCAACTCTTTCCCGCCGTATGAATGAAACAAGATCTGAATATATGAGAAAATATTACATTCAGTATATTGGGAATAAAGTATGCCCGGATTGTAATGGTAAAAAACTTTGTAAGGAGAGTCTGGCAGTTAAGGTCGACGGTTTATCAATCAATGAAATAACTACAATGTCAATTACAAAGGCAATTAAGTTTTTTGATGAATTAATATTAACTGGTAATGATAAACTGATTGCGGAAGAAGTATTAAAAGAGATTAAGAATCGTCTGACATTCCTTGTAAATGTTGGGTTACATTATCTTACTTTAGATAGGAAAGCGCCAACATTATCCGGTGGGGAATCGCAAAGAATAAGACTGGCAAGTCAAATCGGGAGCAGCCTTGTTGGCGTTATGTACATATTAGATGAACCAACCATTGGATTACATCAACGTGATAATACAAGATTAATAAATATGCTGATTCATCTTAGAAATATTGGGAATACAGTTATTGTTGTTGAGCATGATGAGCAAATGATAAGAACAGCCGATCAAATAATTGATATTGGTCCTCAAGCCGGGATCTATGGTGGTGAGATCGTCTTTCAAGGAAATATTGAACAGCTGCTGAGATCAAGAAAATCTATGACTGGGAAATACTTATCAGGAAAATTAAGCATTGAGATACCGGAAGAAAAATTAAAACCGGATAAACGTAAACTGACAATAATTGGTGCATTACAAAATAATCTCAAAAATATCAATGTCGATATACCAGTTGGTTCATTCACTTGTGTTACTGGTGTTTCAGGATCGGGTAAAAGTTCTTTGATCAATCAGATATTATATCCCGCTATGTCAAAAAAGCTAAATAATTCAAGTAGGAAACAAGGTCATTTCAATAAAATAAAAGGTTATGAATATTTTGATAAAGTTATAAATATAGATCAACAACCTATTGGACGAACCCCACGCTCCAATCCTGCAACTTACACAAAACTATTTGATCCAATACGAAACCTGTTTTCACAAACTCCTGCGGCAAAATTGCGGGGTTACAAACCAGGAAGATTTTCCTTTAATGTAAAAGGTGGAAGATGTGAAGCTTGCAGTGGCGGCGGTGTAAAGCAGATCGAGATGCATTTCTTGCCCGATATTTATGTAAAATGTGAAGTCTGCAACGGAACACGTTACAATAAAGAAACTTTAGCAGTGAAATATAAAGGTTACAGCATAGCAGATGTTCTTAAAATGGATGTTCAGGAAGCCATAAAGGTATTTGACAAAGTTCCTAAAATATATAAAATTCTACAAACTTTGAAAGAAGTTGGAATGGATTATGTTAAACTTGGACAGGCTTCCACAACACTATCCGGTGGAGAAGCTCAAAGGATAAAACTTTCAAGAGAACTCAGTAAAACAAGTACCGGCAAAACACTTTACATCTTAGATGAACCCACAACAGGATTACACTTTGATGATATAAAAAAATTACTAAAAGTACTTCACAGATTAGTTTCAATGGGAAATACTGTGATCGTTATCGAACATAACCTGGATGTTATCAAATGTGCTGATCACATTATCGATCTGGGACCTGAAGGTGGAGATGAAGGTGGAAAGATTGTTGCAACAGGCACTCCAGAAGAAATTGCAAAAGTTAATAATTCGTTTACTGGAAATTTTTTGAAAAAAATTTTATGATTAGAAAAGAGTTTCGCAAAATAGAGCGTTTTGTTATCCTGACGAATTTTGCACCTATTTCTCAGGAATGTTCTCCGCTTATAATGAGATTCTTCGTTAGAATTCACTTCGAAGATTTCCTCAGAAAGACAACATTTTTTCATTTTTGCAGAGCCATTAATTCGTATATAAAAGGAGTAAGTTATGATTTTAAAATCCCAAATTCTTGAATTATATAATAAAACAAAGTTTGATGATGCTGATAAAAAATTATTCCTGAAATTCAGAAACAAGCTTAACACAGGCGAAATTCGTGCTGCTGAAAAGATAAATGGTAAATGGATCACTAATGACTGGGTTAAGAAAGGTATTCTTACTGGATTCAAAATGGGAACTGTTATTCAATCAGGAACCTTTATGGATAAAGACACATATCCTGTTCAAAATATCACAAACAGAAAAAATGTGAGAATGGTTCCTGGTGGTTCATCCATTCGGGAAGGTGCTCATATCGGAGAAAATGTGATAATGATGCCACCAATGTATATAAATGTTGGTGCTTATGTAGATGATGGCACAATGATAGATTCTCATGCTCTTGTCGGAACTTGCGCCCAAGTTGGTAAAAATGTACATCTCAGTGCTGCTGCACAACTTGGCGGTGTATTAGAACCAATCAGTGCAAATCCTGTAATCATTGAAGATAATGTATTTATTGGTGGAAATTGTGGTATTTACGAAGGTGTGGTAATTGAGCAGAATGCTATAATAGCAGCAGGAGTGACATTAACAGGTGGTACACCTGTTTATGATGCTGTAAATATGCAATTCCTTGAAAAAGATGAAAACAACTCATTGCATATCCCACGAAGAGCAGTAGTAATTTCCGGCACCCGCAAAATGAAAAGTAATGACAGGTTTTCAATTTACTGTCCAATTATCATTAAATATAGAGATGAGAAAAGTGATAGGTCTGTAATTTTGGAAGATGCTCTGAGATGATTCCCGTAAAATATGCAAATCGAATAGAAGGCATAGAAAAATCTGAATTGCGACAATTATTTGATAAAGCTCCACCTGATGCAATTAACCTTGGTTTAGGAGAGATCCAATTCCCTACACCTAGAATTATTTCTGAAAGCGCAATTAATATCATTAAGGAAGAAGATATTCGATATACTCCAAATGCTGGATTACCGGAATTACAAAAAGCAATAACTAAATACTATAATATACCACTTAATAAAAATGTATGTGTTACAACTGGAGCAGAAGAAGCCATTTTTGCTTCAATTTTCAGTTTTATTAATCCGGGTGATGAAGTACTGATCGCAAATCCAACTTATCTTGCATATAAAACAATTATCAAAATGATGGGTGGAATTGCTGTTGAATTCGATCTTGCACCGGAATCTAATTTTAAACTGGATCGTAAGGACTTCACAAACAAAATTACCTCCAAGACTAAAGTACTACTTTTAAATAATCCATCAAATCCCACAGGAAAGTGTTTCTCAGAGGATGAGATAAATTTCATGGTTTCTAAATGTATTGAAAATAAGATACTTATCGTAGTAGATGAGATATATAGAGAATTATATATAGAAAAAAAACCAATTACTTTTTTAGATAAAGCTGGAAAAATCATTGTGATTTCCGGTCTTTCTAAATCTCATTCTATGAGCGGATGGCGGGTTGGATGGGCAGTATCAAATGATCCCGAACTAATTAAACCTGTTATTATTTCACACCAATATATTTGCACCAGTGCCCCATACATTTCTCAAGAAGTTGGAATTACTGCTTTATCTACTGAAGGTATGATAGATCAGAACAAAATTCGTTTAGAACTTATTTCTAATAGAGATTTTGTGCTGAAGCAATTTAGACAATTTTTACCTAATATCAACATTCTGGAAAATACATCTTCACCATATTTATTTATCAATATAAAAACTGATGATATGTTGCTAGCGGATGAACTGATCAAACAAGGATTGATATTAATGCCTGGAAAAATATTTGGTTCAAATGGTAAATACTGGATCAGGTTAAATTATGCTATTGATAAAAATCTACTTGCCAGAGGTATCAAAATCTTTACAAACATAGTCAAGTTGTATTAAATTAGGTTAATATTAATTATTATAGAAAAAAGTGCTTAAATTAAATCATATTTTTTTGAAGGAACCTTATTCAAAATAGTAAATTGCTTTGATCGGATTTATTTTGGAAGCTTTATAAGCAGGATAAATTCCTGAAGCCAATCCTATAAATAACGAAAAAGCTAAACCTAAAAGAATACCTTCTATTGGAACAGGGAAACTAAATTTTAGAGCTACAGTTATTACTTTTACCAGCAATGTAGATAACAATATTCCAACAAAGGCACCCATAAGTGAAAGCGTAATCGCTTCCAAAATAAATAGAAGAAAGATATCATGGTCTGTTGCGCCTATGCTTTTTCTAATGCCTATCTCTTTCATTCTTTCGTTTATTGAAATAAGTAATGTACTGAACAGTCCAATACCACCAACAATAAGTGAAATGGATGCGATCGCAGAAAGTGTTATGTTCCATTTTTTCATCATCTCGTTTATCTCTTTTGTAATATTCATCATTAAAGCACCAATATCGTTAAATGCAAAATCGTGTCCCATATTATGATTTGCTAATAGATTCTGACGGACATAATTCTTCATATATGAAAATTCACTCTCAGAATTTGACTGAAGATAAATATAATCTATTGCATTATCGGATTTTAAATATTTTGCACCTGTTGAAAGTGGAATGAATACAGCTTCAAGATCACGTTTTCTTTCCCATGTATTGAAATTCATTCCGTTAGCATTAAGTTTGTCATTATCAAGAATTCCAATTATCTTATAACGTTGATTCCCAACATTTATCTTCTCACCAAGAGGATTTTTATTTTTAAAATACTTTTCTGAAAAATGATAACCTATTATACAAACTTTCAATGAGTTAAGACTTTCATAAGAGTTAAAATATCTTCCTGTTTTTATCACGTATGTCTTACTTATAAAAAATTCATTATTAGTAGCTTTAAGATTTAAGTAATCTTCATTATCTTTAAAAAGATATTTTTGCCAGGTTTCTATCTGACCATAAATATATTTTGAATCCACATTTTTTCTGAGCAAGAGATAGTCTTCAAAAGTTAATGGTTTCACTTCTCTTTGAATACGTCTGAATCTATGTCTCATTCTGCTTGAAACATTCTCTTCTCCTGCAGAAGGATATATAATAAGAGAATTATTCCAACCCATTTCTTTCATACGTTCATTTATCAGCGTTTTCATTCCATAAATAGTGGAGAACATGGTTACAACAGCGAATACGCCAATGATAATTCCAAGTAAAGTCAGAAATGATCTCATCTTATGCGTAAAAATATTCTGAATACTACTAACTAAACTTTCTGAAAAATACATTTATCTCACTTTAATAAACAATGTTCTTACATTTGGGACATTCTTTATATCCACCTTTTTCTCTAGACTTTTTCTCTTCCATGTAATAATTTCCGCATTCAGGACAAGTTATGGCGACTGGTTTATTATTTGTTATAAATTTACATTCCGGATAATTTGAGCAAGAATAAAAGAATCTACCTTTTTTGTTCTTTTTCTCAGTGATCTGACCATCTTCACAATCTGGACATTTAATTCCTATTGTATAAGGTTCTGTATATTTGCATTTTGGAAAATTGGAACAAGCAATGAATTTACCAAATTTTCCCTCTTTTAAAATAAGATCAGAACCACATTCAGGACACTTCTTGTCGAGAGTTTTTGGTTTCAAAATTTCGATCTTTCCATCTTTATTTTTTGTGAAATTTTTAATATTTTTACATTCGGGAAAATTGGAACAGGCTAAAAACTGACCGTTTCTTCCCCATTTTAAGACCATAGGGCTTCCACATTTATCACATTTAAGATCTGTTTCTTCTACAGCACTTTTCTTTGCTTCCTTAAAATCCACTCCGGAAATTAACACATTTAGAGATTCATAATACTGTTTAAGAAGGTTATGCCATTCTACTTCCCCATACATTACTTTATCGAGGCTATCTTCCATTGCTGCAGTAAATTCTACATTGAAGAACTCATGAAAATTAGATACAAGCAGTTTATTAACTGTTAAACCCAATTCTGTAGGAAAGAATCTTTTACTTTGAAGCAATACATATTTTCTAAGTCTTATTGTATTTGTTATAGCTGCATAAGTTGATGGACGTCCTATCCCTTTTGATTCTAACTCTTTAATAAGGAGGGCTTCCGTATATCTAGATGGTGGTTTAGTAAAATGTTGTTTTGAAGTTGTTTTCTTAGATTTAAGAATATCATCTTTTAAATAACCATCATCAATTTTCTCACCCAAAATAACCTTGGTATGCGGGAACACGACCAAGAATCCTTTATTTTCAATTGAACTTCCGTTTGCACTAAAGGTTGCTTCACCTATCTTTATAACCAACTCTTTATTGTTCATCTTAACAGGTAACATCTGTGTTGCAATAAACTTCTGCCATATCATCGTGTATAAATTGATCTGATCTTTTGTAAGATATTGAGCTATACTTTCCGGAGCATTGAAACAACTTGTTGTCCTGATTGCTTCGTGAGCATCTTGAGCAGAATTTTTATTTTTAAAATAACGTGGTTTTGGATTTAAAGCATCTTTACCAATACGTTCTGAAATTAATTGTCGTGAATTATTCACAGCTTCTTGAGAAACCCTAAGTGAATCTGTACGCATATAAGTGATCAAACCAGCAGAACCTTTTTCCAGTTCAATCCCTTCATAAAGTTGTTGAGCGATCATCATGGTTTTCTTTGCTGAGAAATTTAATATCCTTGCTGCATCCTGTTGTAAAGTGCTTGTGATGTAAGGAGGTCCAGGATTAATAGTTCTTACAGATTTTTTAATCGATTCGATAAGATACTTATCTTTTTTAATTGCTTCCAGAAGAACCTTTGCTTCCTCTTCAGTCTTGAAATTCGGGTTCTCCCCCATCCATTTTTTTAGAATCGCTTTAAATTCCGGTAGATCATCTTTATACAACATTGCATACACGTTCCAAGATTCTACAGGCTCAAATTTATTAATTGTTTCTTCACGTTCACAGATTATTCTAAGTGCAACAGATTGCACTCTTCCTGCACTAAGATTCTTTGCAACTATCTTCCATAAAACAGGACTGACATTATATCCAACAATTCTATCAAGTATCCTTCTTGCCTGTTGGGAATCTACTTTCTTCTGATCGATCTCACCTGGATTTTCCATAGCTTTTATAATAGCATCTTTGGTAATTTCATTAAAGATGATCCTGTGAACTTTTTTATCTTTGATCTCTTTCTTCAGAACTTGTGTGAGATGCCAGGCAATTGCTTCTCCTTCACGGTCATGGTCTGAGGCAAGATAGATACTATCTGCATTTTTTGCTGCGAGTTTAAGTTCTTTAATTATCTTTTTCTTGGCAGGATCAACCACATATTTAGCTTTAAAATTATCTTTTGGATCTACACCGATAATATTTTTTGGAAGATCTCGAATATGACCATTTGATGCTTTTATTACAAATTTATTCTTTAAGAATTTACTAATTGTTTTTGCCTTAGCTGGCGACTCAACGATTATTAGATTTTTCCCCATATTAATTTATCTCTTCATCAAAATTTATTTCATTTTCCTGGATGAAGAATAAATCTAATAGATCTCTAACAGAGACATCTTCAATTCCAGAAAAAATGATGTAGTTAACAATATTATCAATCATATCTCTAGTTATTTTCTTCTTTAAAAATCCATTCAGCTGAATAGAAAGAACAATTACTTTTTCAAATATTTCTTTATTTACAGACCCTAATTTGAGAAGATGAATCAGATATCCAAAGGCATCTGTTGTAATAATTCTACGTTCTTCTTTACCTAATATTCTATTATAATTATTAGATTTCTGATGCACTACCACAGCTTCCATCAGTTCATCCAGTTCTTCTTCAGTTAGTCCGAGCTTTTTAAGTTCCTTTCGAGCCGGTTTATCTGTCAGTACCGCTTTTATAAACTCTTTAGTTCTTATTTCCGCCATTTTACTTCCTTATATATTTGGTGTTGTAATTCTATGTGATTTTACCACAACACTTTTTATATTTTTTGCCACTACCACAAGGGCAAGGATCATTTCTTCCTATTTTTTCTCCAACTGAACGAGGTTGGAGTTTCTGTATTTCAGGTGCATTTGTAGTCACATTCGGTTCCGTTGGTAACGGGACATCAAATGCAGAACTTGCTTCATGCCGCTGTTTTACCATTTCCAAAAAATCTTGTATCTTTTCTGGAGCAATAATATAAGTTGTAAAGACTTTTTTTGTGACACTCATATTTATATTGGAAACTAAAGTCTGGAACAAATTGAATGATTCCTTTTTGTATTCGATCAATGGATCCTTTTGTCCATAAGCCCTCAGACCAATACCTTCTTTTAATAGATCCATTTCATGTAGATGATCACGCCAGAGTTCATCAACGACTGTCAGCATTACACGTCTCTCAATCTCACGCAATTGTTCAAAGCTGAGATCATCTTCCCGTTTCTGATATGCTTCTATAACACTCTCATACAAATTTTCAAGCAGAGTCTCATACCTTATACCTTCAGAAATAATATCCTTTTCAGATAAAACTACATTCAAATTCGTTCTAGTCCAATTTAATATCTCATTAATGTCCCAGTTCTCTGGATACTTTTCATCGACAATAATGCTATCAACCATATCAGCAATTGTATCTTTTATCATTTCGATGATCTCAAACTTCAAATCAAATCCCTTAAGTACATTACGACGGTAATTATAGATTACATTACGCTGCTGATTCATAACCTCATCATATTTTATCAATTGCTTTCTACTCTCAAAGTTATAAGACTCAACTCTCTTTTGAGCTTTTCCTACTGCATTTGTCATCCACGGATGAACAATGGCTTCACCTTTTTGCAATCCCATTCTAACCATCATTGGTCCAATTTTCTCAGAACCAAAAAGCCGCATTAGATCATCTTCTAAAGAGAGATAGAACCGGGATGTTCCCGGATCTCCCTGCCTACCACTACGTCCACGAAGTTGTCTGTCGATCCTTCTGCTTTCATGACGTTCAGTTCCAATAACATGCAGTCCATCCAAAGGTAAACCATATGGGAACTCTTCAGTAATTTTCTTTGATAAACCGGTGTAGTTACTTTTTGCTTCAGTTACTACAGTTTCTCCAAGTTTAATGTCTGTTCCCCTACCAGCCATATTTGTAGCAATTGTTACTGCACCAGGCTCTCCCGCTGATTTAATAATATCAGCCTCTTGTTCATGGTACTTTGCATTTAGGACATTATGTTTGATCCCGCGTCTTCTTAACAGTCTGGCCAAAGTCTCCGAAACCTCAACTGAAACAGTTCCAACCAGAATCGGTTTTTTTTTCTCGTGCCAGTATTCGATCTCATCTAAGATTGCTTGATATTTTTCATTTTTTGTAATGTAAATTACATCATTATGATCAATTCTTGAGATTGGAAGATTTGTAGGAATAACACTTACCTGAAGTTTATAGATTTCCATGAATTCAGCTTCTTCCGTTATTGCAGTTCCCGTCATACCAGCAAGTTTATCATACATTCGGAAATAATTCTGTAATGTGATTGTGGCAAAGGTTTGAGTTGCTTCTTCAATTTTTACATTTTCCTTTGCTTCCAGTGCTTGATGAAGTCCGTCGCTGAATCTTCTACCCTGCATCATTCTACCGGTAAATTTATCAACGATCATAACCTTATTATCAACAACTACATAATCAACTTCTTTTTCAAAAAGGACATAAGCTTTGAGTAACTGCTTAATATTATGTAGTTTTTCACTCTTATCCATAAACTTAAAAGTTTCTTCTTCCTTTTTCTTGATTTTCTGTTTGAAGGAAAGATTTTCATCTGCATCTATCTCATCAAGTATTTCATCTAAACTTCGCATTACGAATAGATCAGATTCCTTCTGTGCAACCAAAACATTTCCTTTTTCACTTAACTCAACACTATTCTGCTTCTCTTCAATTACATAGAATAATTCCTCGTCTATTAAATACATATTCTTATCACGAAGATAATACCCTTCGAAATCTGTTACTAATTTTTTAAGTTCACCTTCTTTCATCATTTTAGTAAATGATTTATTTTTAGGTGCTGCTCTTTGTACAAGCAATAGCAATTTTCCAACTATGTCAGCATCATATTTTTCATGTTTTAGTTCATTCTTTATTTCTGAAATATAACGATTTACCAAAATGGTTTGAGCATTAAATAATTTCAGAATTACTGGTCTCAATTCCTTAAAGAAGTTCTTACTTTCCTGAACGGGACCACTAATAATAAGCGGAGTTCTTGCTTCGTCAATAAGAACACTATCGACCTCATCTACAATTGAATATTGTAATTTTCTTTGAACAAGACGGCTCTTTGAAATTGCCATGTTATCACGAAGATAATCAAATCCGAATTCACTGTTAGTTCCATAAGTTATATCACAGTTGTAAGTTTCTCTTTTTTCTTCACTACTCATTCCACCAATATTACATCCAACAGTAAGCTCGTGGAATTCAAATATTGGAGTCATCCATTCAGCATCACGCTGAGCCAGGTAATCGTTGACCGTGATAAGATGAACACCTCTTCCAAGTAAGGCATTCAAGAAAAGAGGCATTGTTGCAACAAGTGTTTTACCTTCTCCGGTTGCCATTTCAGTTATTTTGCCTTCATGAAGAACTATAGCTCCAATAAGCTGAACATCAAATGGAATCATGAACCAGGTTTCTTTATCTCCACGAACCTCATATTCGTATCCAACCAAACGACGGCATGTATCTTTAATAATTGCAAAAACTTCCGGCAAATAATCATTAAGAACAGATTGAGTTTTATCTTTTAGATTCTTTGCAAGTAAATCAATATTATTTCCCAAACCGATTTTCTTATTCTCATCAGGTTCGATCTGGTAATTTTCATTTAATTCTTCAAGCTCATTTTCAAGTGGAGTAAGAATCTTCTGAATATCTTGCTTGATTACCTGGATCTGCTTTCTGATCTCATTATCAGATATACTCTTTAAAGAATCATAGATGCTGTTTATTTGTGAGATTCTGGGCTGCATTTTATTTGCTTCACGTTTATCCCGATCTCCGAAAATAATCTGCGTTATCTTTTTTAACATTATTAATTTCCCTAATCTGAAATTTGAACAATCCTTTTTTTGAATGTTAGCTTGTCAAATAATTTACAAATGCAATTATAATCTTGACGTGAAAATAGATTTTGTAGATTTAGTAAATCAGGCACTTTTAAAAAGGAGATAACTTATGAGCAAAAAAAGGAATAAAAAATTGATATCTACTATAATTGTTTTTGCTTTCATTCTTGTTGTTATAATAATTTTAATTATTGTATTTCAAAAAATTACAGAACCAACAGAACAAGAAGTGATCACAAAGATTAATATTAACAATGCTGATATCGAGAAATTGATAAAACTTCCTGGAATTGGTCAAATAAAAGCTAAGGCAATTATGAA
>JAVCCF010000173.1 GCA_030765625.1 Candidatus Tenebribacter burtonii
AATATTCCTGCATGATCTGGAAGAAAACTTCATCTCCTGTTTTCAACCTTAACATATGCAGAACTGAAGCAGGTTTCTCGTAAGTTGCAGGAGTGAAATATCCATTGGGCGGAGGATCGTAAACAGTGTGAGGTGAGCTTCCACCCCAGGCAAGATAATATTGTTGAATTGAGGAATAAACATAATCTACCATCGCCTCAAATCCCTGCCAGGCTTCCATATAAAGTGCTTCCGAATAAGTTGCAAATCCTTCTGAAAGCCAAATGTCTTTCCAGGTAAGGCAGGTTAGACAATCACCATACCATTGATGTGCCAGTTCGTGAGCTATAACTATCTCTCCACCGTGATTCCCATTGATATTGCCACTTCCCAGGGTTGTCATCGTTTGATGTTCCATAGCACTGTAAGTAGCAAAATTAGTAACAGCATTCCCATACTTCTCGAATGGATACTCACCGTAAAGTTCTGTGAATGTTTCCATCATAAATGGCAGGTTGGAAAAATCTTCGGTTGCATTTGCAACCAAACCCGGAGAAGCAAAATTCTGGATTGGGATATCTCCAAATAAATCATTTATTTCCACATAATTCTGGGCAACAATGGATACGAGATAGGTTGCCATTGGATTTGAACCTTCCCAGTTATGAGTCTTTGTTCCATCACCATTATCTACAATCGAAGTTCGTAATCCATTACAAGCTGCCAGCCAATCATCTCGAACAATTATATGCAAATCTGTGACAGCTTTATCCCAGGGATGATCATAGCAGGGCCACCAATAACGGGAAGCATTTGGATCGGAAATAGTGAAGACATGACTGTTGCTGAAATACATTCCTAAACCGTTCCAAATTGGATTGCCGGAATATTCTACTAATGTTGTAAATTGTTCTCCGGGATTTATAGTGCCGAGCTGAATTGTAATCACACTATTATCATAACTATAGCTTGCTGTACTTCCATTTAATTGGACATCAACCACAGTCATCTGCTCTAATTCATAACTAATTTCAGAAATTGTTTCTTCAGCTTCTACAACCGCAATCACAGCTCCTGAAACAAAACCAGTTGCCTCTTGAATATGCATTGTAATATCATAATGTAAAACATCAAAGCCATGCGCTGAATCCGCCCGTGTCATTTCATAATTCAAACTTGATAAATTAGCTTTATGTCTATCACATCTTGGTCGTGCTTGAACTGAGATTATTAAAAGTGATAATAAAAATATTAAAATAATTTTTTTCATTATTATTCTCCTTAGAATTTAATAAATTTTTGCACCGACTACCAAACCAAAGGTCAGATTGGTTAAGAATGAATAGCCTTCATAAGAATTTGCATAAAAATAAAACGATGATAATTCAAAATCCGATTCAATTTTCAAATAGAAAAAATCTAAGAAACTGAACCTTAAACCTGCAGATGAGTTTATGAAAGGGAATAAACCACTGGAAACGATATTATCATCGTCATACTCCCATTCACCATGACGACGTTTACCATATGACAATCCACCACCTAATCCATAATAAGGTGAAAGTATTTTACCTTTTCGATAATAGTGTATACCTTTAAGATCAAATTTTGTTTCTTCATAAATGTGATTGCTTTCGTCAAGATCTGGCCATCTAGACCAAACAATACCAAATTGAAATTCATTAATGAATCGATATTGATAATCAATAGTAAATTTGATACTTGAGTTTATCTTATTCGTACATGCATCTGATGATGGAAATGAATCTAACATAAGACTGGCTTCATAACCTATTACATCTTTTTTTAAGAAATATGTGTGGTCATCTTTTTTTTTATTTTGTGCCTTAATACCATTAAATACACCATATAAAGCTCCTCCTAGCATTGATATTTTACTAATCTCCCATCCTATTCCGGATGCTGCTTTTAAGGTCCATCTAATATTTTCTTTGTTTCGATTAAGGTATAACGTAGATCCTACATAACCAACTCCAAATCCAATTGGTCCCCACTGAATTGCACCCTTAATTGGTTGATTGATCCGATAATCCCTTAATAGTGGTACTTTTTCGTAGATGGTTATTATTGGACCATTCATTCTCTCTTTTACTTCTGTAGCCTCAGCCGCAAATAGAGATGCAAGAAATATAAATATGAAAATTATCTTTTTTCTCATTTTTCCTTCGTTATTAATTTTCTGTGTTTAGTTTTTCGATAACTTAAATTATATGCAACCAATTTTTCTTTAATTGATAATTTAGAATTTATAATCAACTATTTATGTTTCTAAATATGTATTCATCATCAGAAAAATACTACAATGTAGATTCAAATATCTGAGAGAGATTAAGTATATTCTTCTGAAGTGATCATATTTAATATCAAAAAATATATCTATATATAGAGAATGAAAAGAAGTAAAAAAAATTAAAGCAAAACAATAATTAATATTATATATTTAAATCTTGACTAATTAACATAATTTATGTTTTAGAAAGTAAAATAATTTTGTTGTTAGCAGGAGTAAATTGAACTTATGAAGGATGGTTTTTTCTTACAAGAATTAAAATTCGATTTTACATATCAAACGATTTCGAATGAAATACTTGAGCTTATTGAGAAAATCGGAGTTGATACTGTTCACTGTTCAGGTCAATTACCGGCAGTTTTTATGAAAGAGGTTACTTCCTTTGATAATAATGCTCTCAACGAAATTGCTGAAATTCAACGAAAAATCTGGAATGAGAGCAGTGTAATATTTTTATATGTTACTTCACCAACCGAAATTAGAATTTACAATTGTAATGCTACTCCAGTTTTACTTAACAGGGCAATAAATATTAATGAAGAATTGCAACAATTAGAAATTGAAAATTGTCACAAATCAGATGTTAATAAACTACATATTATAAAACAGATTTTCTCTTCTACCGCAATTGATTCTGGGTTGATCTGGACTCACGAATATTCAAAAAAAATAAAACTTCAGACCAAAGTTGATCATTATCTTGTTGAAAGCTTACTAAATCTTGCTGAGAAACTTAACAAAGATATTAAAAACCACGACATAATTCATAGCTTGTTAATGCGCTCAATTTTTATCATGTATTTACAGGATCGTAAGGCTATACCCAAAGAGATCTGGGACAAAATTGGAGAATATGATTTTTTAAAAATTCTAGACGATCCCCAAAAAACATATCTGCTATTTGAAGAAATTGAAAGACATTTCAATGGAAATGTTTTTCCAATAAAACCAAATGAAAAGGATACTGTAAAATCTTCTCATTTAGATTTGCTAAGAAGATGCCTTATTGATGGGAATATTGACACATTACAAAATAATTTATTCCCTAATTGGAGACTTTTTAATTTTAGTTTTATAAGGATTGAATTGCTAAGTGAAATTTACGAAAATTTCCTTAATAGATTTGATTCTGTAAGAAAGAAAAATACAGGTACATATTATACACCACCATCATTAGTAGAATTAGTACTTAATGAAGTATTGCCTAAGAAGGGATTCAATTATAATCAGAAAGTTTTGGATCCAGCTTGTGGTTCTGGAATTTTTCTCGCCCAAGCTTACAAGCGAATAGTACAATATTGGATAAATGATCATCCCAAAAAAGAACTTACCTTTTCTGTTTTGTCACAACTTATGCAAAACAATATATTTGGTATTGAATGTGATAGAAAATCAATCAGAGTGGCAGCATTTAGTTTATATTTAGCTCTAATAGATTTCTTAGATCCTAAGAACGTTTGGTTAAAAAACGGAGACGAATTCCCTTATTTGATTTTTGATGCTGAATCAAAAGATAATAAAGATAAAGTAGGAAGAAATCTTTTTCGAACTGACACTATATCGCATGATGGTGAATTTGAAAAAATCGAGTATGATATAATCATTGGTAATCCTCCATTTGGCACTGATAACCTACCTGATAATGTTAAGGTGTACTGCGAAAATCTGAAATTTTCAAAACAGTATGTAATACCATTTATTCACAAATCAACAATACTTGCCCCAAATGGAGAAATTGCTTTATTGTTTAATACAAAATTATTAACAAATAATCAAAAACCTGCCCAGAATTTTAGGAAATGGTTGTTTAAAGATTGTTATGTTAAAAAAATTCATAATCTTTCGATTCTCAGAAAAGCTCCAAAACAATTTGGAGGTCAACTTTTCTCTTCTGCAACTACACCCGTGAGTATTGTTTATTTCAAAAAGGAATTCCCTAAAGAACTATCCCCTACAATAGAATACTGGGCTCCAAAAACTTTTATTAGAAATCATGTTGTTGAAGGAGTTTTGGTTGATAATTCTGACATAAAATTTCTTCCTCGTGAGATTTGCCAACAACCCAACTCGAAAATTTGGAAAATTGCTCAATGGGGAACAATGGGTGATTATTTCTTGATTGAGAAGTTAACAAAGAATAATAAGTCATTTTTTTTGGATTATCTCGACTCCCACGAAATCATGCATAAAGTTGGATTTCAGCCTCTAGCAAAATCTAAAGCAATACCAAAACATAATTCTGAACTATCAAATTTTGGTTTTATTGATGCAAAAAATATAGAAAGATATTATACAAGCAGTTTGAACAAACAACAGATTAATAGTTGTATCAAATCAAAAAAAGCTAAAGAATTCTATCTAAAATATTATAACGTAAGTAAAGTTTCAGAACTTCCTCAAATTGATGTTTTTCGAAGAGAAGGTAAAATTGAATTATACAATTCTCCTCATGTTTTAGTAAAGGAAGGTCAATCAAGAAATTTGTTTTGTTCTAGTTTTATAGATTTTCCTTGTACATTCACAAGTACAATCCTTGGTATAAAAGGAAAAGATGAAGAAAAATTAAAAGCAATTGTCGGGTATTTGAACTCGAGA
Source organism: Candidatus Tenebribacter burtonii (assembly GCA_030765625.1). Taxonomy (GTDB): domain Bacteria; phylum Cloacimonadota; class Cloacimonadia; order Cloacimonadales; family TCS61; genus Tenebribacter; species Tenebribacter burtonii. Next base: position 4,886 of record JAVCCF010000173.1, read on the forward strand.
TTTAGTAGTTATTTTTTATTTCTTACTTCCTCATCTTGGGGTATAGAGAGAGAAAGAATAAAACCAAATGAATTATACAATTTACCCTCAATTCCTGATTCTTTAGATGTTGTAAAAATATCAACAATAATTGATTCAATTATTCAAAAAAAACAAGATAACTTTTTATGTATTGATAATATTTATTCTGAAATTAATGAGATTGAAGATGCAATTATGTGTAGCTTTAATATGCTAGAAAAAGATAGAGTATTAATTAATGATATTGTTAATATAGCAATGGATTTATTTAATAATGGCTCAAAATCAGTTGCATTAAAATCAATAGATTCTCAAAATCCTGAAACAGAGTCTTATGCACAAATGTTAAGTAATGAAATGAATGGATTTCTTGTTTACGGAGATTTAAAAGTAAATTCAAGAGTATATAAAGTATCATCATACACTCCTCTTTGCTTAGTTGCAATTCAATTTGTACATTCTCCTAAAGTAACGAAACCAAGGATAATTAACTCAGAAAAGCAATTTAGAGATATTCTTAAAATTATTAATGAACATACAATAAAAGAGTATTCTCAAAACATTTATATAAGAAAACAAATCAAATATTATGATTATGCTGATGATACTATTTTAATCATTAAACCAAATCAAAAAAGATTCTGGACTCGTTCACAAGGAATCGAAGATGCCCATTCAATAATTAATGAAATTGCAGTAAGGAAAGATGAAAGGGCAGATTAGGAAGAATGTAAAAGGAATCTTTTTTGATAGTTTATGCTATCAATGCATAAATTTACTAATTCAGGCTCATCAATTAGCTTTAGAGGATAATCGTTATAATGCAAATTGGGAAGAAGATACTTTTACTGCACATTTATTAGAGTATTTAGATGATTTAAAAATTTCAGGACAGTGGTGTATTAACCCACAAGTTTCAATATATTCAAAAGAAATTTCGCAAGGATTAATGTCACCTTTGACTGCACCCAGACCAGACATTAAATTTGAAAAATATACTTTTCAAGATAAAAAACCATTCACTTATTATATCGAAGCAAAAAATCTATCCGAGAATGATTGGCAAAAAGAAATAGGTTCTAAAGTTGTTGCTTCATCACAAATTAAAAGATATGTAGAAACAGGAATTGAAAATTTTATAAATGAACGTTATCCTACAGGATGTCTAGCTGGATATGTTGTTAATGGAAATATTAAAAAAATTGTTGCTAAAATTAATAGTAAGCTTGCTAAATTGAACAGATCTGATGAATATTTATCAATGATTGATTTAGATACCAATAAAGTTGGAAATTACATTTCAAAACACAGAACAGCATCTAATAATATGTTGAAATTAAAGCATATTTTAATTAGATTTTATACTTAAAAAAATGTGATATAATTTTAGTAATTTCTTGATTTCATTAATAATGTACGCATAATGAGAGTTATTCTAATAGCTCTCAATCTAACTTTCATTAAACTTTCCACTTTTGTATATTTCTAATACCAAAATTACAGGCAACCAATTTTTCTAAAATTAATATTTTTATTTGACAGAAAATTGGTTATCTTATCCTTAGCACTCAATAAGTGTGATTGCTAAAAAGAGAAATAAATAAAGTAGGAGGCTATATAATTATGGCAAAGCAAATGAAATTTAGTCACAGTTCAAGAACCGCAATGAAAAAAGGGGTTGATGAGCTTGCTAACGCTGTTAAGGTCACATTAGGACCCAAAGGCAGGAATGTTGTATTAGATAAAAAGTTCGGTTCACCACTCATCACAAAAGATGGTGTTACAGTTGCAAAAGAGATAGAGTTGGATGATCCTTTTGAAAATATGGGTGCACAACTTGTAAAAGAGGTAGCAGAAAAAACTCATGACGTAGCCGGTGATGGAACAACAACAGCAACAATATTAACACAAGCAATTATTGAGGAAGGACTTAAGCATGTTACTGCTGGTGTAAATCCAATGTACCTTAAAAAAGGAATTGAAAAAGCTTCAAGAGTTGTTGCAAAAAAGATCAAAGAACTAAGCCAAGAGATTAAGAAAAATGATAAGATCGAACAGATTGCTTCTATTTCCGCAAATAATGATAAAGAAATAGGTAAATTAATTGCAGAAGCAATGGAAGCAGTCGGTAATGAAGGTATAATCAATGTTGAAGAGGCAAAATCAATTGATACATATTTGGAAAAAGTTGAAGGTATGCAATTTGATCGTGGATACCTCTCACCCTATTTTGTAACAGATCCTGACAAAATGATCACCGAATTCGAGGATCCATACATTCTTCTTTTCGATAAAAAAATAAGTGTAATGAAAGACTTGTTACCAATACTTCAGGAAGTTGCGCAAACAGGAAAACCATTCTTTATTATTTCCGAAGACATCGAAGGCGAAGCACTTGCAACTTTAGTTGTGAACAAACTCCGCGGGACATTGAATGTGGCTGCTGTAAAAGCACCTGGATTTGGTGACAGACGTAAAGCCATGATGGAAGATATTGCTATCCTTACCGGTGGAACTTTGATTTCCGAAGAAATGGGCAGAAAATTGGAATCAGTTAAAATTGATGATCTCGGAACAGCTAAAAAAATAATTATAGATAAAGAAAATACTATCATAAGAGAAGGTGCTGGAAGTAGTGAAGATCTTAATGCCCGCGTAAAACAGATTAAAGTTCAAATTGAAGACACAACCTCCGATTATGATAAAGAAAAGCTTCAAGAAAGACTCGCAAAACTTTCAAGCGGTGTTGCAGTTCTTAAGATCGGCGCAGCAACTGAGACTGAGATGAAAGAGAAGAAATCAAGAGTTGATGATGCTCTGCACGCTACTCGTGCAGCAGTTGAAGAAGGTATTGTTGCCGGAGGTGGCGCAACACTTATATACGCTGCAAGAGCAATTGATGAAATGAAACTTGAAACTCACGAAGAAAAAGTAGGAGCAGATATTCTCAAAAACGCATTAACAAAACCTGCCTATCATATTGCAGCTAATGCTGGTGAAGAAGGTGCTCTCATCGTTGAGAAAATCAAAAACTCTAAAGATGTTCATTTTGGATTCAATGCTGCTACCGGAGAATTTGTTGACCTTTTTAGTACTGGTATCATCGATCCGGCTAAGGTTGTTAGAAGTGCTTTACAAAACGCTACAAGTATAGCAGGTCTCTTCCTTACTACTGAATGCATAATTACAGATATTAAAGAAAATGAATCAGCAATGCCTCCTATGCCAGGTGGAATGGGTGGAATGCCGGGAATGGGAATGTAAATTAAAATAACATAAAGACAATCTAAAGGGGAGTGTGATTCTCCCCTTTCTTATTTATTAATATACTAAATAACCATTCAGAAAAGGCTTGACACCAAAAACAGGTGTTTTTTTTATACTTTGCGTTGCCGAAGTGGTGAAATTGGTATACGCAGTGGATTCAAAATCCTCCGAGCAATTGCTCGTGCCGGTTCGATTCCGGCCTTCGGCACCATATTTTTTTTAGGAGGTTGTTTTTTAAATAAATTGCCATATCTTCTGTTTTAATATTTACCTAATTTAATATACTGGAGGAATCAATGAAAAGTAAAGTAATCATCCTAACACTCATTTTAATTATGCTATTACCGATTGCTGCAAATGCAATCTCAGAAGCAGCCGTAATATTTTTATTAATTGAACCAAGCGCACGAACAGGTGGTATGGGTCAAGCATATGTGGCACAAACAGATGACGCTTTTGCCAGTTACTGGAATCCGGGAGCAATGGCTTTTAATAGGAAAAAACAATTTGCTAGCATGTTCTCAAATTGGTGGGGTCAAATATTTAGCGATATGTATTATTTTCATCTTGCTGGGAATAATTATATTGAAGATCTAGGAAATGTAGGATTCGCTGCAACTTATATGACTTATGGCAAACAAGATCACTTGGATGAAGATAATAATTTGCTTAGCACTTTTGAAAGTTATGATCTTTCTGTAGCAGTAACATACGGTTATCAGGTAAGTCAAAAAACCGGTGTTGGTATCGCTTTCAAATTCATTGTTAGTGATCTTGCACCAGAAGGAACAGGTAGCAGTGAAATCGGTGTTAAAGGGCGTGGAATGAGTTATGCTTTTGACCTTGGCTTGAAACAAAAAGGTGTTGATTTTGGGCAAATCCTTGTCTCTCCATATAACGGTGCTTTGAGTCTTTATAATGGTTTCGCTTCATTAGGTGGATTTACAAAAGCTAATCTCTCTGATTACAGTATATTAGTTGAAAAACTGGATTTTGGATTTAACTTTCAAAATATTGGACCCAACATCACATACATAAATGAATCTCAATCTGACCCACTTCCAATGAATTTACGTATGGGATTTTCATTTCGAGCACTGGAATCCAAATACAATAAATTCTGCATCAATGCTGATATGAATAAAATGCTTGCAAATGATGATCCTATTTATAAAAGAATCTTCACATCCTGGACAGACGATTTTGAAGATGGAGACTTTGATAGTATAGCCAATTTTAACAACTCAACTGAGATTAGAGAAATAATCTGGGGTGTTGGTGCCGAATATACATATCTAAATCTTCTTTCACTTAGATCAGGATATCTATTAGATAGAGCTGGGGATATTAAAGGATTCTCTTTTGGAGCAGGTGTCAATTACACATTCAACAAAATATACTTGGTTAATATTGATTATGCTTTCCAACCTGGTGGAGATCTTCAAGACTATAATCAAACTCTGTCATTAAAACTTGAGTTTTAATTTTTTTTGAGAGCATGAAAAAAATATTACTATTTGCTTTGATAGTTCTGGCTTTAATAATACCCAAACTGTCTTATGCTAAAAAGTTCATTGTACGCAAGGATACTACACCTTTGGCAATAAAGCGAAAAATTCATCCTTTGGAAAAAGAATTCTCACGTCCCAGGAACATCAATACTGTAAATAGCAGAAATTACAATAACTTACTTGTACTACTAATAGATTTTCCAGAAGATAGTCTATCTACAACCACCGGTACCGGGAAGTTTTTGCAGGATGCAACTGGTTATTCATTTCCTATTGGAAGACCTCCGCATGATCAAACATATTTTACTTTGCAGTTGGAAGCATTAACACACTATTATAATGCAGTAAGTTTAGGCGATTTTCAAGTTGAAGTAGATATCTTCCCGCAAGCTGTTGCAGGAGAAGATTTCACAGGATACACTCTTCCACATGAAATGTCTTACTACAATCCAATCGGAGCAAGTTCAGAATTAATGATAGAACGATTTGAACAATATTTTCTGGATTGCTTTAATGAAGCCGACGATGATGATGATATTGATTTCTCACAATATGAACATTTTATGTTCATACATGCTGGCTCAGATTGGCAACACGATGTTTGGGGTGATTCACCTTCCGACTTACCTTCTTTTTATATTGTAGTTGGAGACGGAAAGGAAGCAATTGTAGATGATGGTGATGTAATTATCAATCATGCCTGTAATATTCCTGAAACAATAATTCAGGATTCGAGTATCGATGAAAGTGGAAGTGTTCCTGTTGTCTCAAACTGGGGAGTTATTAATTCTGTTATGGTGCATGAATTTGGTCATTCTATCGGATTTGTTGATCTATATAACACAAGAAACTATACACCACAAGTTGGATTTTACGATATTATGGATAGTGGTGGATCCACCGCAATAAATTTTGGTATCGACGAAACTGGTAATGGGCAAGCTGATATCTATTATGAAATAGAAGGAATCTTTCCTGCTCTACCTGGTGCATGGTCACGAACTATTGCATTTGAGGATTCATACCGTGCACGTGGTATATTAAAAGATATTGATGAATTCACTTTTGACAGTAAAATCACTGTATTACCAGCTGAGAAAATGTTTGATGCTGCAGCAATCACCGATAGTTCAGCTTATATTATAAAAATCCCACTTAGCGAAACTGAATACCTTCTTGTTGAAAATAGACAGGTTGACCCTGATGGAGATGGTGGTGCTTACCCCTGGCTCTCTGCTGACGACAGGGTAGTCCTTTATCCAACTTATCCAGATCCAAATCTAAGCTATGATCCAACTTATGAATACGATTATCTTCTTCCGGGTTGGATTTCTAATGATTATTCCAGTTTCGGTGGCGGACTCCTTATTTGGCACATTGATGAAAAAATTCTTTATGAAAACAATAATTATGAGAATAATACAATAAATATCCGTCATTCATCACGGGCAGTGAAAATTGTAGAAGCTGATGGTCTTGATGATATCGGGAATCCAAACTCTATGTTCTGGAGAGGAACATCTTTTGAAGCATTCTATAAATACTATCCATTATTCGATGAAGATGGCTGGTTTATCGGCTGGGATAATGATTACATTCTAAATAGCCAAGGTGACTTGGAATTTATAGGAACTATTTTCAATAACCGATTTAGCTCGTCAACTAAACCTGCTTTAATGACAAATGATGGAGATCCGTTTTTATACTCGATTTATGACATCAGCAGTTGCTCAGTAGAGTACGGAATGGAAAGAACCATGTCATTCAAATTTGGTGCTGACCTGTTCGATGTAACACAAAAAATCGCTGAATATGATTCCATTCGGGCTATCGGGCATGTCGGGAACTCAAATGGTTACCCGACATTCCCAGTCGTGAGTGAAGATGGAATAGACTTTATTTCCTATACAAATCAGATATGGCAGGATACTCTTAATGTTGATATAATTTATGATTCAACACCAACTCAGCAAATTCTAAGCTTTGATGAAGATGGTGATGGTGAAGATGAATATTACTTTGTGAATAACTCTGAATTATCTATAACTTCACCATATACAAATAATATTAAAAATTATTCATCCAATCTTTCCGATGTACCTCTTTTTATTCAAGATTGGAATACATCAACTTTAGTCGTTCCTACTGAAGATTCACTTTTTGTTGGGGAATATCAATATGATATCCAAAATTCTAAATGTGTTTTTGATGGGAAACATTTAATAGTTACAAGCGAAAATTCAATTCACTTTCTTAATGATCCAGAATTAACTGGAGCATTGAATTTACAATTTGATATTGAAAACTATGATCAAAATCATATTCCGGTTTGTTATATAGATACAAATCCTAACTACAATTCCGTATTTATTCAGAATATAGACGGAGATATTTTCAGGATTAGAAATAATAAGATGGAAGAAATATTTAAACTTTCACCATATTCATCGGAAGAACCTTCCCAGTTAGCTCTTGGTGATTTTCTGAATGATGGTCAAATCTATCTAACTTTTGGTGCAGGAAATCGTGTTTTTGCCATTACTCTTGATGGTACATTAGCACCTAGTTTTCCTGCATATATAGATGATAAAGAAATTAAACCTGCTTCTTACCCTCGAATTGTTACATTTATTGATGAGAGAGTTATTCTATTGGAAGAGATGGATAACGGTTTTGTGGCTATTAACAAAGATGCGGAATTAAGCAGTGAACATTCATTCTTCTGGGAAAAAGTAAATACTCTCGATCAATTTCACTGGGATGAAAACATCCATCAATTACACTTCATCTATTCCGACATCTCTTCAAATCTTTATGCCTCCTATTTAGAAAACATTGAAGAAGATCCGATAATCTGGAACGGGTACAGAAATGATGGATACAACACTTATTCCGGTTCAATTCAGTACGAACCAAATCAGAATAATGCTCTTGCTGCATTTTGTTTTCCAAATCCAACTAGACATGGTGAGGTCAGAGTTAAAGTTAAAAATGCTAAAGCTGAAATTGACCTTAAAATATTTGATATTGCCGGAAATATTGTCTGGAAAGATATAATCGAAAAAGCTGCAAATAATTCACAAGATATCAGGATAAATACATCTAAAATGGCTTCAGGCGTCTATTTTGGAATAATATCATCGGAAAAAGAAATTAAAAAAATCTCATTTGCAGTTATTAATTAAGGAGTAAAAAATGAAAAAAACTTTTATCATCACACTAATATTAATAATTTGTTCTGCAGCAATTGCACAGGAAATTGATAACGACATTATCCAAATTAATTATGAAAAAAAATCTCTGGCAAAAGCAATGCTGCTTTCTTCACTTTTCCCCGGAGCAGGACAATTCTATGCAAACCGCAGAAGCATCACAACCTACATTTTCCCGCTCATCGAGATCGGACTGATCGCAGGTTATTTTATTAATTATAATCAAGGATTAGATAAAGAAGCTGACTACCAAAATTTTGCAGACCCTCTTTATAATAGGGATCATCAACATGATGCCGAAAATGATATTATACCGCATAACACGTCTTACTATGAAGATCATTTCCGTTTAGATGATGAAAACACTCAACATTTCTATGAGGATATTGGTAAATATGATAAATACATATTCGGTTGGATTGACTGGTTTGATATTTATGCAAGAGGTGAAGATGGAGAATTTACATCACCCAATTGGAATTGGGATGATACAACAAATAAAATTACAGGAGTCGATACATTAAATGCAGATTCTGAATATTATATTGGAAATGAATTAGCTTATGATTCAAAAAACGGTATATATAGCGGTTATCGTGCAGAGTATATTGTAATGCGTAAAGATGCAGAAAGTTCATATGATAAAGCAGAAAAATTTAGTTTTGGAATTGTTGCAAATCACATTTTTGCTGCAATCGATGCGGTACGCTTAACTAAAAAATACAATCGCGGGTATCTTTCCAATACTTCAAAATTAGAAATCAAATTTGCACCGGTTTTTGTAAATAATAACTTTTCACCGGCTCTAATGTTAACTAAAAGGTTCTAAATGAAGAAAACTATAATTCTTCTCCTTCTCATCTCACTTTCACTTTCTCTTACAGGAAAAGAATTATCTGTAAAAAAAGCAATGCTTTACTCAGCTTTGGTTCCAGGACTTGGTGAAGTTTACACTCAGAATTATAGCAAGGGAGCATTCTTTATAGCTGCTGAAACTGCGATCATTTTCTCATATTTCCGCATGCAGTCAGAACGTGATTGGGCTATTAATTCTTACAAACAATATGCGTTTTCTATAGTTGGAGTTTCAAAAGATATGGATGATGCTTATTATCAACTTATTCAAAATTATATGAGTAGTGAAGAATACAATGATGATATTATACGTGATGCACGAAACTATTTTCTAATTTATAATACTGATCCTGAAGGATATGAAGAATATTTGGAAACATACTTGATTCCTGAAGTAAACTCCTGGCATTGGGATAATATTAACGAATGGTCAGAATATACTAAGCTCAGACTAAAAAAACAGGATTATGAAATATACTCGAATTTTGCTTTTGCAGCAGCAATTTTAAATAGAATCATAAGCGTTATTGATTCAGCTATGGAAGTAAAAAAGTTTAACCGCTCGGGGCAGTATCTTGGCAAATTATCAGTCCAACCGGATTGGAATAAAAAAGGAATGAATATTAATTATGAATACCGTTTTTAATCGAAAAATATTATTAATTTTAATACTTTTATCAATTACTTCTTTTACGGTAGCAAAAGAGGTTAACATTAAAACTCATATGTTGCGTTCAGCATTAATCCCTGGTTGGGGAGAATTTGCTGCAGGTAATAAAAGTGGATTTATTTTTCTGGCTTCTGAAATTATGCTTCTATCATCCCGGTTTTACTTTTTAGAAGAAGCTGATCTCAAAGCAAAAGCATCATATAATTACGCTGTGAAGTATGCTCATATTAACCCAAACATAAATCTTTCGGATGAATACTATCATTATATGTCTCGATATATGAACTCAGGTTTTAATGCCGGTGGATATAATGCTTACATTGTGGAAATTGCTAAAGCAAGATTCCCTGATGATCAGGAAGCTCAAACCCAATATATTGAAGAGAATAAATATTCTGATGATGAGTATTGGGGATGGGATGATTCAACCAAACAAAAGAAATACTCAATTCTACGGAAAAGAATCACTCAATATGGCGATTATGCCAAAGCTATTACCGGAGCAGTTATTGCTAATCATATTATTAGTGCACTAAATGCATTCAAGGTTAGTTCTCGATTAAAAAATTTAAATGCTCATATACAACTTGATAGTAATTTGAATCCGATCTTTACATTACAATATAGATTTTAATAATTTTGCGGAGGGTGAATGGCTATTGTTATTACTGGAAATGATCTAAAAATAGAAGACGTTTACAAAGTAGCTTACGGGAAAGAAAAAGTAGAGTTACATTCTGATGCGCTTAAAAGGATTGTTACATGCAGAACCTTTATCGAGCAAAAGATCGAAGAAGGTGAAATCATGTATGGTGTGAATACCGGAATTGGTGAATTCTCCGAAGTTGTACTGACTGGTGAACAGATCAAACAGTTTCAAAAATATTTGATCTATAACCATTCTGCCGGAATCGGTGAACCCTGCCCGATCGAACATGTTCGTGGTGCAATGCTGGGTCGTATTAATGTTCATGCCAATGGACATTCCGGTTGTCGTCCGATAATTACACAAACTTTTATTGAAATGTTAAATAAAGGTGTAACTCCGGTAGTTTGTGAAAAAGGAAGCGTTGGTGCTTGTGGTGATCTTGCTCCTATGAGTCAGATAGCACTACTGTTGATGGGTGAAGGTGAAGCATATTTTGATGGTAAAAGATATCCAGGCAGTGTAGCGATGGAAAAGGCTGGTATCGAAATTCCTGGATTGCAGGCTAGAGATGGGCTGGCTTCAATTAATGGCAGTAACTTGCTTACAGCCATAGCAGCTCTGATAATATATGAAACAGAAAGATTTTTTAAGCAGGCTGAAATTGCTGCAGCTATGTCTTTAGAAGCCCTAATGGCAAATCTTAAGCCTTATGATGAAAGACTTCATAAACTTCGTGGATTTCAAGGAGCTGTAACTTCTGCTGGAAATATTAAAAAAGTAATCGAAGATTCAGATTTACTTAAAGGAATGAAAGTACGGGTTCAAGATGCTTACAGTATGCGTTCAACTCCTCAAGTATTAGGTGCTGCCAGAGATCAGTTGCGCTGGACACGCAGCCAGATCGAGATAGAACTAAATGGTGTTGGAGATAATCCGATTTTCTTACCGGAAGATGGTGTTGTTCTTACCGGTGCAAATTTCCAGGGATCACCTGTTAGTGTACCTATGGATATGCTTGGTAGTGTTATAACTATGGTTTGTGTGATTTCAGAGAGAAGATTAAACCGTCTTCTTAATCCTGCCTTAAGTGTTGGATTACCAGCTTTCCTAACAGAAGTTGCCGGTATGTTTTCGGGTCACATGCTTAGTCAATATACAGCTGATATGCTGATCGTAGAAAACAAAATTCTATCTGCACCTGCTTCAATTCAATCAATACCTGCAGCAGCAGATCAGGAAGATTTTGTTAGTATGGGAATGAACACATCTCTCAAAACCCGTAAAATCCTTGATAACGCATATGGCATTTTAGGAATTGAATTCATTGCAGCTGCTCAAGCTCTTGATTTTAGAGATTATACACCGGGAAAAGGAACTCGCTCAGCACATAAAGCAGTAAGAAAAATCGTAAATCATCTTGATGTGGACAGGCCACTTTATAAAGATCACAATAATATGATGAAAGCTGTAAAAGAAAGGATTATACTCCATGCTGTTGAAAAAACAATTGGAGAATTAAATACATATTAATAAAGGGAGAAAAGACTGTGTCTATAATGCTTAACGGAAACGATCTTACTTTAGATGATCTGAGTAGAATCGTATATAATAGAGAGAAGATCGAATTAGATCAAGATGCTATTAAAAAAATTATTAAATGCCGAGATTATGTTGAAAAAATTGTAAAGGAAAACCGAGTTGTATATGGTCTTACAACTGGGTTCGGTAAATTTGCTAATATTCGAATTCCAACTGAAGATATTGAAGAATTACAGAAAAATCTAATATTAAGTCACTGCACCGGGGTAGGTCCAAATCTATCGATAGAAGAAACCAGAGTTGTGATGTTACTCAGGATCAATGTGCTTGCAAAAGGACATTCAGGGATCAGATTGAGTACATTGCAAACATTGGTAGATATGTTGAATATAGGGATTCATCCCTGCATTCCAGAAAAAGGATCGGTTGGTGCAAGTGGAGATTTGGCACCACTTTCACATCTGGCTCTGGTATTACTTGGAAAAGGAGAAGCTGAATATAATGGAAAGATCATTCCAGGTGAAGAAGCACTCAAAATAGCAGGAATTGAACCAGTTGTTTTAAAAGCTAAAGAAGGTCTTGCTCTTAATAATGGAACTCAGGTAATGACTGGAGTGGGAGCTCTGAATCTGCTACGGTCTGAAAGGTTGTGCCGTATTGCAGATATAGTTGCCAGTATGACTGTTGATGCACTCAAAGGAACTGCAGCAGCATTTGAGCCACATATCCACAAGCTTCGCCCTCATAAAGGTCAAATAATTTCTGCCAGAAATTTAAATTCCTTACTTAAAAATAGTGATCTGAATCATTCTCATAGACATTGTAGTAAAGTTCAGGATGCATATAGTCTGCGTTGTACTCCTCAAGTGAATGGTGCAGTTCGCGATGCATTAGAATATATTCGTAAAACAATTGAAATAGAGATGAACTCAGCTACTGATAACCCACTTATTTTCCCCGAAGAAGATAAAGTTATTTCTGGTGGAAACTTCCATGGAGAACCAATTGCATTTGCAATGGATACAATGGCTTTTACGGTTTCTGAACTTGCGAATATTTCAGATCGTAGAATAGCGCAGTTATTAGATCCAGCTTTAAATAATGATCTTCATCCATTTCTAGCTCCTCGTCCGGGATTAGATTCAGGTTTTATGATAGCCCAGGTAACTTCAGCCGCTCTTGTTTCTGAAAATAAAATTCTTTCTCACCCATCATCAGTGGATTCTATTCCTACTTCTGCAAACCAGGAAGATCATGTAAGCATGGGAACAATTGGAGCAATGAAGGCTAGAACAATATTAGATAATGTGAGTATTGTTTTTGCTATTGAATTAATGACAGCTTGCCAGGCGCTAGACTGCAGAAAGATCAAGTCATCACCTGCAATTGAAGCCGTAAAACATGAGATCCGCAGAACTGTAAAACATCTTGATCATGACCGCATTATGACAGATGACATTAATAATTTAACTCAAATCATCAATTCGGATATAATACCAAAGATTATTGATAAATTTATTGAATTAAAATAGGTTTAGAATGAAAATAAAAATATTTACTCTGTTAATTTTACTGCTTACAATTTCAGGATGTGTTTATTATAATACTTTTTTTAATGCCGAGACATATTTTAAAGAAGCCCAGAATATGGGACTTGATGATGAAGGTAGACCTAAATCAAATGCAATTAAGAAATATCAACAAGTTATAAAAAAATGCGGAATTGTTATAGAATATTATAAAGGTAGTAAATATGCAGATGATGCACTTTTATTAATGGCAAAATCATTCTTTTATATAGGCAGAAACTATACTCAAACAATCTCTACATTAGAAGATTTGATTAAATTCTATCCTGAAAGTGAATTAGTACCCGAAGCGACACTTTATATTGCCCGTGCAAAATATGAGTTCAAACAGGAAGAAGAATCCTATGACCTGCTTTACAAGTTTCTCTTGAATAATAATTTCAAAGATTATCATCCAAAAGCTCTACAGATATTAGCAAATTATAAACTTCTGGAAAATGATTATGTACAAACAGAGTATTATCTAAATAAACTAATTGAGGAATACCCAGATTCTGACGAATATGAAGAAGCTTTTTTCTTACTGGGAAAATCTCAGAATGAAGCTGGTGCATATGATAAATCTAATGAGATATTTTTCAAACTGTTAAAATCTAAGGTCTCAAGAAAAACTAAATTTGACGCAAGATATTTTATTGCGCTAAATTACCTTTTGTTAAAAGAATATCAACAAGCTGCAGACTATTCAACTAAACTTCTAAAAGATGAATACCGTGATAATAAAATTTCAACCATTCGTCTTATTCAAGCTCGAAGTTTAGCAGAATTAGATAATATTGATGACGCTATTGCTTTGCTTGAAACAATAACTGAAGATCATAAAAAATCAAGTTTATCTGCTTCAGCTTTTTATTTTTTAGGAGATATATATTTCCATAAATTAAAAGAATATAGTACTGCAATCGAGTTTTATAATAAAGTTAAAATCGAAGATAAAAATTCTGAATATTTAGAAAAATCGATATCTCAAAGTGTAATAGCCAGCCAGATTATTCAATATTATAATCCTACTTCAAAAATATCTGCTAAGGAATTAATCGATCAACAATTCAAATTGGCTGAATTTTACATTGAATATTTGGAAATGCCTGATTCTGCATTGATTGTATATGACGATATTATTCATCAGGAGAACAGATTTAAAACATCAATTGATACATTGCAGATACAACTGGATTCTCTCATTGTAATAATTGATTCACTTGAAATTGCTGATTCACTAATGCAAGTTACAATATCTGATTCATTCAAGACAGATGAAATTGATACATTGCAAGTGCAACTTGATTCCCTCATTGTAATAATTGATTCTGTGGGAATTGTTGATTCATTATTGCATATTACAGAATTAGATTCAGCAAACATTAATGAGAAAGAAGACATCAAGATACAGAAAACAAATCTTCAAGCTGAATATAATTCTATTAAATTATTGATAGAGAATGCTGAAAGAAATATATTACTATATCAAAAAGAATTTGTTCCATTTGCTAAGTTAACAAAATTGTGGTTACATAAAAAAGTTCTGGTCGATTCAATTGAGGTTGATAAAATATATAATGAATTGTTAACAGACTATCCTGATAACAAATATACTTATGCTGCCGAGCAATTCCTTGCTGGAAATGATTCAATTGTTATTGCTACAAGGAAATATATCAATGAAACTGCACAGTACAGTAACGCTGTTGATCATTTCGAAGTTCAACCCGAGAAAGCTATAGAATCCCTTATCCCAATTGCAAATGATACTCAAAATGAATATCATTACAAAGCACTTTACGGTCTGGGATATATTAATTATTTTTTATTATCAGACAGTTTATCAGCAAAACCATATTTAGATTCTGTTATTGCTTACACAGAGAATTCTGAGTTTAAAAATGAAGTTTCAAAATTCTACGATGGTGTAAATTTTATTAAGATCTCGCGTTTACCCTTCATTGAGCAGATGATCCAAATAGAACTGGAGAAAGTAAAAGTTCTACAGGAAGAAGATGAAGAGGAAGAAAATCTAGAAATTAAACAAATTTCCGAAGAATTAACTGAGGAGATAAAAGAGGAACCAGAGAATATATCACCTGTTAAAGGTAAAGAATAATGGATAGAAAGGATAATATCCTTTACTTACAGAATCCCATTTTGAAAATTTTCATAAGCATCATATTAATTATTATTTCATCTATTATAAGCTTCGATAAATTCCTTATTATTTTCGGTTTTACTTTTTTATATATGATAATCGCACCCATTATTTATTTTAACTGGCTTAAAGCACTCATAAAGGTAATTCCTTTTTTTATCTCTTTATTTATTTTTGGAATTTTCTTTCGAATACCTTTCCCTGATCAATGTTTTCTTACAGTTCATATTATCCATCTTTTACTTATTTCAGCGTATCTTGTAGAAACAATTTCTATCGATTCAATTATTTCAAGAAAAGCATATCTCAACTCTGGATTTTGGCTAAAATTCAAATTCTTTTTAGCTGCTACAATTCATTTTATTCCAATGCTAACAAATAAATTTATAGATAATAAAGCAAAACATAAAAATATTATTGATTTAATTGTGATATCAATGGAAGATTGTTTTAAAGATATACATAAGGCGGAGAATGTCATCATAAATACAATAAAAATTAATACTGGAAATAGCAAAACATCGCTTTGGGCTAATGTATATCTTTTCTTACTGATTCTAATCCCCATTTTTTATATTTATTGGTTTTAATTAGGTTTAGAACATGAAGAATTTTTTGGCTAAGATTAGTTTTGATGGTACCGATTTCTGCGGATGGCAAATTCAAAAAGAAGAAAGAACCGTTCAACAGGTTTTAGAAAATGCACTCTCGATAATAGCTAAGGAAAAAATTAAAACAACATCTGCCGGTCGTACAGACTCAGGTGTTCATGCAATTGGGCAATATGCAAACTTTCACTTTCCGATACAGATGACCACAAAACAGATACAGCTTGCTTTACGATCGAATTTCCCATATGATGTGTTAGTGACTCAAGTTATTGAAGTTAGCAATAATTTTAATGCCAGATACGATGCAATCAGCAGAACCTATCGTTATATACTAGCAAAAGAACTCACTCCTTTCAATAGGAATTATAAAAGCTTTATCCCAAAAGTAGAAATTGAAACAGAAATTGTAGAAAAATGTCTTAATTATTTCATCGGTAAACATGATTTTACTTCATTTGCTAAATCTAATCCTGATCTTAATAATTATTACTGTAATATAATAACATTTGAATTTGAAGAAACTGCTAATGACTACAGATTCGTAATAAAGGCAAACAGATTCCTGCACAATATGGTTAGAAGAATTATGGGCACAATTATCAATATTGCAAACACAAATACTGATCCGGCTGTTATAAATAATTTAATCGCAGCTAAAACACATGAAAATAAGCTTATTACGACTGCACCGCCAAATGGGTTATATCTGGATGATGTAAAATATCCGAACAATAAGCTAACAAGATGAACTGGTATATTAATAATAATTTAGTATTATATATTAACAAAAAATGAAAATAATTATTATATTGACTAAATAAAGTATAATCTTAAAAAGTAACAATATATTAGGAGGAAAAAATGTTTAAAAAGAAAAGTTCAATATATTTTATAATTGTAACTGTAATCGTGCTTATAATATTAACATCTTGTGATGCAAGAAAAGGTATGTTAAACGTAAATGAAGATCCCACAATTATAATAACAAACTATTTTGGTGCAGATAGTACCAACCTAATTACTGAACCTCAATTATTCCAGCAAACTGTTCAATGGAGTGGTACCGATGAAGATGGATGGATTGAAGGATATGCATTTAGAGTACTAAATGAAGATAGTATCGCTATCGCAACTCCAGGCTATGATGCAATTGACGAGAATGGATGGGTTAAATTCTACACTCCGAATGCAGACCTAAGCATCCCACTAAATCAATCTGCTCAAACTACCATCTGGAATGACCAGAGTTATGCTACAATAAACTTCCCCGCTGCTGATGCAAATGGTGACAGTGCAAATGTAATTAGTATATTAGAAGTGAAGTGTATTGACAATAGCGGAAATGTAAGTAAACCACCAGCCGTAAAATACTTCCAAGCTCATTCAAATACACCCAGAGTTTTGCTAGATTTAGATATTGCTGGAGAAACCATTAGTACTGCAATTATTTTTAGCTTTATAATGAAAGACGACGACCCGGTAGTTGGAGAAATTCCTTATTATTTCAATTATAAATTAGAGAGGCAAAGACTGGATGGTAGTATTATTAACGAAAATGAAGGCGGATATACTGATGAATGGATATCTACTTTAGGGTTACCTGATGTTTCATTAGCTCTACACAGTGCTTTAAACGGCAATGCACTCATACCAAATGAGATCATCGATGATATACCTCAAGACTCAACTTTTCTTCGCATAAAAGCTGTAGATACCGCACTTATAGAATCGAATGAATTAGAAATATCATTTGTTGTTAAAGAGGGATTCTATCCTGGCACATTCATTTATTTTGGCGATGGTGATGCAAAAGCAAATGGAATTTATTCACTTGGTACAGATCATTTTGCAGATTATCTTGATGAGGCTCTTTCTGATATACTACCTTCTGTGTTAACTTCCAATGGAGTTCATTATGCTACGGCATTCTGGTTCAATAGTGAGGAAACATATAGCGCTATTGGAAGTAGTGAATTTAAAACCTATATGAGGTGGGGATATTATGGTGAACATGAAGAAAACAATCCCCATAAAAGAACATCTGGAATTGCTATAGATGAGTTAACGGGAAATGAGTATTTTTGTGCAATTGTCGGATATGATATTCGACTTGATGGAAATCCATATTATTATCCTCCAATACCTGCTGAAGGAATTAATCTTCAAGTAGATAATGATGGTAAAGAATGGCTTCGTGTAAGTGTCAATGATGCAATTGGTAAAAGTACCACCGTAACACTAACTAGCTATGGAGGTTCTCTTGATGATATGTATGGTGAACACACTTTCGAAGTTAGAGCAATTGACCTTCAAGGCGCAGTTGATCTAACTCCTCACGAACTCAATTATACAATAGAGCCACCCGTTCTTAAAGAAGAAAAATCTGGTGTTATGATAATTGACGATGAATCTGGTACAAATACTGAAATTGAAGTAATGATTGATAGTTTATATAATTACTATATTTCAGACTATACAACTGAAATTGATTCTATTAATAGAGGAGATGTAGTTCTCGCATTAGGTGATGGAGACGCACTTCATTATGGAAAATCAATTATTGCTCCATCTGATCTACAGCAATATAAAACAATAATCTATCACTGTGATAGTCCAATTGCAGAATTTAATTTCTGGAAAGAATATGAAGCATTTAAGATATACCTGTTGCAAGGTGGTAATTTAATATTAAGCGGTGGAATGAATATTGAATATGTATTTGGAAAATGTTTTGATAATGGTTTTAATATTTTTGAAGATTATTTTGGAATTCCAATGGATAATAATGATGCAATTGGTCGTGTATCAACATCTTTTACCGAAAATCCATTCTTTATTAAAGCAATAGCAGAAGATGGCTACAATGATATTGACCTCCTATTACCAAGTTTTGATCCTGCAATTACTAATCCAATGGCACCCATTTTAAGTGTTGAAGGTCTTGGGCCAATAGCTTATTTTAATGATCATGAAGCTGATGTTATATATAGTTATGGGTGCAAAGAAGTAGGTGAAGATCCTCCAGGGTGTCCCTACCACATTATCCCAACTCAAGAAGAGTATGATGAGTTTAATGGATTGTCTATAGCACTAAAATATGAAACTATAGATAACTCATGCTACGTGTTTGGATTTCCTCTTGCCTATATGGAACCGGATCAAGTTAAATCTATGATGACTCAAATATTAAATGATCTCCCATAAATAAAATATTGATAAAAAAAAGTGATGCTGTTTTTTACAACATCACTTTTTTTTATACTTATTTTCTCTAACTCTAATACATTGCCCATTTATATAATCCACCTTCTTATAACCGTCTTTGAATAGATACTCTGGTTAGCCTTATAAAATCACTGCTGGTTCAAGTATTATTTTAGATATTTTAAATTCAGTAAACAATATTCAACATGTAGAATCAGCTATCGTATTTTAGAATTAAATTGCGTTACAAAATTTAAAGTGTATGATAAAAATATTCAAGCTAAATTTTAAAATGTATAGGTTTTTTATTTAGTATTAGAGAATGCCAGTAATGTTGTTAACGTTGAAGAAAAATAATGTTTTACTGTTTTCTTTTTTATTTTATTATAGTTCACTATCGTATTATATCCTTGTCTTATCTTCGCTGAAGACAAGTAAAATCAAATTGAATTTAAGAAATCTATAATAGAACTGAATATAAGAAGATAAATCATATCTCTTGCTAATGTTTCATTACCTGAATAATTATAGAAGAAAAGAGTCAAACTTCACATTTTACAATGATATCAGTTTTAAGAGAACTTAATAGGTTTTGGTTAAATCCATATAATCTTAATCATCTAAAAAATAAAAACTATTTCACTTTCAATACATCCTTGGCGAAATAACATAAAATGAAATTTTATTTACGATTAACCATCCAACATTGTTTCCATGGAGCATAGCTTAAGTTTGATAATCTTTTTTAATTTCTTTTTGGTATGTTTATCAAAATAATTAATATCTTGTGTAAGAAAATAAATTTATTATTTCACATATAAAAAACTGAATTGAGAATCTTTATCTATACAAGTAAATAAATTAATTTGAATAACATAATCTAGATCGCAGCTTTTACAAATATTTTGTTTGTTTCAGCTTTCTCTATACTATTGTTTAACAAATAAGATGATACAAAAAAAGCCCCGGGTTATACCGGGGTTTTTTTCTAACTGTAAGCAGTTAAATTACTATTTCAATAGGATCATTTTCTTTGTTGAAGAATAGTTACCTGATTTCATTTTGTAGAAATAGATACCACTTGATACCTTTTGGTTGTTATCGTTCATACCTTTCCAAACAAGTGTGTGATCACCAATTATCATATGCTCGTCAATTAGAGTCTTAACTTTTTGACCTCTAACATTGAATACTTCGATTAATACATTACCTTCTTCTACCATGTTGTATGATATTGTTGTCTCAGGATTGAAAGGATTTGGATAGTTCTGTCCTAAAAGTTCAGCATTAGGTGTTAAAGTAATATCACTTGAAGAACCACCATTGTTTACTGCTTGGAATTCAAGATCGATAGCAGCATAACGCAGTGCGCTATTCGTTAAGTCACCGCCACCAACGGTTTGACCAGAAGCGGAACCATAATCAGTATCATCCATAAATACGAAATTAAGTTTTGCATGATAATTACCAGGCTCATTACTGAGAATTTCAAGTTCATCACCTAGAGAAATACTTACAGGAAGCATACCGTCAAATTCAGGTGCAAAGTGACCTTCAAAGTGACCTGTTGGGTCAATAACATTATCAAGCGGATTTGAATTGATGTACAGAATATCTGACCAAGTCTCACCGCTGTCATCAGAAATAACTATAGCGATTTCAGGTTGTTTAAACCATCCATCATATCCTTCTTCTTCATAATAAGCAGCTTGAACTTTTGCTCCATCATGCCATGCTAAAACTACCCAGTTTTCATTAGCAACCATTTTGCAGTTACTTTCATGAAAATAAGCATCTTGCCAGCCACCATCTGAATTATAGAACCAGCTTGGGCAGCTCATGTTAACAACAGGCGCACCATCAGGATCGTATTCATCAACTTCACCATCTTCATCAAGGTCAAATGCAATTGCCATAACATCATCAGCAGGATCTAGACCTTGAATATCAAGATCATAGAAGCTGAATTCATGTGTTACAGTATCAAATTCAAATATCTTTGGATACAAGTATGCTGGCATATATACAGCACCGTCCATATTTTCTTGTGAATTATAATTCACTCCTGTCATCCATGTAACCTTTGTGTTATCATCTGTAAATACGCCATTGTAGTGGCTAAGGTCACCTGAAGAAACGATATACATATCAGAAGGAGTTACGAGATCATCATTATACCATAAATATGTTACACCATCTTCATATAATGGATTAGGCAAAGGTTGTTTAAGTTGTTGTGAATATTTTGTAAATGTCTCACCGTAATCGTCACTATACATAGCCATTAGAGAATCATCTACAGAACCAAACCATACAACCTGTCCATCATCTTTACTTACAGCCATATCCTTATTTACGCGATCAATATCGTCATAATGCATATGATCAAAATAAGGAATTGAGTTTACTGTCCAATCAAGATCTGATGAAGTAAGCAGATCCATATCATCAAAATCCGCGTACAAATAAATGCTATTATAATTAGTGGAAGCAGCTGAATTAGCTGTATAGTTATTACCATAAGCATGAACTCTTCTTTTATCTGCTACTGGAGAAGGTCCAACCCAAACTTGTGGCCAGATAAATTCGTCATTTGTTGCACCTGTGAAAGGCGTACTCATTTCCGGATTATCAAATAGGATAAATGGAGATCTCCAAGAACCAGGTGTACTTGTTGCATGGAACAATGCATAAGACATATGACTATCATAACTTAAATCTAGCTCTGTTACTGCATGCCAGACTACAAAAGGGTCACCTGTATATGGATCTACAGCACAACTTGTAAAACCTTCACGAATGATCTCTGAATTAATACCACTACTCTCTCCAAGTGTTCCATCAGCATTGATATAACTGTAATATGCTCTACGGTCTTCAGTTACTAGTTCTGTTTCAGAACGCATGTAAGTTACATACCATCCACCTG
>JAVCCF010000021.1 GCA_030765625.1 Candidatus Tenebribacter burtonii
TCTCACTCCAAAACGCATTCCTGAATAGTAGCTATCTTTTGCAACTTGGGCTGGTTGCATAAAATCTTCAGCTACTAGTGAACACACTAACAAACTTAAACCCAAAACGATTAACATCTTTTTCATTATTTCCTCCCTTTGATTTTTTTGTTACACTGTAAATAGAGCAAGTCATGTGCCACTTGAAATTCAGAAAGGTATTACAAATGAATATTGTATGTTAATTATTTATATTTTAATGAAATAGAAAATTAATAAAGTTACAGAAGTTGGAAGAAAAACCTACATAAACAAACATTGTAAAAAAGTTTCTGCGGATTACATTCCGCAATTTGCATATAATACTTTACATAATGGCTATACTATTCCCAAGTATTTCAATTTTGAATATAGTGTATTCCTATCGATACCAAGAATTCGTGCGGCTTTTGATTTATTATATTTGGTTTCAACCAGAATACGTTTAATAAGTACACGCTCCATTTCTGCACTGACAATTGCCGTAATGTCAGAAATTGAAGAACCTTCAGATGTTATCATTTTATAATATTTATCCAGAGATTCTTTAAAAGTGTTTTTCCTGGTTTGCCCAAATTGCAGATCTAGAACATTGGGTGTAATGTGATCAGTCTCTTCGAGTAGTACTGCTTTTTTTATAACATGTTTTAATTCCCGAACATTGCCCGGCCATGAATAAGACTCTAAGATACTCATTGCTTCCGGTGAAAATCCTTTTATTTTTTTTTCAAGCTCAGCATTAGATTCTTTTAAGAATTGCTCAGAAATTACAAGAATATCATCTTTTCTTTCTTTTAAGGATGGAAGTGAGATCGTAAATTCATTAAGCCGGTGAAATAAATCTTCTCTAAAACTGTTTTCCTGAACTGCTTTGATGATGTTCAGATTAGTAGCTACAATTATCCTCACATCTATATTTATAGGCTCTGTTCCTCCAACTTTTGTTATTTTCTTTTCTTGGATTACCCGTAATATTTTGACCTGAGCTAAGGGAGGTAAATTCGTGATCTCGTCCAAAAAGAGAGTTCCACCATTTGCTATTTCAAATTTACCTTTTTTTGTAGAGATAGCTCCTGTAAATGCACCTTTTTGATAACCGAATAATTCACTTTCCACCAAAGTATCAGGAATTGCTCCGCAATCAATTGGTATGAAAGCTTTATTTTTTCTTTTACTTTTCTTATGGATCATATTGGCTATAACTTCTTTACCCGTACCACTTTTACCTTGGATTATTACAATCATATCCGTGGAGGCAACAAGTTCTACTTGTTTTAAAATTCGCATTATAACAGTACTATTTCCCATAGGAATTTCATTGCTTTTCTTTTCTTTTAATTGTTGTCGCAGAACTTTTACTTCCTTTTTTAATTCATTTGTATTTAATGCTTTGCGGATGACTATCTTTAATTCTTCATTTATAAACGGTTTTGTAATATAATCATATGCACCTAGTTTCATGGTTTCTACTGCTGTCTCAACATCTCCATACGCAGTTATCATGATCACCAAGATTTCTTTTTCAAGCTTTGTGATTTGCTGCAAAATATCGATTCCACTCATTTCCGGTAAACGAATATCAAGAAGAACGAGATCCGGAGATTGTTCAATAATTGCCTTCAATCCATCTTTCCCATTAGTTGCAGAAATTACGTCATATCCTTCATCTGCCAGTAAATTATGCAGGATAATCTGCATATTTTTGTTATCATCTACAATTAATATCTTTGCCATTTAGTCTCCGTTTATATTTGAATTGGAATCTCAACTATTACTTCTGTCCCAACTTTTTCTTTACTCTCTATTTTAATACTGCCTTTATGATCTTCAATGATTTGATGGGTTAAGCTCAACCCTAATCCAACACCATCTTCACGGGTTGTGAAAAATGGATCAAATATCTTTGAAAGATTTTTTTTAGAAATACCATGCCCCGTGTCTATACAGCTTACTCTAATATTATTCTGTACTTGGTTCACATTGAATTTGAGTTCACCGCCTTTTAGCATTGCATTTATTGCGTTCACCGCTAAATTCAAAAAAGCCTGCTCCAGCCATTTTGCATCAATAAGAGAATCCTGGATATTCCCATTACTATTTAATTTCACAACTATATTTTTCTCCTGACAACGAGCATCGATTCTCTTAATTACATTTTTTAAAACTTTTAATGAAGATCCCTTTTTAAATTTCACATCCCGTGGATTGGCAAAATCCAACAGACCCTTTATAATAGAATTAGCTTTATTTGAATCTTCCTGAATTATTTCAAGGAATTGCTGAACTTCTTTTGGATGTTCATATTTGCTTAAACAGATTTGCGCAGATGAGCTGATATTACCAAGTGGATTACGTATCTCGTGTGCAATTCCAGCAGCTAATTCTCCAACTCCGGCCAATCGTTCCGAACGCATTAATTGATTCTGAAGATCTTTACGCTCCTGCATTTCTTTAGTTAATCTGATATTAGTTTTCTTAAGATCGCTCGTTCTTTCTTCAACTTCTTTTTCCAATTTTATTTTTGCCTTTTTATTCAATGTATAACGGAAAAAGAAAATAAATCCTATTACAATGATGATGAAAAGTCCAAACACGAGAAGTAATAACGCCAAATTTTGTTTATCAGAACGTAATTTATAAATTTCGTTATCTTTTTGTAGAAGGACTATTTCCTTCTCTTGTTCTTCAAGTCTGAGCTCAACTTCGTATGTCGTTTCCATCCCTGAAATTATCTCCATTCTTTCTTTTGTGAATGTGCTATCTTTAATGCTGGAATAAAGTTTGTAATAATGAAGAGATGTTTCATAATCTTTAATAATTGAATAGATATCAGAAATATTTTCATAAATCTCGATTTGTAAATCTCTAACTTTAATATCTTTTGCAATGATCAGTGCTCTATTAAAAAAAATTAAAGCTTGTGAAAATTGATTTTTTTCTTTATAGACTGCTGCTATATTGTTCAATGTTGCGGCAATACCTTTCTTTTTCCCTATTGTTTTGTAAGAAGCTAAAGATTCTTGAAGATATAGTAAAGCCTTATCATATTTTTTTTGGTTTTTATAAGCAATTCCAATATTATTGGAGGCATCAGCAACTCCGTTAGCATTTGAAATTTCCATATAAATATCATGTGAATCGATATAATATTTAAGTGCTATATCATATTGTTCCATATCATCATGGATGATTCCGATATTGTTGAGTATTCCAGCTATACCAAACAGATTTCCAAGTTCTTCTTCCATCTTGAGTGATCGATGATAATAGTTTAATGCTTTCTCACTTTCTCCGATATCATCATGGATCTGACCAATATTTCCCAAAGTTCGAGCGATACCTGTTTTATCGTCAGTCTCTTCATGAATTTTAAGTGCTTGTAAGTGATATTCTATTGATTTATCGTAATTGGTAAGAACACGTAAGATTGACCCGATATTATCAAGCGTAGTTGCCTGTCCGTATTTATTCCCTATCTCCTCGTAAATATGTTCCGCTCTTCGGAAATATTCCAATGCTTTATTATAATCAGAAAGATTTTCATAAATCATACCAATATTATTTAACGAACCAGCAATCCCATTTTTATTTCCAATTTCAGATTCAATATCCATTGATTCCAAATAATATTTTAGTGCTTGTTCATGATTGTTTAAGCTTTCCTGCACGATTCCCAGATTATTCAATGCATTGATGATTTCTTTTTTGTCTCCGATTTTTTTTCGCAGTTCTAGAGATTGAATAAAATGTTCTACGGCAGTATTAAAATCATCAAGATAATAATATGCTCCTCCAATATTGTTTATAGCTTCAGCTTCACCCTTTTTGTATTTTAATTTTCTGGAAAGTATCAATGCCTTATTTCCATTAACAATAGATAGTTCTTGATCAACTCCCCAATATGCTTTAGAAAGGAAATTCATAGCATCTACTTTTTCTTTGCCGGCTGCTTTTTCCACATCTGCTTTCAGGCTGTCTATTTCTGAAGTCTGAGCAATTAATGATGTTATTAATAAAACCATTAATATAAGTAATATCTTCTGTTTCATAATTTGAACCTCTTTAAGAATCTTACAAAAAACGATGTCTGTTTAGATAGAAATTCACTGATAATTTTTGCAACTTCTTTATCTTGCAAATAACCATAAACCTTATGCGGATTTTTTTGTCTATTATATTCATAAGTGTTATTAATGATAACATCAACCGGTTTAATATTTTGTGCATTTGGTAAATAGTCATCCGCAAGATCATAATTCAAAGTAATTTTATCATCAAGATCAGAAAAATTGAACCAGCCAGAAATTATGTTTTCAGGAGTAACAGGTTTAGCATTAGAATTAATTTCGATGTTCTGCTCTTTTAGAATCTTCTTAATAATAAGCGGAAAACCAAGTGGTGAGCCAATTGTAATAAATGTATCTATTTTCAGTTTGGGAATTTCTTGAGTCAAAGTATCATAGGAAATTATTGAGCCCATTGAATGTCCGATGAGCATTATCCGATCACGTTTGTGTTTTTGCAGAACTTCTATTAATCTGTTTCTGAATGCCCGGAAAGCAATTTGCTTTTTATCAATTTTAAAAAAACCATAGTAATATGCATCAAGATCCCTAAACATCCGCCTGATAGTAGAATCAACAATCTTCTCAATTCCACTAATTCGTTCTTCGTTTAGAATTATTTTATCTAAGCCTTTCTCTATCCTATCCAGAATCCTTCTTTTTATTGTTGGTTCTTTTTCAGGAAGTTCAGACCTGCTAATTGTGATATAAGGATGTTCTATGTATAAAGGATCTTTAGTATCTGTAATACTCGGATCAAGTGGTTTTGAATATTCAAGATCTGCCCAGTAAACCAGTTCAAATTGGAAATCAGAATATTGATATCCAATATTATTCAATCCGTTTTCAATGGATGCTTTCCACCATTTTTCTAAAACATCTTTAGGTGGTTTGTTCTTTAGCCCGTGAATACCAATTATCACATTTTTCATAAATTATTTAATTCCATTAATCTCCCTTTATAAGCGGGAATAAAAGGTGATTTAGTTTCAACAGATAAGATTTTTAAAATAAAGACAATACTTAAATATTTCATTAAATTCGCCTAACCCCTCTGGAAACATCTTTTTTTTCTCCCCTTCAAAGAGGAGCTAAATATCCCACATCAATAATCTTAACTACTTTTCCAAGTTGCTTTGCATAATTTATTGTGTATTCTATTCCTTCACCTTTACCATCCCAAAAAGCAATTAACTCATCACATTTTCCAATGATCAATTTATCGCAAATGTGCTTTGCTCTGTCACTAAATTTTTTGTAATCGGGTGGAAATTCCAAGAATTCTATTTTATTCTGAATTGTAAATTGTTTAGCAAGAGTATCTGTTCCGAGCGCACCACCGCTGATGATCAACTTAATATTGAGAATCATTTTCAGAGTTGTTGACAGAAAATTGAAATCAGTAAATTTCTTAGTTCCAATTACTGCAAGCCGCATATTATTTAAAGATCAAATCTATTTCCGGGTCTGGAAGATAGATTATCTCATGATCATCTACCCATTTTCCATTTTGGAAATAAAAGGCTTTGGATTGCATCCGATCATAATTCAAAACTCCTGAAATGTTTTTTACTTCTGTTATTCCGCTAACATCACCTTCCACTTTTTCTAGACTGATAATTTTTCCGTCTTTCAACCACATAGTTACATGCGTAAAAAGTTTGACTGCTGTAAAATAATAATTGGCCAGAGTTTCGTTGGCTTTATCACAATATATTAAGCTTCCATTAGATAAAATTGCTGATTTTGATCATGAAGAACAGGAATGGAAAATTGTTTCCAAAGAAAATGATCCAACTGAGATCGAACTATAAAACCTTGCGAATGGTTGTAAACCTTCACAATGATTTAAATGTATCGATAATATAGGGTAAATAAATGCCAGATAATAACAAACAATATCTCA
>JAVCCF010000159.1 GCA_030765625.1 Candidatus Tenebribacter burtonii
ATGCAGCTAACAAGCGTGTCGTCGGTAGAGTTGGTCAGTGCTCTTTGTTTGAATCTTCCGATTCAAACGGCTGGTCAGTTGTCTACGGTCGGAATCCTTTTGATTCCGCCGCACACGCAAAACATTATGCGACATTATTATAGAAAGTAATTGACATAAGTTAATATTTTATTTGAGTGATTTATAATTAATGAGTAGTTGATGTTATGGGTTATCATTATCTTTTATAGCGAATATATATATAAACAAGAAACTACATATAATCGTTATAATAAATGACAATATAAAACTGGAGGCTTT
The DNA here is from genome assembly GCA_030765625.1 of Candidatus Tenebribacter burtonii. Classification (GTDB taxonomy): domain Bacteria; phylum Cloacimonadota; class Cloacimonadia; order Cloacimonadales; family TCS61; genus Tenebribacter; species Tenebribacter burtonii. The sequence continues at coordinate 301 of JAVCCF010000159.1, forward strand.
ATGCTTGGTCTTATTGGTATTATCTTTGGTATTATTGCCACTTTTATTTTTACTAAATATTTTATTAATTTTAAAAGAATTTCTAATATATCCCACGAAATTAAAATTATGCTTATCGAAGACTTCCAAAAAATAATCAAAATTAGTTCCGACAATAACGATGTCGCAAATGAGATAACTGTTAATAACATCAGAAAAATTAATCCCATCATCCAAAAATATTTCTTCCTCACTAAAAGAAAAATGAAGCGCAAAAAGATTGAACGACATTACAATGAATATAAAGAACCATATGAAATTGAGGTTAAAGACCCTCTTGATGCTCTTGAACCAGACAAGAAAGTAATTAATCCTATTTCTTTTTGCCAAAGTGACATTGAAAATGCTTATGAGCGCACCAGAAATCATCTTGAAATACTCATTGATTTGTTTTGATGTGTCTTTATAGGTTTCTGGGCTGAGCTGATTATAATTATATCTTCATCCGGCAACATATCATCAATAGCCTTGCGTAGTTTCTTCTCTTCTTCTGGTGGAATGTTGAGATCTTTCATTGTTTCCCCTTTATATGTCGCATAACATTACGTCCACCACAAGCGGTGGCACGTTCGCCATTAGGCGTTTTTATAAACTAAATTGAGGTGAATATGGGATCAAATGCGTCTTCAGTTGTTTTTGGATGGGATTTTCAAATAAATGCTGCTATTGTCTTAATGCTTGATAATATTCAGGAAGTACAAAAGGTTAGGGTTGAAGGAAAAACAGAAGATATTGAATTAACATTAATCAATGAAAACATGATTTATTCTCAAGCAAAATCAGTTGTTAAAATTGATGATTATAGAAATGTACTTTCAAATTTTAAGAAAGCCTTAAAAACTTTAGGTAATGCTGCAGAGAATCGTGATTATGACAAATTAATCTATATTACAAATACTCCAAATCCATTCAATAATTTAGAAACTATGCCAGCTTTCCGTGAAAAAACAGATATTAATTTCCATGATTTACCTGAAAAGTGCAAAGATGTAATTTCTGAAGCTTTAAGAGAAAAACCTGACTGCAAAATTGATGTTTCTAAACTTTACATCCAAGTAATTCCTTTTCATACTAATAATTTACCAAACAGATACAAAGTGGTTAAGCAATCTGTAAATGAATTTTTAGCTTTTCTTGATAATACGATATTGGGATTTAGTAACAAAATTTTAGATGTTTGGCAAGGAGATTTGTTTAAAAATTCTTCGCAAACTGATACAACAATAACTATTAAGAAGTCTGAATTCATTTGGCCCATTGTTGTAATTGTATCAGAAATTAATGAATATGATAAAAATCTACAGGAAATTGATGAAATAGATATTCAAGAAATTGTCTTAAGATATCGGGACATAATAAATAACAAAGTCGACAGATTTGAATTTGCAACAAAAGTTATAAGTGATTTTAATTCTTTTCAATCGCAATCATCCCAGCGTAGTACTGAATTTATAAATTCTGAATGGGAATCATATAAAGATGAATTTAGTATTGGATTAATTGATGATGATTTAATTGAAAAACTTATAAAAATCATTATTTATAAAATTATCAGTAAAAGATACTTAATTAATAGTATAAAAACAAAGGTGAAATTATGATTTTTAAATCAATTAATATAAAACATGGGTACAATCGCAGAGAAATTGATTTCTCAAATAGAGTGAATTTAATATTTAGTACAAAGAATAGTGTTGGTAAAACTACTTTGCTTAGATTATTATTATATTCGTTAGGTTATGCGATACCGCATACTAAAGGATTACCATTTAAGGAATGTGAAGTTGAAACTATAATCGAAAGTCAAAAAATTACATATAGAATCGTCAGAAACATTGATTATCTTGAAGTTTATTATAATAAACAAAAAAGAAATTTTTCTTTGCCAATTGAATTATATGAATTTCATGCACTCCTTTTTAATACAAAGAATGAAGATATTCTCTCAAACATGTTAGCATCTTTTTATGTTGACCAAGAAAAGGGATGGACATTGCTAAATAGAGGTAGTGTAATTGGTAAGAATAAACTTGATATTGAAAAATTAGTCAGAGGATTAGCTGATATAGATTGTTCCAAATATTATAAAGATTTAAAAATAATTGAACGTGAATTATTGAAATATAGAGAGATGTTTAATGTTTCAGAATATCAAAATAGAATACATGAACTAAAAGAAGATTTAGTTTTCGAAAAATATGATGAGGTTCTTGATAAAGAAATTATTCTACTAAATTTCGAAAAGAGATCCATTTCCGATGAAGTAAAAAAAATTGATAACATTCTTGAGAACAACAAATCATTCATAGAATATATAGAAAACATGAAAATAAATGTACGTGGCTCTAATGGTGAATTGATACCAGTAAATAAAACAACAATTTTGGAGTACGATAATATTATGGATGTTCTTTTAACAAAAAAGAAAATGAAGTTTAGTCAAATGGCTAAAATATCGAAAAAGCTCAATTCGTTACAAAACAAAAAGAATGAAGATGAATATTTATTTAAAACAACTTCAGTAATTCAACAATTTGATGAGAGTATTTTATCGATTCCAATAAATCCTGTAAAAGTGAAAGAGATTATAAATAGTTTAGAAAAAAAACAATCAAGGTTGCGCAAAAGAATTTCTTCGATGACGAAATTGAATAACAATGTTATTAATGAAATCTATAATAACATTTTAAAATATGTTGAAGAGCTAAATTTAGATATGTATGTTAAAAAAGATAAAGACTACTTATTTACTACAGATCTAAAATCATTATCAGGCACAATTCTACATAAAATAATTTTCATTTTTAAATTAGCGTACATAAAATCAATTGAAAAGAAATTAAGAATTAAGCTTCCAATAATTTTGGATTCTCCAAGTGGTAGAGAAATTAAGAGAATTAATGTTGATAGTTTAATTAACATTTTAAAACGAGATTTTCCTGAGAATCAAATAATTATTGCATCAATAAATGAATATAATTTTGAAGAAGTTCATGTAATTGAGTTAAAGGACTATCTTTTTGATTCATACAAAGGTTACAATCCAACTTGAGAGTAATAAGATCAAAACGCCTAACAAGCGTTTCAGCGGGTTGTGTTATCAGTCCGTTTCGTCTGAATCGTTCCGATTCAAACTTTGGTTGGTTCGTTTCCAGGCGTGATCGTTCCGATCCCGCTGCACACGCCAAACATTACACACCAAAAAGAATGTTGTGAGAGTAAAACAAAAAAAATAGGAGGAAAAGATGAAAAAGACAATCACGTTTTTATTAACAATTTTGATGATTACAACAGCATTTTTAAATGCAGAAAATGATGAATGGGGAGCAATCTTTAGAGAAAAAGCTGAAAGTTTGAAAGAAACACACTTAATGTATAAACCGGAAGATTACATTTTGGTTCAACAAAAATGGAGAAATCCTGATTTATTGTTAGAAGAATATAATAGCATGTTAAATAAAACTACTGGTTCTGATTATGATGAAGAAAGAGTTGGTATAATTTCTCCTTTCTCACAATACTATTTCAATCCTGAATGGAAAAATATCGAAATTGCTGATGTGTTTATTTTCGCTTTCGAAAATGATCCCAATACTGATATGAAACTCATTGCTTTAGATCATTTAGGAATTCTTGCTCTTAACGGTATTGAAAAAGCTGTAAATTTTATCAAAACTAATTTGAATAATAGAGCTTACGACGAAAAAGTTAGAATAATGTTTCATCTCCAAAATCTAACAATCGAAAATGATGAAGTAAGCATCCAATATTTACTGCAGGTAATAGATGAATCTCAAAACATAAAAACTTTGGATGTGAAATACGGTTCTAAGTATGAAGTGAATATCGTCTGGTATATAGCAAAAGTGTTGTTACAAAAGCGATATGAAAGCAATTTAGAGTATGATTATGTTTTACCGATATTGAAACAATTGATGTTCTCTCAAACAAAAAATGTTCAAACTGTGGCAGTGAGAGCGTATTATAAACTTACCAATAAAACTGAGATGAGAAAAATTTACGATAATTGCTGGGCAAAAGTTCAGAATAATAATACACCTCGTGAGGAATATATTGATGCTCTTTATGGTTTGCAGGCATTGTATGAACTTAGAGATATTGGGAAATATTCTATGGGTTTTAAAGGTATTCTTACATATTTTGCAACTTTAGGTGGGAAAAAACCTATCAAAAACGGATTCGAATATATTGAACTCACTGACGAAAGTAGAATATTAAAGACAGAAAAGCAATACTTCCAAAGACGTTTAAGGAGTAAGTAAAATGAAAACAAAAATATTATTGATTTTGTTACTTGCTTCTTTTATATTTCTTTCTGCATATGAAAGAAATCAGGTTTCCCGTTATGCTCATCGCTATACAAGATTGACAGAAGGAAAATGCGAAGCAGTAAACATATTTCCAGATTCGATGTTTTATAATGTAAATCCATTTATCATATCCTTAGAAGGTGGTTCCGGTTATCATCCAATTGCAGATTGTGCCCATTTTGTTTCTCAATGTCTTCAGGCAGGAGGAATACAAATGTATGAAAATAATTACAGCGACAATCCTGATTATTTAGGATGTGTCGGTTGCAAGGGACTAAATATTCAGGCTAAAAATAATTTTGCCGATAGCCTAAGAATGACATTTCATGATAATTTCTGGTTGGAAGAAATTATAGAACCTGTTATTGAGACGGATCATCCATACACCAGCGGTTTTTATTCCTTCGATATTTTCTTAAATCATGATACTTATAAAACCAAGCTACATTTTGATTCTCTTTATACAAGACCGGGAACGGATATAGTAAAGATTACGGATTGGTATCACTCTCTTTATTCACCGGTGCTTTCTTACGCAGGTAATCAAGGGTGTTTCTGGACCCCAGAGTTTGATTCCAGACATCCTTATGATAACTCCTTATTAAATGTTTGGATAGTATTACAACATAATTATATATGGAATCTTTATGGCTTCGCTATCGATTCTTTAAGCTGGCAAGCAGCTATTGAACCGGAAGATAATTATCAACAAGGTGATTTTCAGATATTCTGTAATTACAGAACTGATAATGTTAGTTTCGTTAATGATCACGAAATCTTTTACGAAAATACTTATAATAATATTGGAAGAACAATTCGTTTCAGACATGCAGTAGTTTGCAAAAGTGGTTATGGAAATACTGCTCGGGTTAGTTCACATAATTCTGATAGAAACGATTCTTTATGGACATATGCATATTCTCCCGCAACTGCTGTTTATAATTCATTAGCAAGAAACAGCATATCTTTTTACCATATAAATGATGGTACCGGAGAAAAACCTAATCTTTGTGCTTATAATAACTGGAACGATAAAGCGATTATTACCACTTCTCATCCTGACAGTATAAATGATAAAGATTATTTTGAAATAAATGATCCAATATATATAAAATATGCTTTTCAAAATAACGGTGGTGTAATGATTCCTGATCGATTTCAAGTTCGTGTAGAATTTGAAAACACCCGAACTTTGATCGATAGTGTGCTATATGATGGAATTTTTTCTGGAAGCAATATTATTGATACCTTATTCAATCCTTTAATAATGCCAGATGTAGATAGTCTTATCATCAACATAAAGCTTGATGCAGGTGATAGTCTGGATTATGGTGCTGATTGGGAAAGAACATGGGGTGAGCAAACTTGGCACGAGGATTTTGAGTCTGACAATATCATTTCAAAAACAATCTATCTTGATACTGGTCTGCAACCTCCTACAAATATTGAAATAGATTTAAACCCAGGTAGCGGTTTAATAAATTTACAGTGGGATGGAAGTAATAGAACAACATATAAAGTTTATTCTTCGACCAATCCTTATGATGGATTTGAAGAAGATTTAAGCGGAACCTACAATGGGAATAGTTGGTCAGCATCACTTCCAAATGAAAACAGATTTTACTATGTGGTTGAGACAGATGGTCGAGGAACTACAAGATCAAAGCAGGTTCACTATAGAAAAGCGAAATAACAATTTAGTTGTAAGTTATTGAAACTGAATCTGTTGATAAAGATTTTGGTGTGTAACAAAAGCCTCCACGTTCAATTTGAAAGAAATGCAAGAAGAACGTGGCAGGCTCTGACCATTAAACAACATTCCGCTTCGCTCCATGTTGTTTAACGGCGGCGTGCCCCTAGAAAAGACTCGCAACCGTATCGAAGTGGAACAATGGTTAACAATGCGTCCACGGAAACTCACAAATAAACAAC
>JAVCCF010000172.1 GCA_030765625.1 Candidatus Tenebribacter burtonii
CAGAAGTTTCTTGAATGAAAAAGGTTTTATGGAAGTGGAAACACCCATTTTGCAACCGCTTTATGGTGGGGCTAATGCACGTCCATTTGTTACCCATCACAACACACTTGATATTGATCTTTATATGAGAATCGCTTTAGAACTTTATCACAAGAGATTGATTGTGGGAGGAATTGAACGCGTGTTTGAAATCGGCAAGAATTTCCGTAATGAAGGAATGGATAGAACACATAATCCCGAATTCACAATGCTGGAACTCTATCAAGCATACGCAGATTATAATGATATGATGGATATCACTGAAGATATGATCCTGCATGTTGCAAATGAAGTTTTTGGGAAAAAAATTGTTCCTTTTGGAGATACGGAAATATCTTTCAAAAAACCGTGGAAACGTGCTTCCATGATAGAACTCATCAAAGAGGAAAGTGGTTTTGATACTTCAAATTTTGATTTTGATAAGATCAAGAAATTCTGCAAAGAGCATGGAATTGAAGTACAAAAAACTGATGGTTCGGGCAAACTTATCGAAGCACTTTTTGAAAAGTTCGTTGAACCTAAATTAATTCAGCCTACTTTTGTGACAGATTTTCCAAAAGAAGTTTCGCCGCTGGCAAAAGTAAAACCGGGGTATCCAAATCTCACGGAACGCTTTGAGTTATTTATAAATGGTAATGAATATGGAAATGCTTTTACTGAGTTGAATGATCCTATTGATCAACGAGCAAGATTGGAAGCACAGAGTAAATTGCGTGAAATGGGAGATGTGGAAGCAAATGTGGTTGATGAAGATTTTCTGGAAGCCTTAGAATATGGAATGCCTCCAACGGGTGGATTGGGTATTGGAATTGACAGGCTAATTATGTTGTTTACAAATAATACATCCATCAAAGAGGTTATATTCTTTCCACAAATGAAACCGGAAGAATAAGATAATTAACCGCATATAAACGCGGATTAACACAGATAATAACGTGTGAGTGAAAATAAATAAAAAGCCTGTTGAATTCCAGCAGACTTTTTGTTATATATTTATTGCTTCTTCTTGCGGGATAGTAACCAGTAAATAATAAACAATGGACCAGGTATAGCCAGTAATTCAATGAAGAGTACAAAATCAGGTTTACTATTAACAATAAGCATGATTAGATGAAATGCAATTATGCTACCGGTTGCAATAATGCCACCCAATCCTTCCTTCCACCAGGCAATTATTAATCCGATTGTCAGACCAATGGGGAAGAAGGCAAAGGCAATTGCTTCACCGGAACTCATTGAACCAACTCCTGATTCAAAAAGACTTGCTCCAACAAATAAAACAATAAATGTAACAACAATGTAGCTCCAGATCCTGGCTGTCCAACGAAGAATGATTAGCGTAAGATTTTTGTGCACATTTTCTTTCTTTTCAGCATTCATTTGATCCTCCAATAAATAAAAATTATTTAAAATCAAACTAAGACAATGACAAGATGTTTAATGTCAATAAGTTACGCAAGTTATTTTTTGGATTGGATAAACTACCATGTTAACAATATCCTTGCCATTTTTTACTTAATAATTATTTTAAACTAAATTAAATAATCGGAGATGGAATGTTTCATATAGTAATAGCGTTACGGTACCTTAAAGGAAGAAAGAAATTCTTCTTCACTTTTTCTAATATGCTGTCGCTATTAGGAATTGTAATAGGTGTGTTTTCGCTTTTAGTAGTTTCTTCAGTAATGAACGGATTTGATTCTGATATGCGTGACAGAGTTATTGGTTCTAAGGCAGAGATCAAAATTCATAAAGAGGATTATTCACCGATTTCCAACTATAATGAACTTATTGAAAATATTTCAACTAATAAAAAAATGATAGGTGCTGCACCTGTATGTGATATTGAATTGATGATACAGAAAGAGAAGAACCTGTCTTCCACTTTATGTTATGGAATTGATCTGGATAAGCAAAAGAATGTAACCGAACTTCTTAATAAAATCGTGGTTGGAATACCTGATAAAAAAGCTCTGGGAGATGATGGAATAATAATTGGTATGGATCTTTCCTTAACTCTTAGTGCTACTGTAGGAGAGTATATCCAACTTACATCCCCCATAGGGACTCAGCCTTCTCCATTTGGTTTGCTTCCAAGAAACAAGAAACTAAAAGTGGTTGGAATTTACATTTCGGGGATGCCGGAGTATGATCGGATCTATACTTATATCTCACTTAAGAATTCCCAGTATTTTCTTGGGTATGAAGATGAAGTTACTCAAATAGAAGTTAAATCTGTAGATTCTTCCCATTCAGCACGATTAGCAGAAGAAATTCAAGATAAAATAGGTGATGATTATATAGTTGAAGATTGGAGTGAATTTGAAGCCAATCTTTTTAATGCGATAAAAATGGAAAAAGCTGTTATGTTTTTTGTCCTAGCACTCATGATAATAATTGCTTCGTTTAACATGAGTGGAAATTTTGTAAAATTAGTTACCGAAAAGCGAGTAGAGATTGGAGTCTTGAAATCAATGGGTGCTTCTGGTAAAGATATAGTGAAAATATTTATTAATATTGGTGTGATCATTGGATTCTTAGGAACACTTACCGGTTTGCTGCTGGCTGTGATCTTGCTTTCTGCACAGATGAAATTTCAATTTATTGTCATTCCTGTTCAGGGTTTTCCATTGCAGTGGCTTCCTGTTGAAATGCGGTTGTTAGATTTTATTCTCGTTCCAGTTATTACAATTGCAATTAGTTTGCTTACAACACTTTATCCAGCAGGCAGGACAGTGAAAATAGATCCAATGAAGATAATAAGGAATTAAAGAAAAAAAAATTTCGCTTAATCATTTTCTTTTTCCAGTTGTATAATTATTTAAAAAACAGGATAATAAATTAAATATTTCTAAAATAATTTACCCTTAAAAATCAAAATAGATTCTTAATAAAAAAAAATATCCATAGAAATGACGGTTATTAGCAGGTCTACGAATATCACAATTTCACTAAATTAATTTCATCTTGACAGTACCGTTAAGTAGCTGGAAATTAACCATTAAAACAATAGAATTCAAAGGTTGCAGATTGTTACTTAAGCTGTTAACTTCTTGTAATTTATAGAGTTATGGATTTATAAATATTCATAGCATCATTATGTTGATAAATTTTAATATTTTCAGGAGTCTTAATGAAACTAACAAATAATGCTTTGACTGTGCTTGAAAAGCGCTATTTCCGAAAGGATAAAAATGGAAAGCCAATAGAAGATTGGAAAAAAATGATCACACGGGTTGCTGTGAATATCAGTAATGGGAATAAAGAAAAAGAGAAAATATATTTTGATCTTCTAGACTCCGGATATTTTCTTCCAAACTCACCAACACTTATGAATGCAGGTCATGATCTTCAACAATTATCGGCCTGTTTTGTCTTGCCTTTGGAAGACAGCATGGAGAGTATTTTTGAATCAGTAAAGAATGCAGCATTGATTCATAAAAGTGGTGGTGGTACAGGATTTAGTTTTTCCAAATTACGTGAGGCTGATGCACGTGTAAAAAGTACAAATGGAGTATCCAGCGGACCTATCTCATTTTTGAAAGTATTCAATTCCGCAACGGATGCGGTGAAACAAGGTGGTACACGTCGGGGTGCTAATATGGCAATTCTGAATGTTGATCATCCACAAATTCTGGATTTTATAACTTGCAAAGAGAATACTCAGGAACTTACTAACTTTAATCTTAGTGTGGGGATCACAGAAAAATTCATGAATGCTGTTTATGAAGATAGCGAATATGAATTAATTTCACCGCATACAAAAGATATTATAAAAAAATTAAAAGCACGTGATGTCTTTGACCTGATCGTTAAAATGGCACATCAAAATGGTGAACCGGGTATTATATTTTTAGATAGAATCAATAAATACAATCCAACTCCGCATATTGGTAAAATCGAATCAACAAATCCTTGTGGTGAACAACCTCTTCTTCCAAACGAAGCTTGTAATCTAGGTTCTCTGAACTTAGCAGTAATGATCAAAGATAATAAAGTCGATTGGGATATCTTGAAAAAGGCAACGAGAGACGCAGTAGATTTTCTGGATAGTGTAATTGACATGTCCAAATTTCCGCTTCCCGAAATTAATAAAATGGTGAAATCGAACAGAAAAATTGGTCTCGGTGTGATGGGCTGGGCAGACCTGCTTTTCTTGCTAAAAATCCCTTATAATAGTGATGAAGCTATCAAACTTGCAGAGCAAGTAATGGAATTTGTGGATTACCATTCTAAGGTTAGGTCAATTGAATTGGCTGAAGAAAAAGGAGCATTTCCGAATTTTAAAGGTAGTATCTACGAGACAAAGAAGTTAATCAGAGAAGATCTAAAAATGAATTGGAAAGAACTCAATAAAATTATTGCAAAAAAAGGCATAAGAAATTCAACAACAACTACAATAGCACCAACAGGTACAATTAGCATGATTTGTAATACTTCCGGTGGTGTTGAACCACAATTTTCTCTGGTTTATGTTAAAAACGTGATGGACGGTAATAAACTTTTATATATAAATCCTCATTTTGAAAAAGCAATTAGAGACGCAGGAATATATTCGGAAGAATTAATGGAAAAAGTTGCTGATGAAGGAAGTGTGATACATATTGATGAAATTCCGGAAGATATAAAAAAGACATTTGTAACTTCTCATGACATCTCACCCAAATGGCATATTCGTATGCAGAGCGCTTTCCAAAAATATGTAGATAATGCAGTTTCTAAGACTATTAATTTTACTAAAGAAGCGACTAAAGAAGAGATAAAAATGGCTTATGAACTTGCCTATGAATTGGGCTGTAAAGGTATTACTGTTTATCGTGATGGCAGCCGAGAAAATCAGGTTCTAAATGTTGGTAAAGAAATTAAGGACGTAACAACAACTAATGGTCATAGATTTGCTCCTCGTGAACGTCCTGAGATAACTACCGGTATGACCCAGAAGATAGAAACAGGTTGCGGACATCTTTACATTACTATCAATTCCGATGAAAAAGGAGCCTGCGAAATTTTCACACAAATGGGAAAGGTAGGTGGTTGTGCTTCTGCTCAATTAGAAGCAATTGCAAGACTTACATCTCTGTTGCTTCGTTCTAATGTAAAAGTTAGTTCTATCGCACGTCAATTGAAAGGAATTCGTTGTCCTTCTCCTATGTGGAATAATGGAGAAATAATTACTTCCTGTGCTGACGGCATTGCCAAATCGTTAGAAACTTTTCTTACACTTGATAAAGATACCCATGAGGATATAAAAAAAATTAATAAAAAAACATCAGAAAAACCGAAAAAAAAATCAACTTCTGCAATGAAAATCTGCCCCGATTGCGGTAGTACTGTGGAGCATTCTGAGGGTTGTTTGAAATGTAATTCATGTGGCTGGTCTAAATGTTAAGATAGAATTTATTTTAGAAATAGAAAATAATTCAAAAAATGGGTAGGCAATTTTCCTGCCCATTTTTTTATTGGTACAAGGGGTATATATGAAAAAAATAATTATCAGCTTAGTATTTTTTACACTAACACTTTCAGTAGCAGCATCTGTACGTGTTGTCACGTATAATGCACTAAATTTTGGCGGGAATGACGAAGATAGACTCCCCTTTTTTGAAACAATTTTTAATGATGTAGATGCTGATCTATTTCTATTCCAAGAGATCGAAGATGGAATAGGTGGAGAACTTTTATTGTCTGTAATTAATAATGGTACGAACGATTTTTCCGGAGCTATATATTTAAATGGACCCGATACAAATAATTTTTTGATTTATCGTAATTCATTAATTACTTTTGGATCTCAGGATACAATTGGTACTGATCTAAGAAATATTGCAGAATATGAATTGATAATAGATGGTAATTTAGTTCGGTTTTATAGCTGTCATTTAAAGGCAAGTACAGGTTATGAGAATGATCGTTTGGAAGAAGTTACAAAACTGCGTGATCATTTGAATTCATTACCAGAAGGATCAGAATTTATTATTGTTGGTGATATGAATTTCTATACAAGTTCCGAACCAGGATATCAAAAATTCATTGCTGATGAAACTATCAATATTGGCAGAGCTGAAGATCTTTCTGATCAGGTTGGTGAGTGGCATAATAATAGTGATTATACAAATGTTCACACTCAATCAACCCGTTCTACTCAATTTGGTGGCGGTGCCAGCGGCGGACTTGATGATAGGTTTGACTTTATTTTTTCTTCTTATCAATTAAATAATGGAACTGGATTAGAGTATATAAATGATACAAATACATCATTCGGGAATGATGGTGAACATTTCAATTTATCGATAAACAATGGAACAAATTCAGTAGTTTCGCAAGAAGTGGCAGAAGCTTTGTATCAAGCTTCAGATCATCTTCCGGTTTATGCAGATTTTAATACAATCACTTCTTCCGAGCCAGTACTTATCGTTAGTATCCCAAATATTGAAGAGGAATGGCAGCAGGGGACAGATCATAATATAGAATGGGCAAGTGCTAATTTTAATGGGAACGTAAAGATCGAACTACAAAATGAGATGTATGAAGAGCGAGAGGTGCTTGCAGCATCTACGGAGAATGATGGCGGATGGTTATGGACTATTCCTTTAGAGCAAATTTTGGGGGGTTATAAAATTGTGATCTCTGATGCACCTGATGGTAATCCAATAGATGAAAGTAATAATCCTTTTCATATTATCGAACCAACAACAAATTACTCGATCTATGATATACAATATTCTATTGAAGGACCATCTTCTTTAGAGGGTGTAGAAGTTATCACATATGGCATTGTAACGACTGTTGGGGAATATGGTTTCTTTTTGCAGGATGAATCCGGTGCTTGGAATGGGATATTTGTTTATGAATACGGTGTTAATGTAAGTCAGGGTGATGAGATCGATATTATTGCTACAGTAGCAGAATATTTTGATAAAACAGAGTTAACCGATGTTTGGGAATATAATGTTCTTTCAAGTGGGAATACTCTTCCTGAAGCTTTTTCTTTATCTACTGTGGCTGTAAATCAGGAAGATTATGAAGGAGTGCTTGTCCAGATTGAAAATGGTGAATGCACTAATTATAATCCTGAATATGGTGAATGGCTGGTTGATGATGGCTCAGGTGAAATAATGATAGATGATCTGCTTTACGAATTTATTCCTGTTATTGGTGAATTTTATGATATTACAGGTGTGGTTGATTATGCATATGGTTCATTTAGAATTGAGCCCCGATATTCAAATGATATCAGCATTACTTCGTTAGTTCAAGAAAATGTTGTAAATATTGATCTTAATTTATTTAATTATCCCAATCCGTTTAATCCAACAACTACTATTAATTTTGAAATCAACAATTTATACGAAATACCACAAATTGAAATTTATAACTTAAAAGGACAGAAGATTAAAGAATTGGAAATTAAAAACTTAAAATTAGGAATAAATAGCATTATTTGGAACGGAACAGATAATAATGATCAATCTGTTTCCAGTGGAATTTATTTTTATAAATTAATTTCAGGAGATTACCAGCAAACCAAGAAAATGATCTTGCTGAAATAATCAGTTTCTGCGTATAAATTTTCCGTAACCCGGTTTTTGTAAAATTCCTTTTTCGGAATCAAATACAATTTTACCACGAACAATAGTTTTATTTATTGAACAGGAAAATTCAGTGTTATTAAATGGTGAATATTTACCTTTTGAATGGATGTGAGTTTCATCGACTAAATAGGGTCTGTTCAAATCTATAATTGTAAAATCTGCATCTGTACCAATTTGTAAGCTTCCTTTTTCAGGGTATAACCCATAACGTTTTGCAGCATTTTCCGATGTCAATTCTATAATTGTTTTTAGATCAACTTTTTCTTTAAGATAGAATTCAGAGAGAAGGTACGGGATCACTAATTCAGTACCCGGAATTCCATTGTAAACCTTTGAAAAATCATCAAAGGTTTTTCCACTCTCATAATCACATCCTGCATGATCGGTCGTAACAAAATCCAGTGTTCCGGTTTTTAAACAATTTCTCAAGAAACCTTTGTCCTCGTCATATTTAACAGGTGGTGCGGTTTTTAGTCTTCCTTTTAGAATGGGAAGATCTTCAGATGTAAATTGAAGATAATGAGGACAGGATTCGAAAGTTACATCGAATTGCTTTTTGCTTTTCAAGATCAGCTCTGCTGCTCCCTTACTGCTGATATGAACAAAGTGAATTTTATTCTTTTTGCCGAGAGATGAGAGGATTTTTTTTACAGCTTCTACCTCTGCTTTCACAGGTCTGGTCTTCACAAAATATTCTGGTAATTTCATTTGTTCAGCTGTTAATTTGCGAATAGAATTCTTTATGATATTCTCATCTTCGGCATGAAAAGCAAAAAGGATTTCTGGAAATTGTTTAAAAACAACTCCAATTTCTTTGTAGGAAAGAGCTGCAAACGTTTTCATACCTGAGATTGTATAAATTTTAAATCCCACAACTCCATCATCCCAAAGTTCTTTGATTATATTATAATTAAGTGGGGCATCGTTTTTTCTAATTCCTCCCCAAAGAGCAAAATCTATTATAGCCTTAGGTTTGATAACAGCCAATTTATTGTTCAAGTTTTCACGGTTTGTTACAGCAGGAATGGAAGTACATGGCATATCAATAATCGTTGTTATACCTCCGCAGGCTGCAGCTGTTGTGCCGGATGTAAAGTCTTCGCGATTAGTCAATCCAGGATCATTGAAGTGCACATGAGCATCTATACAACCCGGTATAAGTAATTTCCCATGAAGATCGATAACTTTGATTTCCTTCCCGGATTTTATATCTCTGCCAATTTGTATGATCTTTTCGCTAAAAAGTATATCAGATATCTGAGTTTTTTCTTCATTTAGTATGAATGCATTCTTTAAAATTTTCATATTTGCCTCTGGTTAGAAGAGAATTCATGTAATAATATTGTCAACTCAATAATAGATTTAGGAATATCTGATAAGTCATTTGACAAAAATGGTAACTTTTTATAATTAACATTGTTAAAACTATTAGTAGTAAATTCATATAGTTCTAAAAAAGAGGTAGAATGTTTTATACTGAAATTTTAAGCAAAATGCTAAAAGAAGAAAAAAATCCTGTTAATAAAATGTATCTCCATGAAATCTACATTAAATGGAATAAAATCTTAAAAGCAATTGAAACAAGCAATGGATCGAACAAAGAAATTGTTGAAATGCTCAATATTTTTCGTGATTCCATAACAAACCATAAATTCAAATTTAATAAACTAAATGCAAAAGGTTTTATTGAGGGATCTCTAATATTTTCTGTGAATTATCTTAATGATCTTGTTTCTGTTTTGGTGAAAAGACAGAGTATAATTAATCATCAAGGTATTTTCTGGGGATGCGGTAAATTTAATATGAATTATGAATTTTCACCGATCAGCTTTTATGCATTAGAGACAAAACTTAGTTTTGAACAATTATTTTCTCCTGAGGTGCTTTTTTTAGGTCAGAATATTGATCTTTATTATCGTGTTTCCGGTAAGAGAAATTTTGAAAAACACACAAGTCTTCTTCCACTAATTGTATTCCATACTTTTAAAATTTTGGGGAATAAAAATATGTTATTTTTAAATCATCTTACAGGATTGTCTAAGAATGCTTTTAGCAAATCCAGAACAATTATGTTAACTGAAAAATTAGAAACAGATTTTATTCCTAATCTTGCTTCAACGAATATAGATCATGTATGTGTATTAACTAAAGAAAATGATAACAAAATTTCAGTAGAAGTGGTTGATGAGTTAGAAAAACTTATAGATGAAATACTAAATGAAAAATATACAATTTCCAAAAATATATTAAATACAGGTTTAATTACGAAACGGAGATAGAATGAATAATAATAAAATCTCAGAATCAATGACAATAAAATTGGATTCCATTTTACCAGAATATCCTAAATTTGTTGAAGGAATTCGTCGAGCACCTCGTCGTGAAATGGAATTGAATAGACAAGAAATCGAACTTGCACTTAAAAATGCTTTACGTTATATATCAGAAAAACTGCATGAAAAGCTTGCACCAGAATTTCTGGATGAACTTGTAGAACACGGTCATATTTATGGTTACCGTTTCCGACCTGATAGAAAAATTTATGGAAAACCTGTAGATGAATATAAAGGTAAATGTCTGGAAGGGAAAGCTTTTCAGGTAATGATAGATAATAATTTGGATTTTGCAACTGCGCTATACCCTTATGAACTTGTGACTTATGGTGAAACAGGTGCTGTCTGCCAGAACTGGATGCAGTACATGCTCATAAAGAAATATTTGGAAAATCTTACACACGAGAATACACTTGTGGTTATGAGTGGACATCCCCTTGGTTTATTTAAATCATCTCCCCGTTCTCCACGTGTGATAAATACAAATGGTTTGATGATAGGTGAATTTGATAATCAGGCAGATTTTAACCGTGCGAATGCACTCGGTGTGGCAAACTATGGTCAAATGACAGCTGGTGGTTGGATGTATATAGGTCCTCAGGGCATTGTGCACGGAACTTATAACACAATTCTTATTGCTGGAAGAATGAAGCTTGGTGTTCCTGAAAATGGAGATTTAAAAGGAAAATTATTTGTATCCTCCGGTTTAGGTGGAATGAGCGGTGCACAACCAAAAGCAGTTGAAATTGCTAACGGAATAGGTATTTTCGCTGAAGTAGATTTGTCCAGAATTGAAACACGTCATGAACAAGGTTGGGTTGGAAAAGTAGTAAAATCTCCTAAAGATACATTTGCTTTGGCGGCAGAATATATTAAAAGCAAACAAAGTGTTTCAATAGCTTATCATGGGAATATCGTTGATCTATTAGAATATGCCGTTAAAGAGAATATCCATATTGATCTTCTTTCTGATCAAACTTCTTGTCATGCAGCTTATGAAGGCGGGTATTGTCCACAAGGGCTTACTTTTGATGAACGCACAAAAATGCTGTCTGAAGATAGGAAGAAATTTGTAAAACTTGTAGATATTTCATTACAGAAACACTTTGAATATATAAAAATTCTTTCACAGCGTGGAACATATTTCTTTGATTATGGTAATAGCTTCATGAAAGCAGTTTATGATGCAGGAGTGAAAGAGATTGCTAAGAATGGTGAAAATACTTATGATGGATTTATTTTCCCAAGTTATGTTGAAGATATATTGGGACCCGAACTTTTTGATTTTGGTTATGGTCCATTTCGCTGGGTTTGCCTTTCTGGAAAGGAAGAAGATCTCATCAAGACAGATAATGCAGCAGCAGAAATTATAAAAAATCTCCGTGAAGAACCACGATATCAAGATATGGACAATTATGTATGGGTTCGAAATGCCATGAAAAATAAATTGGTTGTTGGAACACAGGCTCGTATACTTTATCAAGATGCACCAGGCAGACTTGCAATAGCTCTTAAATTTAATGAAATGGTTCTCAAAGGTGTGATTGGGCCAATCATGCTTGGTAGAGATCATCATGATACAGGAGGAACAGACTCGCCTTACAGAGAAACTTCTAATATTAAAGATGGTTCCAATATAATGGCAGAAATGAGTACTGAATGTTTTGCCGGCAATGCAGCTCGTGGAATAAGTATGGTTACAATGCATAATGGTGGTGGTGTTGGGATTAGTAAAGTTTCTAATAGTGGATTTGGTATGGTTTTAGATGGAAGTGAGAGGGTAAATTTTATTCTTGAACGTGCTTTTCCATGGGATGTTATGTGTGGAGTTGCCAGACGTGCCTGGGCAAGAAATGAAAACTCTATAACTACTGCTATCGACTTTAATGAGAAAAATCGAGAAACAGATCATATTACTCTTCCCTTCATTCCAGAAAGGGAATTGATAGAAAGAATTGTAACTGAAAGATTTAAGAAATAATTGAGTAAATTATTTAACGGATTTTCGATATAAGTATTGAATTATAAAAAATGATGTTGACAAGTTAATCACCGTATCTTTTTTGTCTTCGTGTGATTAAAAATTCTAATACGTAAAAATTTTATCCCATAGTTTTATGGAATTAAATGTGTAGTATTAAGATGATTTCACTTGGGATAAATCCCGCAAAATTAGTAGGAGAAAGAAAAATGAAAAACGGCACAGTAAAATGGTTTAACGAGAAGAAAGGTTTTGGTTTCTTATCATGTGAAGATGGTAACGATTATTTTTGTCATCATTCAAACATTAGCGGTGATGGATTCAAAACACTTAACGAAGGCGAAAAAGTAACTTTTGACGTTGAAGAAAGCGATAAAGGTCCAAGAGCTATAAACGTTACAAGAGCTTAACTCTTAAAATCAAAAAACAAAAAAGCTCGATCAAAAGATCGAGCTTTTTTTTTTGCTCAACTTAACCCTAACTTATAGTTAAATCCATATCCTGGTTGTTCCGCTTCAGAATATTTATATCTTTTTTGTAATCGATTGAAAGTATTTTGTGATGGTTTCACATGAGAAAGATCAATTAGGAACCTACGAAAACCATTCTTGTGAATATCATCTTTATACTGAAAGAGCGATACTGGCAGTTCAGGAATAACTATTGTAACACCATCACGCACAATTTTCCTATACGAATGATCTCTATCTTTAAAATGTGAATAACCATCAGAATCAGGTTTATCCATTTTAACAGGCATCCTTGAATGGAATAACTCAGGATAAAAATAAAGAGGAACGATTCCATTTCTATCTTTACCGTTTATAAGATTTTCAAAATCAAATTCATATGGATAAATATATAAAGCGGTATTATCTTCTTTTAAAAATTGAATTGCAGCATCATTAAGAGCATATACATTTTCATTGACGGATGACCTGATTCCAACTGGTAATAACAATTTTTGTGAAATATGACTGATCATGTAATTCTTAATTCCCTGTCGTGAAAGATTCAAACAAAGATCACGGTAATAAGATACATCATCTTCAGGTATGAACTTTGGAAGTTCAACAATAAATTTGTGAATATTCTTTTTCATAAACGTTGATTGCAGATCAAGTTGGCGCCATTCACTTTTTGTTAAGTGCAAGATGAGTTGATCGAATTTATCCAGATATAATTTCCGTAACCAGCGTAATGAATTGATACGAACGAATAGTTCGTTACGACGTAGCTGTTTACCTGAACCAATTATATTAAGAATATTTTGCTTCTTCTTTGTGGGAATAGAGAGATTTAATCTTTTGCCATCTAGTTGGAATTTTGTGCGGAATTTTTCGGTAGGTGCTCCAATTAGAAATACCTTATCACCTTTCTTAAAAGTTTCCTGTTTGAAATTCAGATTAGCAAGTTCACTATTTTTAACATCAGTGAATCCATACTCTTTTTTCAATTTTATTGCCTTGCTATCCATTCCATTCTGAGGTTGAATGCGAATTCGGTAGTTTTGTTTAAGATCTTCAGAAGTTGTGAAAGAAAATTCTGTTCCTTTGGTTTTAGCTACCTCTCCAATATGAATACCAATGAATGGATTTTCAGTAATAGCATTTGATACATTTCCACCTAAAAAATAGGAAGTTTTTTCTCTTCCCATATCATATGCAAGAAGTTGCTTAGCTTGTTGCAATTCATTGGGATCATCAATGACCATTCGATATGCTTTTGCTACCCGATTAACATATTCGGCAGATTTCATACGACCTTCAACTTTTAGTGAAGATATTCCCAGCTTCATTAGTTCTGGTACGATTTCAATCTGTTGATTATCTTTTAAACTAAAGAAGTAATCTTCTTTCTCTCCAGATTTGAATGTCCTTCTACATGGTTGTCTGCATTGCCCTCGATTTGCACTCATCCTCCCTAAGAAACTGCTGAAAAGGCACACACCCGAAAATGAATAACACAATGCACCATGTGTAAATATTTCTAATTCTATTTTGCTTTTTTTACTTATTGTTCTCAATTCTTCTAAAGTAAGTTCTCTTGCCATGATAACACGTTCAAAGTTTTTACGCTTGGCGAATTCAGTTCCAATTGAGTTGTGAAAAGCCATCTGAGTACTGGCATGAAGAATAATATTAGGGAAGAATTTACGCGCGAGATAATATACACCCCAATCTTGAATTATTATTGATGAGAGAGATGTTTGCGAAACCTGATAAAGCACATCAAGCAATTCAGGAAGTTCAGAATTTTTTATCAATGTATTTAGCGTTAAATATACTTTGGTATTACTTCTTTTTGATTCGGATAAAATAGATTGCAATTGGTTGAGGGTGAAATTTTTCGCTCTGTTACGTGCATTGAAATATCGGAGTCCTAAATAAATTGCATCAGCGCCACCTTCTACAGCAGCATAGAAAGCTTCAGTATTGCCAACTGGTAAGAGTAACTCAGGTTTCTTCATATCTCTTCAAGAAGTACAATGGATGCTGCAGTAATACCTCTGCCCTTACCGGTTATTCCCAAATTTTCTTCGGTTGTTGCCTTAATTGAAATATTAGAAATATTAGTATGCAAGTCGGATGCCACATTCTCACGCATTTGATTAATATAGCTTTGCAATTTGGGTTGTTGAGCGCAAATAATTGCATCCAGATTCCCAATTTCATAACTTGAATCAAGCATTATTTTATATATTTTTCTTAGTAGTATTCTACTATCAATATCTTTGTAATCATTCTCAGAATCAGGGAACAGTAAACCAATATCTCCTTTAGCAAGTGCTCCTAAAACGGCATCAATTATTGCATGAATGAGAACATCGGCATCAGAATGACCAAGTAATCCTTTTTTAAAAGCGATATCTACTCCACCTAATATCAATTTATGATTCTCAACCAATTTGTGAACATCATATCCATATCCAATTCGCATATTTAATACCCCACTTTCATTAAATTAATCCACAGTTATCGATTTTGAAACATTCTTAGGCACATCTGGATGAACGCCATGGTCTTTAATACACAATCTATCCAGATATTCCATTTTCTTTATACTCATTTTGAGAGCTAATAATTGGAGGACAATTGTAGATGAGAAAGTTGTCATCAACGAATCACCTGTTTTTGGCAGTGCAATATATCCCCATCCGTAATATCCTTCATCATGAGGATTTAAATGGACATTTTCTAAAAGCTCATCATTCTCTTCTGCAATAATGAATGTATCAGCACCTCTGATTTTATGAGTATTGATTTGTGAAATTGTTAAGTTTACATCTCTTTCATCAGGTCCTGTAACATAAATAAGCGGATAATTTCTATATGCATTTTCAAATAAGTCATAATCTTCAATTGTTTCCTTAAAAAGCATTAATGCTTTTTGTGAAAGATTAAATGGATAAGATCTTGAGAAAATATAATCACTTATGGCATGTGTAATCATTTTTTGTTCTTTATAAGAGATGTTTCTTTTTTCAGCAATTTCTTCCATTTCTTTAATTATCTTATTATAATGTTTTATTATTGCCTTAATATTCTTTATCCCGAAAATAGTATTCTTTCCTAAAATAGTGTTGGGACCGTGTTTGAACTCAGAAGCTTCTCCACCTTCCGTGTGATTTAGTACGGTTTCCCGAATTTTAAGTGCTCCCTCCTTAGCTACTCCAGTTATCTTAGTAGCTAGAATATGCATGGAAGGTTCCATATAAATTTTCCCGGCTACTAACTCAATTTGTTCTTTTGTTGTACGTATAGTTTCCTGGATCAATTGTGGAATATTCTCGATTGAATGCCAGCGAGAATCAACTATTATCTTCAATTTGCGATATTCAGAAGAATTCTTATTCTCTATATTATTCAGCTTCATCTCAGCGATTTTAACGGCTAAGTAATAAAATAAAGTAATTTGATTTATAAAACTCTTTGTAGCTGGAACTGCGATTTCAGGACCACAAGAAATAGGTATTGAAACATCACTTTTTTCCTGGCCTAAAGTTGAATTCATATTATTCACTAAAACAATTTTCTTAATATCAAGATCAGATCGTTCAATATCATTAAAAATATCAATAAGATCTTTAGTCTCACCACTTTGCGATACTCCAATTATTACATCATTGTTTTGGAGGCTTTTTGAATACTGTCCTCTGAAATTCCCCGGTAAAATAGGAATAACTTCAATGTTTGCAATTTCGTTGAAGAATAATGCTGCAATCAATGTAGCATGGTAAGAAGTTCCACAGGCTATTGTATAAATATTACGATTATTCTTATAAGTATTCTTTACAATAGAAAGAAAATGCTCTACACTTTCATTAAATTCTTTCACATCAATCATCTCAGAAATTGAATCTAATGCTTTTGCCAGAAGAAGATATTTTTTATTAAATCCAGAATTCATTAACTCTAAAAATAAATTCATTTCACTTGAGAAAAAATATTTCTTCTTAAAATTTTTCTTCACTAATTCATTATATATTGTAGTATAATTTTGTTTCACCTTTTCATAAAATTTTTCTGCATTTTCAGATTCAGCAAAATCTGTAAATATTTTCTGTTGTTTCTTAAAATCATCAATTTCAAATATTTTTTTATAAAGTTTTTCTTTTTCACCGAGAATGTTTTCTTTTTTTAGAAGCTCAAGCATTCTTCGTCCTGTATTAGAACCACCCTTAAACAACTTGATAAGCTTGCCGGAAGATTCAGTTTCAGCGTAAATTTCTTGTTCCATAAAATGATCAAATTGTGGTAAAAGCTCTGTATCTTCTGCTCTTAATTTTGAACGAACAGCATTTTTCGAGATTGTATCACCAGGCTTATAATTAAGATCACCCTGTCCGGCACGTTTAACTTTAAGATTCTTAAATGCGAAAACACTATATTCGTTATTTTGGAATTCAACACATTCACCTTCTCGCAGGTTGATAAGCATTTTTGTGAATTTTAACACTGCTGTAAGGTCGGAGGATGCTAAACCAAATTTATTTGTATCTATTTCCCCAACACCAAAATATAAACTACTTCCTGCTTTGATCGCCCAACTTGTCTCTGTGAGGGGATCTACAATAACGGCTGCATAAGAACCTACCATTTTTTCAGATCCAAGAATTATAGCTTTTCTCATGCATTGTTTTCTGTTCTTCTCAATTTTGCGTTTAGAACTTTCAATTTTACTCAGTTCATTTTCAAAATAGTGTTCAATAATATGAACAAGCATTTCTCCATCGTTGTCTGAAACAACATTATGTCCTTCTGAGAGTAGAAAATTTTTAAGTTCACGGGTATTTGTAATATTTCCATTATGTGCTCCGTAAATAAATTTTTTACATTTAACAATATGGGGTTGTGCATTTTTTTTTGTCACACTTCCAAAAGTTGCCCAACGTACCTGTCCGCAAAATATTTTTCCGCTTTCTTTATCGATCCCTAAAGTTTTAACCAAAGTACTTGGTGCACCTACATCTTTGAGTAACTTCACATTCATTTTGTCTTTTTGGAAAACCGCTCCGGTTGAGTCATAACCACGGTATTCAAGTGCTTTTAATAGGGTGGAGGCATATTCACCAAGTTTAAGTGTTGTTTTGAACATACTTAATCCAAGTACACCACAACCAATTCCAAATATAGGAATTGATATTGATATTTCCAGATTTTTCAATCTGTTCATTCTCATTTTTATCTCCTAATTATTTTTTAGACGTGATTAACTGGATTTACCAGATTAGGACTATTTTTTATCCACTTGATCATTACAATTATTCTCTTGTTAATCTTGTTTATCATGTCAAATTTTAGTTATCTTCTTTTAAAAGGTTATTTTTTAATATTAATTCAGCAATTTCCAGATCGAACTGATCTGTTATCTTAAAATTATGTGATGAACATTCTAAAGTACTAACTATATATCCAAAATGTTCAAGTAAAGCTGCATCATCGGTACAATAGAGACCTATCTTTTTTGCTTTGTCATGGCATTGTTTTATTAATTTGTACTGGAAAATTTGTGGAGTAAGTGCATTGGCAAGAAATTCTCTTGGAACAGTTTTTAGCACAATATTGTCTCTAATTTCTTTAAGTGTATTTTTTATTTTACTTATAAGAATCACAGCATTTTTTTTCAAAGCATTATTAATCAATAGACTTATGTCTTTTTTGGAAATAAAGGGTCGAACACCGTCATGAATCAAAACAAAATCTGTATCTTCCGGACAAATTAAAAGTGCGTTGTAAACTGAATCCTGACGTTGCATTCCGCCTACAGTAATTGAAATGATATTTGTTTTGTATTCCTGTTCAATAATTTTCTTATAATTCTTAATTTCAGAGTTAGGTAGGGTGATTATGATCTGATCAATTTCCGGATGGTGAACAAATTTATCAATTGTCCAGAAAAGAAGAGGTCGATTCATTATTTCAATGAACTGCTTTTTAGTTTTACTCTTTATTCTTTTTCCGCTACCGCCAGCTGTGATTATTGCGATGTTCTTCATATTATCTCCGATGACAAGAGAATTAGTTCAAATGTGAAGGTCAAGAAAAAGTAAGTGAATATAAAAAACCTTGAAAAGGTTTTTTAAAGAATTGACCTTTTCAAGGCAATAATAAATACACTAATCTATTTTATTTGTTTTCTATCTGTACAGCTGCCATTTCAGCAGCTTTTATCAGAACATATTTTGTGGGAGCTGTAGTAAGAAGTGGATGAGTACCGATCTGAAATGAGATTAGTTCGTAAACTGTTACTTCTTTCTGAATAGCCAGACCAACAACATTAATAAGTTCTCCTACGGATTTTCCACCATACATTTCTCCACCAATAATGGTTCCTGTACGAGGAGAGACAACTAATTTTACCATCAATGGTTTAGCATCCTTAATTGTGCCAGGATGTCTATCGACATCAATAAAACTTCCTGTTACATATTCAATATTAGCGGATTCTGCACTTTGATCAATTGCACCAGCTGAGGCAAATACAGTTCCTCCAATTTCTGTTGAGAAAATCGAAAGAGTTCCTACAAAATTTCGGAGTAGTTTGATCGCAAATAAATTATAGCCAAGTATTCTGGCTTCTGCTGTTGCTGTTGATGCTAGCATAATACAATCTGTCCTGCCTGTAATAAAACCAATAGTTTGAGAACAATCGCCGACTGCAAAAATATTATCTTCAGACGTACGTAAATAATTGTCACATCGGATAGCACCATTGCTATTGATTTCTAAACCAGTTTTTTCTGCTAATTCGGCGTTAGGTTTATAACCAATAGCAGCAATTATGACATCAGCAATAATTTCTTTACCATTAGAAAGTATTACACTTCTAACTTTTCCATTTTCACCGATGATCTCTGTAACGTTATTGTTTGTATATAGTTTTATATTAGTATTTCTGATTGTTTTATCTGCTTCTTCAGCTACATTTTTAGAGAAAGCTCGATAAAGGCAGAATTTTTCCATTTCCACCAAAGTAACAGTTTTATTTTCAAATTTAGCAAGTTGCTCTGCAACTTCCACACCAATAAATCCACCGCCGATCACAACAATATTTTTGGCTTCATCTG
>JAVCCF010000095.1 GCA_030765625.1 Candidatus Tenebribacter burtonii
ATTTTAATTGTATATTATTTCTTTTAGCGATCTCAAGCATAAGTGCCGGTTCAAAAGTGCCTTCAATATGTAGATGCAATTCCGCCTTTGGAATTGCTTTAATAAATTTATCCATACTTTTTCCCCTTTAATAAAATCATTATATATTATTTGATGTTATTACGCAATTTTTATTTCTAATTTTACCAAAATACATTGCTTTATCATCATTCATTTCTCCAATTATTTTATTCTTATGCTATTAGAAGAGAGTTATTCCGATTTTGACTTCATACTTATTTTTCCATTTATCAAATTTTTTCTTTAAGAATTTTTTTTCATATAATTCCTGTTCCTGATAGAAATCTTTTTTAGAAGGTCGGTCTAATTGTAGAATTTTATAAAAAAGAAATTTCTCAGAATTTACGGGTATTACAGAGCTACAATAACCTTCCTGATGTTTTAGTATATCTTCGAATATTGCTTCGCTGAAATCTACACCTGGGATTTTGCTTTTAATAGATAAATCGGAGATGGTTTTCCAACCTCCCAGATAATATAGCAAAGAATCTGGATCAGTGCCGTTAGCAATTTTATCTTTAATTTCTGATACTTTCGCTTTTGCATATTCAAATCTTTTGTTAGAATTATGTATTTCAATTATTTGCGGTAAAGCCTCTTCGAATGTAAGTTGACGTGATCGATTGATATTTAACTGGAAAATATCAGCGTATGCATCATCAAGTTTAATAATTCCTGTATATTTCTCATTCTTCCACATTCTAAGGAGTTCTGTTCTATAATCTGAAATATCACCAAGAAATTCAAAATCCTCTTTTGCGTCTTGGAATTCGGTTCTAAATATATCAGATTCTTCAACAAAATTTGATAGTTGGGAGATATAAGTTGTAGAATCAAAAATAACTTTTGCGTGAGAAAATGCCATGCTGTCAGCAATAGAATAGATAAGCTGTTTATGCAGTTCATCTTTAACATCAGTGAAGGGAATGATTCCTTCGTCGTAGCTCTTTATTTTATGTAAAATGATCCAGCCATTATCAAAACTGATTGGTTGAGACCAATCTCCGATACTGATCATAGGAAGAGTTGAATTTATCGGTTCTGGTAACTCATTAAATTGTATGATCTTATTTTTGGGTAATGAATTATTACAGCCAAAAATTAGTTCTAATAATGAGGCATCAATTCCATCAGTAACTTGTTTAGATATTGTTCTAGCTAATTCTAAATCATACGAAAAAATATAATCGAATTTCACAGATTTTTCTCGATAGAATTCATTTATCCTTTTATCATAGATATTTTTTAATTCATTTTCAGAAATAGATTGTTCAAGTTGCATAAGTTCATTTTGAATAGGAAAGATAACACCACCAATTTGTAAACTATCGGGTGTTCGAAAATCTTTCTTATGTGATTCAAAATAATGACTGAAATTAAGACTGTCTTTTTTGGAATAAGTTAAAATTTTTGGAAATTGATCACTAATTCTGTTATAGCTTGGAATAAATTCAGGGAAAAAGGAGATAGCTTTGTAGAAAATATATTTCTTATCTATTGGTATGAATCCCCAAAGTTCTCCACGATTTATTCTAATTGCGATTATATCATCGACAATATTTGAGTTTTCAAATCTCTTTAGATAAATGCTTTCTTTAGATTCTGAAAGGTTGTAATCTTTTACGATACAGGCTATCTGATACTCATTTTCTGCATTTCTTGTCAAAAGAGATTTTAAGTTCTGTTGATATTCTTCTATACTGTTAGAGGAAAAAAGAGATGGATTTGAAATTTCAACTTTAGTTACGACTACAACAGGAATAATAAATTTCTCTATATTTTCTTCGAAGTATTGTCTTTGAGATAAATCGCTCATTGTACTCGTTTTTTTTGTTTTGTATTCTTTCCAGATGGAATTTGCAATTACCTGTTCATCATTTCTAGCAATTCTTTTCTTATCTACTACAGAAAAAACAAGATACCCATTACCAATATTAATCGGTTCAGCAAATTGTCCTTCATTTAATTCAAATGCACTTTTTAGAATAATCTCTGGAAGAGCACCGAGTTTGTCATTCCGGCTAAGATAAGATGATTCAATTATGGGTCGAGATATATTCACTCCCGCTTGGAGCATTTCGGTTAATTGATGTGCTTTTTGCTTTGCTAAAATATGAGTTTCTTCTAATGAAAATTCCTCGCGGAGTTTTGTTGTATCTTCAATATTAAGTGTGGTGTCAGCCAATATCAATGCTGTTATTTTTCTACTTACAATAGGCTTAGCTGTCTCTTTAAATTCCTCGTTCAATACAATAAAGATATTTAATTTGATTTTTTTTTCTTTATTATATTTGTGTTTATTGCGTTTATAATACCACTCAAAATCTTCAACTGATGTTTCAATTTCAAAATTAATATCTTGTTTATCAATAATAGCATAACCGAGATTGATCTTTGTATTTTCCATAAAGTACTGCCTTCGCAGTTTGTTGTCAGTAAGATCAAAAGATTTTTCCAGAATAGTCCGTGTCTTCGCAATGAGAATCTCTTCTCTCATTGCAGATAGGATTTCCTTCCCATCAATTGTATTCTTAAATGTAAGGAATTTGTTCCTGTCAAATGTCCCGTTCGTTTGAAATCTGGGTAGATCTCCTACTTGATGAGCAAAGAATGCTTCCAGTTCAGAATCATCAACGTAGATCTTTTTCTCCAAAGCATAGTTTTTAATAAGATATTTATCAATAAGATTGGATAGAGCTAATTGCCTGATGCTGAAATATGAGTACACAAACTCACCATCATAATTATTCATCTCTTTTTGAAGCTCTGCCGAAGTGATATTATAACCTCCCACTTCTGCAATGGTCTTAGCTGAAAGAAAAGAAGAACAAATAATTACAATTAAAGCTAAAATATACTTCATGTTTTAATCCCTAAATAATTTAATCATGTTAATAAATTAAATTATGAATATTTAATCAAGAAGAATTTATTTTGTTTATTTTCTTTTAATTTGACTTATTAGATAATAAACTTTATACTGAATTCAAAATGAAATTATTACTGAGGTTGTAAATGCTTATAAGTAAAATTGTAATTTTAATAATGTTAATTCTCATTTTACCAATTGTTCTTTCTGCAGAGATATTGGATACTCTAAGTACGACAGTTCTAGATTCTTGTTTGAATTATCTTCATTTGGAACCTATTGAGCTTGGTTTTGAAAAAGCATGGGTTAAGGATGATACATTTAAGCTTAAAATCGTGGATTATCTTTTGGATTATCCTTTGGAACTACCGGGTTATGTAGAAAAAACCGTAACCAATATAAAACAAAATAGTATAAAAGAACTTACAATATATTTAACACAACAACTCGATATTGAAATTGATGAAAACTTAATTTATCATTCAATAGATTCAGATAAACCGGAAGATATCATTGTAAATACACTTGATCAGGCAGAACCATACTTAAAAGAATTCTATTCCAAACTGGATACTCTTGAAATTCACGACCTTGTTATGTCTGCACCAAATTTATGGTGTGGCGAAGATGATCCTGAAGATATAGCTCTAAAAGGAAGCTGGCAGCAGGAATATAATGTTTGTGTAGATACTTCACGTTCGGTAGATAAAAATAGACTTCTCAATATTATGAAGAAACTTGATCGGAATTCTTTGCATACAGCAGGATTGATGTTCTTAAATGGAATAGAAGAATTGCAATGTGATAATTTTGAAAACTTAAGAAAGATCAATAGCAAAAATATTGAAGGTGTTGAGGGTGATGTATTGTATTATACTCAAACAAAATATGGTGAGCTGATTATTGGCGGGAAAGGTGAAAATGTTTACTCACGTGATTTTGCCTTCATTATAGATCTGGGTGGAGATGATACGTACAGATGTCGTGCTGGAGGAGCTTTAGGGACTCTGGAGAATTCTTATTCATTTGTAATTGATCTTGATGGGAATGATGTTTATTTTAGCGAAGAAAAATCAGTAAGCATGGGTTCAGGATTTTTGGGAATAGGAATGTTGTATGACCAGAATGGTAATGATGTTTACAGGGGAACACATTATTCTCTTGGGTCAGGTATTTGCGGTATCGGAATCTTGATCGATAGTGCGGGAGAAGATGATTACCGTGGAGGTTGTTTCACTCAAGGTTCGGGTCATTACGGCATCGGGATTTTACGAGATATTGGAGAAGATGACGATAGATATCTGGCAAAACTCTGGGCACAGGGATTCGGCTCAACTTTTGGTTATGGATTATTACATGATACAGGAGGTGATGATACATACAGAACCGGAGGGGAATATCTTCATGCACCGCTTTTGCCAAATGATTATCAATCATTCAGTCATGGCTTTGGAATGGGCTGGAGACCCAGAGCAGGTGGTGGGATCGGTGTTTTATATGACGAAAATGGTAATGATTTTTATGATGGTGAAGTTTTTTGTGAAGGTTCAGCCTATTGGTATTCACTGGGAATTTTAGTGGATGGCGGAGGAAACGATTCCTATAATGCTGCCCAATATGCTCAAGGTGCTGGAATTCATCTTGCGGTTGGTGCATTGTGGGAACAGGGTGGAGATGATCAATATCACTCACGGAACGGTGTTGTAGGTGGAACTGCCCACGATCTTTCTGTAGCTATGCTCGTTGATGAAAGTGGTGATGATAACTACATTGTATCCGGTGGTTATGGAATTTCACTCACAAACTCATTTGCCTTATTCATAGATAAATTGGGCAACGATATGTATTCAACCTGGGAAGATTATAGTTTCGGTTCTGTGAAATGGGCAAGGGGATTTGCCGGATGTGGAATATTCATGGATCTGGAAGGAAAAGACAAGTATTCTCGCAACACGCTTGCCAAAGATGGTGGATTGTGGACACATAACGGTTGGGGAATTGGAATTGACCTGGAAAGAGATATAGTTACAAAACCTGCTGAAGAAATAGTGAAAGAAATAATACTGACTGCTGAAGATTCGCTGAAGACTACTGAAGAATTATTTGAAGAAGCATCTTTGTGGGAAGTGGGTTCTAACCGGGGAAAAGTTGCACGAGCTAAGAAAGCTTTTTTAGAAAGAGAAATAGAAGCTGTACAATATATTTGTAACAAAAAGTTAGGAACCACCAGTAGTCTGGAACTAAGATTAATAGATACAACCACAAAAGAATATCCTGATTCAATTGCACCATTATTACTAAAAAAAATTAAAGATAATGATAAAAAAATCCAGAAAAATGCGATACGGCTTTTGGGAGTTGCAAAATATAAACTGGCTTATGATTCACTTATCGAAATGCTTGAAGAAACAGAGTACGATTATTTAAAGCGAAGCCTGATAGGAGCATTGGGCAGTATCGGCAATAAAGAAGCAACTGGCATTATATCGGGCTTTATCAATGATGAAGGTGAACTTTGCAGATTAAGTGTGATTGGTGCATTAAAAAAATTAAAGGATAAAACTGCAAATGACGTACTTATAGATGCACTTGATGATAAAATGTTTACAGTTCGTTCTGCTGCAACAACTGCTCTCGTTAATTTGGCAGATCTGAATTCTTCACGTGTTTTATATGATAAAATAAAAAATGAGCAATTTGATTATCCTGAACTGGCAGTTAGAACATTATCTAATATTGAATATACATTTACTGACAGTATAATGGTCGAATATAAAAAGCAGCGCAAAAGATCACATAAGTTATTTATTCAACTTATTACAAATTTAGATGAACGTATTCGTGCAGAAGCCGTGAAAGCAGTATATTTAAATTGTAGTCAAAAGGAAAAACAGAGGCTTGAAGATTTTATGAAAGATGAGGAGAATCCTTTTGTAAAAGCTGCTTATGATGAAATTATTAAAAAAGATAAAAAAGCTCACAGATGAACACGGAAAAACACGGATTAAAATTAATGCAGGTTTATTCTGACAACTGCCGGATTGAACCAAAATGTTTTGGATGCATCAAAATGCTAGATCCTGCATTTGGTTTAAGTAATATTTAAAAAAGAAAATAGAGAGGAATACAATGGAAAAGGTAATTATAATTATCAGTTTTATATTTGTAACTATGCTAATTGCAGTAGAACCGCATTTTATGAGTCAGCCAGCTATTTCACCTGATGGTGAAAAGGTATGTTTCGTATATAAAAATGATCTGTGGACCGTATCTTTTACAGGTGGAGAAGCTCAGCGTATTACATCAACAGAAGCAGAGGAGTGGAATCCAAAATTCTCACCAGACGGTAAGAAGATCGCTTTCAATTCCAATAGAGATGGATGGACAGGTATCTATCTTTACGCACTAAACGGAGAAGAAATTAAAGTAGTGAATAAAGAAACACTAAATCTTTTAGATTGGTTTCCAAACAGTAAATCGTTGTTTGTGCGTGGTTATGAAACCGGGAAAGGGAATATCTTTTATGAAGTGGAACTAGACGGTTCTTATAAGGAGATCACATCATTTGCTGGCAGGAACGCAGATCTATCTAAAGATGGGAATAAAATCATCTTTGATAGAAGAGGTAATATTTATCGAGAATCATATACCGGAAGTTATAATGGAGACCTTTGGGTTTATGAGATAAAAGAAAGTAAATTTACTAGATTAACAGAAACTGAGCTTTCAGAAAAATTTCCTGTCTACTCTTCAATTTCTAACAGTGTCTATTTTGCAGCTTCCGACGGCAATGTGTTCCAACTTTATAAAATTAACAACGGAGATTTTGAACAACGAGAACAATTTACGAAATTTAAAAAATGGTCAGCCAGAAGTATTGCAATTGCCACATCAAACGACCGCATAGTTTTTGAAAGATTTGATACATTATGGAAATACGATCCTGCTACAGAAAAGGCTGAAGAGCTGAACATTGTAGTGGCTCAGGATTGCTATGTGAATTCACTTGAAAGAGAAGATGTAAAAAATACGGCATCTAATTATGCAATATCAGACAATGGAAAACTTGTTGTATTCACATACAAATTTGATCTCTTTGCAGTTCCCGAAAAGGGGGGAGATGTAAGACAGATCACCCATGATCAAAGTGGAATTGAAGAGATACAGATCTTAGGTGATAACCAGACAATTCTGTTTACAAAAAGAACTGAAGGGCAATTGCAATTATACAGAGTTAATATTAAAGATATAAGTAATATCACAAAGTTAGAGTGGAGTGATGATAAATATATAGATTGGATTATGCGCGAAGGTAAAACTCTGGCAATTGGGTTTTCTGATGATAACAGAAAACATCAGGTAGCAATAGCAGACAGCTTATGTAACAACATTCAAACAATTATTTCAGATCAATATGTACCTCACACACTAAGTATAAGTCCTGATGAAAAATTTATTTTATATAGTGAAACTCTTCCTGAGGAGTGGACTCAGCGTCTCTATGTTTACAATGTTGAGAGCAAGGAGAAAGAAAAATTATATAATTTTAATGGCTGGATCTCAAAAATATTCTGGGGAAAGGATAACAAATCTGCCTTCCTTAGTGAAAATGGGAATATTAGAAGAGCAGATTTATTAGCTAGAAAAGATTTTTATAATGAAGAGGATACCTGGAAAGATATTTTAGATCCTGTAAAAGAGAAGAAAGAGGATGATAAGAAAGATAAGAAGAAAGAAGTAAAAGATGAGAAAAAGAAGGATTCGTTGAAGATTGACACAGAAGGATTCTCCGATAGAATTACTACAATAATTACTAAACCGGGAAATAGCTGGATAGCGCATGTGATAGACGATTCAACATTTTATTATGTGAATTATAATAACAAAAAATATTCTTTAAGAAAAGCAGATTTTACAGGTGAAAATGATAAATTGATAACTTCTTTATCTACTGTACCCGAAGATTTAAAATTCAACGAAAAGAATAAAGTATTCTATTATATTCTAAAGGAAAAATTGTATAAATATACTCCAAAAAAAGGTAAAAAAGCTGAACTGATTGAAATGGATTATAAATATTCTTACGATAGATTCCAATTGAATAATGATGTGTTCCAACAGGTTTGGGTGGAATTTGGAAAAGGATTTTATGACCCAGATATGCATGGGGTAAATTGGAAGAGATCGAAAAAAGATTTCTCAAAATATCTTCAATTTGCCAATACGCCTGATATCTTGAAGAAAATTATTGATGAAATGATCGGAGAAGTTAATGCTTCGCATACAGGGTTTTATCCGCGAAGTGATTCCAATTATAAAACTTATGATACTGCCTATTGCGGATTTGAATTTGATTACAAAAATTTTCCTAAAAACGGGATTAGAATAAAGAAGATCTATAAAAAATCTAAATTGAATAAACCGCACAATATAAAAGCGGGAGATATACTGCTTTCTGTAGATGGAGAAGAGATCGGGCAAGAAATGGATATTATTGCTAACTTTAAGAATAAAGTTGGCGAGAAAATAAAGCTGGAGATAATGTGCGGTGATAGTATGAAAGTCGTTACAATAAAAGGGTTAAGTAACCGCGAGGACCGTGCACTTTTTTACGATAATTGGGTGGAAGAACGAAGAATAAGAGTTGAAAAATTATCAGGTGGAAAGATCGGTTATCTCCATATAAGAAGCATGAATAACACAAGCTATCAAAAATTTATTCAGGACTTATTTGCCGAAAATGCAGATAAAAAAGCTCTGATAATTGATGTAAGAAATAACGGTGGTGGTTACATTCATGACAGATTGCTAGAAATCCTTACCAAGAAGCCTTATGCCCTGAGTACTTATAGAGGTTATGACGGCAAGGTGAAATATAAAAATCCTGATAATACTGTAGATGTTCCAATGGCATTACTGATAAATGAAAATTCATTCTCTGATGCTGAAATTTTTCCTACATTATTTAAGCAATTAGAATTGGGAATTGTTATAGGAATGCCTACCAGTGGGTCAGTTATTGGAACTGGACATTATACATTTATGGATGGATCCAGTATGCGAATGCCTTCAACTGGGTGGTATACTCCTACCGGAAAAAATATGGAGGGAAATGGAGCAATACCCGACATCTTTGTCGACCCCACACCAGAGCAGATAATTAATGATGATGATGTTCAACTTAAAAGAGCTGTGGAAGAACTATTGAAAAAGTTCTGAGAGCTTTTTCAATTAGGGATTCGGGATTAGAGATCAGGAATTAGGGAGTGAAAGAAGCCTGTGAAAGAATTCTTGTCATGCTGTCCGTTCTCCGTAACAGACTACTGCGAAGGATGAAAGTTTGGCTTCAGCCAAGTATCGAAGTATGAAGTAGAGAATTATGAATTGAAAATCTGTCTTTCTAACGTTTCTTGTAAGTTAGTTTCTGGAAGGATCTCCAATTATAATTATATTACTCGTAAGCCTATGTAAGAAATTTCAGAATAACAGCAAGTCCTCACTTTCCCAATTCTTCCATTTGACAAAAATTTGCTTCATAAAAATTTAGCTCAATGAAAATTAATATTATATTTATTTTAGTGATTTTAGTATTTAGCTCTATACTTTATTCACAAACTGAGATAGGACAAGGGCTTTCTGAAGAAGAACTTTTAAATTACATTTTACAAAATTTCAAAACTTCTACTACTTTAGGATATAATACATGCCGAGACATAATGTATTCAGAAATTGATTTAAAACCGGGCAATCAATTATCCGGCATTTATTCTGGTTTCACAATTACTATGGACCTTTCACAAGATCCAAGTACTTATGCTTATAATAATGGAATAAACTGTGAACATTCCTGGCCCCAGAGCATGGGAGCAGATGTTGAACCGCAGAAAAGTGATATGCACCATTTGTATCCTTGCAGAACTGGTGTTAATTCTTCCAGAGGTAATGATCCTTTTGGTGAAATCCCGGACCAAAATGCTGATAGATGGTATAGATTAGATGAAACTTTTTATACCATTCCTACTCAGAATATTGATGAATACTCCGAAAAAGAAAATGATGATCCTGATTTCTTTGAACCTCGGGAATCTGTAAAAGGTGATATTGCCCGTTCAATGTTCTACTTCTTTGCAATGTATGAACCTGCTGCAAATACTACTTTCTGGAATACTCAGAAAGAAACTCTGCAGGATTGGCATGAATACGATCCGGTAGATGCAACAGAATTAGACCGAATCTGGGCAATTGCTTCCTATCAGGAAAACAAACCAAATCCATTTGTGATCGATTCAACCTTATCAAGAAGGATCTGGTTCTTTGAAGATTCTATTGTTGCGCCACAAGAACTGGCAATAACTAAAGAGAACAATAATATTATTCTTTCCTGGACTTCAGTTCTAACGGCTGTATCTTATAATATATATGGTTCTATTGATCCCGTGGATGGTTTTTATTATCTTCTATCAACACCTAATACAACGATATCTTATCCTATCTCAGAATCTAAATTCTTTTTTAAAGTTACTGCTGTAAAATAGTATTTAACCAAATAGCATATAGCTTTTAGCCCTGAGAAATCGGGGCTTTTTTTAATTATTGTTTTTCAGTCGAAACATACTATTAGTTAAGATTCATAAAATTAATGAATTGGGAATTGTGATCGGAATGCCTACCAGTGGATCAGTTATTGGAACTGGACATTATACATTTATGGTTTTCAATGTGAAATGTGTGATTAATCAGTAGAACATGAAGTCGAATGACATTTGAGTGGAGCTTCACCGTGTGTAAAAACTGATGAGAGAAATAATGATTTGAACATAGCATCAGAATTCTTCATTTTTTTGTATGGGATATAATCTGATGGTAAAATACCAATCTTAGATTTTTCCTTCTGCTTTTAATTTAGCATAAATTTTAGGATATTCTTTTTTCATACAATCAGGACAAATTGCATGTGAAAAATCTACATCACTTCTTGCAGCAATATAATGTTCCACGTTTGTCCAGAAACCTGAATCATCGCGAATTTTTTTGCAGGAAGAACAAATCGGAATCAAACCACTCAAGGTTTTAATCTCAGAAAGTGCTTTTTCAAGTTCGGAAACAGTTTTCTCAAGTTGCAACTTTTGAGAATATAACTCTAAAAATATCTTCACCTTACCTATGAGAACTTTTGGAACGATTGGCTTCGTAATGAAATCTACAGCTCCTGCTTCTACACCCTTTATTTTGTAAAAATCATCAGAATAAATTGCCGACACAAATATTACGGGCAGATATTTTGTAATTGTTACATTTCTCATCAATTCTACAGTTTCAAAGCCATCCATTTCCGGCATTTGTACATCTATCAAAGCTAGAGCAAATTCATGTTCCAGAGTTAATTGCAGTGCTTCATTACCGGATAATGCTCTGATACAATCTATATCAATATTTTGTAACAAAGTCTCCAGAGCTATCAGATTTGCCAGTTTATCATCTACGATCAATATTTTAGGTTTATTCATTTCAATATTCCCTTTTTAAAAAATCCTATTTATACATCCACACCCTCATCAACGAAAGCAACTTGTCAATCTGCAGCGGTTTTGCCAGGTAGTCATTTGCTCCTACTGCCAAACATTGTTCCTTATCTCCTTTCATTGCTTTGGCAGTAAGAGCAATAATTGTAAGATCTCTGTATTTAGTTTGCTTTCTGATGTTTTTCATAGTTTCGTATCCATCCATCACAGGCATCATAATATCCATCAAAACCATATCAAACGGTTTTTCTTTTTCCAGTACTTCCAGAGCTTTCTTACCATTTGCGGCACTAAAAATTTCCATACCTTTTTCTTCCAGAATGTGAGAAACTGCAAATACGTTTCTCATATCATCATCTACTACCAGCACTTTTTTACCTTCAAAAAGTGCGTCTTGATCATAAATTCTGGAAATTATCTTTTGTTTATTTTCAGGCATTTCATCTACAACCTGATGTAGGAATAGAGCAGTTTCATCCAGCAGCCTTTCATCCGACTTTACACCTTTAATGATAATGGAACTCGTATATTTATTCAATTCGAATTCCTCTTCTTTAGTAATATCTTTTCCTGTATATATTATAACAGGAGGGATTGTTACATTCAATTTTTCCAGTTCTTTTAGAACTTCAAATCCGGTAATATCCGGAAGTGAAAGATCAAGCACGATACAATCAAACTTATTTTTTTTAATTTTTTCAATTGCTTTCTTGCCTAAACCGACAGCTGTGATTTTTATTTTATTTTCACCTAATAAAGTTACAATAGCATTCTGCATTGGTTCATTATCCTCTACAATCAGTAGATCTTTTATATCTTTAGCGTAGAATGATTCCATTTTTTTGAAGGCTTTATCAAGCTGATCTTTGTTCACTGGTTTCATTAAATAGCCTATGGCGCCTTTTTGAAAAGCATCGATCGTTTCTTCCATTGCAGACATCATATGTACAGGAATATGACGCAAGTGAGGATTTTCCCTTAAACTGTCCAATACACACCATCCATCTATCCCTGGTAATTTTATATCCAAGATTATGGCATCTGGAATATACTCTTTTGCTAGTTGTAATCCAGTTTCACCATCTCCGGAATGTAGAAATTTAAAATGCTTATCTCTGCAAAAAGTACGTAAAGTTTTTGCAAAATTAAGATCATCTTCAACTACTAATATCTTTCTATCATTCTCGGTTATATCGTTTCTATCATCATCTATAGATGGAGCAGGTTTATTATCTTTACGCTCGGCAATTTTTGGAACTGTATGTTCTATTCTACGTTCTTTAGATTTTCGTCTATCAACAATATCACCCGTAACAGATTCTTTTATAATTTTAGGAATAATGAACGTAAAAGTTGATCCTTTCCCTTCTTTACTTTTAAGTTGAAGTTCACCACCTAACAGTTTTGCAAGTTCACGGGATATGGAAAGTCCAAGTCCAGTTCCTCCGAATTTTCTGGAAGTGCTGCCATCTGCCTGCTGGAACGCTTCAAAAATGGCACTCAGCTTATTTGCAGGAATACCAATACCTGTGTCTGTAACGCTTATTGCTATTGAATCTTGATATTTAAGTCCACTTTTAGAAAGATCCATCTCAGGATCAGGCTGTTTAAACTCTACTGTTATGCTACCTGTTTCAGTAAATTTAATAGCATTAGAAAGTAAATTTTTAATTATTTGCTCAATTCTCTGTTGATCTGATAATATACTCTCGCTCAGATTTTCTGCAATATGAACTTTCAATTCTAGTTCTTTTAACCTGGTTTGGTGTTGGAAATTTCTATTTATACTTCTAGACAGGTCAGCCAGAAATACATCCTGAATATTTACAATCATCTTGCCTGCTTCAATTTTGGAAAGATCAAGAATCTCATTTATCAGGTTTAGCAGATCATTTCCACTAGCATAAATAATTTCAGCAGATTCGATCTGTTTCTCAAGAAGATTTCCTTTACTGTTATCAGCCAGATCTCTGGAAAGGATCAGCAAACTATTGAGTGGAGTTCTGAGTTCATGGCTCATATTTGCCAGAAATTCTGATTTGTATTTACTGGCAATTGCCAGATCCTCTGCTTTCTTTTCAATTTCTTTTCTAGCAACTTCGATCAATCTATTCTATTCCATAATCTCATTTTTCTGTCTTTCAAGGGATTCAGTTTTTTCTTCCAGTTCTCCATTGGTTGCTTTAAGTTCTTCCTGTTGCTCCTTCAGTTTCTCTGTTGACACTTTCAATTCTTCTGTTTGTTCTTCTAATTCTTCATTGGATGTCTTAAGCTCTTCCTGTTGAGTTTGTAATTCTTCAGATTGATTTTGTGTCACGTTTAATAGTGTTTTTAGTTTCACGCGAGATATAGATGTATTAACCGCAATGCCGATATTCTCCAATGCAGAATTAATAAAGTCCATTTCAACTACAGAAAATTCTTTAATAGAACCTAACTCGACCACGCCGAGCACATTATCTTCAAAAATGAATGGGGCAACCATAATATTCTTTGGTATTACGTTACCCAAAGAAGAATTGATTCTGATATAATCTTCAGGGATATTGGAAAGCGTGATCATCTCCTTTTCAAAAGCAGCTTGTCCGACCAAACCTTCTCCAAATTTAATTCTGGAATTTAAATTTTTCCGAACAGTAAAAGCATAACTACCCGTTAATTTAAGTTCATTCAATTCTTCTTCGACCAAGTATAAAGCTCCTATCTGGGCATCAATATATTTTGCAAGGAATGTAATGATCGATCTGGATAGACTAATTACATTCTGATCACCACGCATCTTTTTATTTAATTTGTTCTGTCCGGTTTTAAGCCAATTCCTTAAATCTCCTTCTATTGAAGCATTATTAACTTTACTTGTCATTTTATTCAATGCAATGATTAACTCATCCTTAGATGATCTGGGTATCAATTTTGCAGTATAATCACCAGAAGAAACAAGCTTGGAATAATCTACAATTGCAAGTGTGTTATTTTTTAGATCTCTAAACGACTCTGCCAGATTTCCTATCTCATCTTTACGTTTAATATTCAAATTATGATTCAAATCTCCTAATGCAATTGAGTTAGCAATTTTTGTAATCTTCTTAATAGGTTTTGAAAGAGTACCTGAAAAATATATTGATACAAATATAACAAGAATCATTAATAAAATTCCTATCATTAATATTCGTCTAACCAATTTTGTTGCCGGAGAAAATGCTTCATCCTTATCAATTTCAGCAATTACTACCCAATCAAAATCAGTTCCAAAATTTTCATTTAATCCAGCATCTTTATAAAAACTTAAAACAGAGATACCTCTATAATCCTTAATAATATGTGTTCCAGATTTATCCTGTAAGCTAAGTTTAACACTTTGCGTTTCAACCTTTTGCCTAAGAATGGTTGATTCGGTATCAAACCTTGAATCTGATTTCATTAAATAGTCATTACCAACAATATAAGTTTCTCCAGTTTCACCCAGACCGATTACTCCCTGCATGATTTCATTTATTTTTTCAAGACTTAATTGCATGGCAATTACAGCAATTAATTTACCATTAGCATCAAAAACCGGTGTCCCAATAAATGCAGCGTTCTCTGCTGATGGACTATAATAAGAAAAATCTACCATTATATTTTTTCTATTGCTGATAACTTTATTCCATAATTTTCCTAAACCACTATAGCGATATTTACCCAATGCTAAATTAGTTCCCAGATCATTTTCCTTTAATGCTGTGTACATTACATGCCCATGATCTGAGCAAATAAGGAAAATATCTTCAAAATTATATCTTTTTATGTATTTTTTAAAAAATGGATCAATTTCATTATATATTTTTTTATACTTGGCAGTTGACACATCAAAGTTACTCTCTGTAGTAGCACCACTTTCATCATGATATTTATATAAAATATCAAATGCTCTTGTAATATTATCAGCTTGTGAAAGAATTTCCAGATCTCTGAATTTTCTACTAATAAATGCAACAATTTGATCACCCTTGAAAGTACCAACAGATTCTAATTTTTCGAAAGCACTTTGTTCAAGTGCATTCCGCGAACTAAGATTGCTTATAATAGCAATGATAACGATTGGAATAATTGATATAATAAGAAACAAAATTGTTAACTTAGCACTTAAACTTTTAGCAATAAAATTCGTGGTCTTCATTTTAACTCTCCGTTCTCTTTTCATTCATATAATTATTAGTTTCTAATTCTTTGTTGATGGCTTGCAATTCTTCTTGCTGGGTTTTAAATTTTTCTGTAGAAGCTCTAAGTTCTTCTGTTTGTTCTTCCAGTTCTTCATTAGATGCACGCAATTCTTCTTGTTGTTCCTTAAGTTTTTCTGCCTGTTTATTTGTCTTTTCTAGTATCATTTTTAACTGTTCTCTTGAAAGGGTTGAATTAAAAGCAATGGCAATGTTCTCCAGAGTAGATTTTATAAATTCTATCTCAAGAGCTGTAAACTCGTTTATAGAACCCAATTCCATTATACCAAGTACGTTGTTTTCAAACATGAATGGTGCTATTAAAAGAGTCTTTGGAACAAATTCTCCAAATGTAGAATTTATATCTATATAATTATCAGGAATATCAGAAAGAGTTATTATCTCTTTTTCAAGTGCTGCTTGTCCAACTAAGCCCTCACCGAATTTAATTTTACGAATCACATCCTTTCCTTTTGATAAGGCATAGCTGCCAGTATAAACGAGGCTTTTTTTACTTTCATCAACAATATAAACACTGCCGATCTGAGCTTTTAGATACTTTACTATAAAAGTGATTACTGTTTTGGATAGAGTTTTTATATCTTGGTCCCCACGCATCTTATTACTTAGCTTATTCTGTCCGGTCTTAAGCCAATTTTGTATTTCATTCTCCCTTGAAGTTTTATGAAGTGATTTGGTCATCTCATTTAGTGCTATACTCAGTTCATCTTTTTCTGATCTGAGCTTTATTTCTATGCTATAATCGCCCGATGAAATTGTTTTTGCATGATTTGTTATAGCAAGCATACTTTTCTGTAATTTTCTGAAAGACGAAGCCAGTAATCCGACTTCATCTTTGCTGTTGTATTCGATTTTATGTTCAATATCTCCTAAAATATGTTGTCTTGAAACCTTGTTAATCATCATTAAAGGTTTAGTAATAACTTTGTGGATTAGAATGAGAATAAATATTATACCACCGATTGCTAATAGTACTGATAAACTAATTATTAAAAAATTCAATGTATTACGATTTTTTATATAATCTGATATATCTTCTTGATAAACAACCAAGCCAACTGCATTATTATCAAAATTGTATATGGGACTCATTGCATAATAATAACTATCTTTTTTAAACATTTCAAGTTCAGTTATCTTTCTGCTAAGCAAATAGTTAAATACAATATCAAGATTAAAACTATTGGAATTTGAATCTATAATTTGATATTTTACTCCTTTATATTTTATTGATTGATCATTATTATCAGAAAAAAGGCGAATATTTTTAGTCATGTCTTTTAATATAAAAAAAGCAACTTTTCCACTTTTTGAAATCAAATGTTTTTTAATCTCTAAAAATGGTGTAATAAATTCAACTGATCCAGCAAATTCATCATTGAGAGTAAAGATCGGAGATATTCCCCTTATCATTAATCCTGTTCGGCCAACCTCAATTCCCATCACCGGTTTTTGTGTGTTTGATACTTTAAGAATTGAATTTCTAAAATCAGAGAGATCGTCTCCACCAGCACTATTCCAACATCTCAATAATGACCTGGCAGGTGGAACATGAAAATGGATGCGAGCTGGTATATCTGATTCTTTATTCAATTTAGCAGAAATACTATCAAATTCATCAATTAGCATATTACGACTTTTTTCAAGATTTTGTGTTCTACGGTATTCAGTATAAGCTTTTTTCACCAATTCCATTTCTGAGATTGTTGATGCTATCCCTAAAGCAGCTTCAGAATGCGATTTAATTAAATCATTTGTAACTTTAAGTTTATTTTCAAGATTTCTGCTAATTTCTTTATTGAAATTTTGATTTAAGAAATGAGTATTAATAATGGTTGTTAATAAAGAGATCAATAATACAATAATCAGGAATGGAATGGATAATTTTATTCCAATAGGGTAATCTTTAAATCTTATCATTTCAACTCCTTACTTGTACCGCTTTATAAGTTCATTAATTATTTCATTTAATGTAAGAATAAGATCGATCGTGCCTGTATCAATGGCAGATTGCGGCATAACCGGAAATTCAGCTTCAAGTGGATTCTGGGCAATTGTGAAGCCGCCTTTTTGCTTAATGATTCTCATCCCTTCATCTCCATCATTATTGGCTCCAGTTAAAATTATGCCAATCAGTTTTTCTCTATATGCATCAGCAGCACTTTCAAAAAGTATATCGATAGATGGACGCGAATAATTCACCTTCTCATCAGAAGATAATATCAGTGTTTCATTATCTTCGACCAGCAAATGATAATCCGGTGGTGCAAAATAGATATTCCCAGCTTTGATTGTTTCATTCTGTTCGGCTTCTTTTACAAATAATGAACATTTTTCATTGTAATATTCAAGATAATATCCGGTAGATGTTTTGTGAAGATGCTGCACAATAATAACTGATAGTGGAAAATCAGCAGGTAATGATGCTAATAATTTGCTTAGAGCCTCCATACCACCAGCAGAGACGCCGATCACAATACATTTGAATTCTTTTAGATTCAGTTTTATTTGATGCATCATATATTAGCCTGCTTGATCTTCTGGAAAATCTTATTTTTTTTATCAATTGGTTTGAAATCATTTTCAAGGCTTGAAAACTGGATTGATTCTTTGCTTCCAAGAGCCAAAAAACCTTTCTTTACAAGGCTCTCATTGAATAATGATAAAACACGATTTTGTAACTCTCGATTAAAATAGATCAGTACATTGCGGCAAAGTATCAGATGCATTTCTCCAAAAATGCTGTCTGTAACCAGATTATGATTTGCAAAAGTTACATTCTGGGAAAGTGCATTACTCATAATTGCCGATTTATACTTAGCATGATAATAATCAGCAAAAGAAGCTTTGCCTCCAGCTTTCTGATAGTTTGTCGTGTAAGTCTGCATATCTTTCAATGAATAAATTCCTTGCCTGGCAGTTTCTAGGGCATCTCCATTAAAATCTGTAGCAAAGATGGTAGTTTTATTGTAGATTCCTTCTTCCTTTAATAAAATAGCCAGTGAATATACCTCTTCACCGGTAGCACAGCCAGCATGCCAGATTTTTATAAAGGGATATGTTTTAAGATAGGGAATAATTTTTTCACGCAAGTTCCGGTAAAATGAAGGATCACGGAACATTTCCGTAACAGTGATCGAGAAGTCATAAACTACTTTTAAAAAAAAAGATCGATCATGTAGAATATCTGAAGTCATATCATTTATTCTTTTATATCCGTTCTTTTTTATTAGCTTTTTGATCCTTCTCTTTAGCGATGCTCTGGCATAATGTCTGAAATCGTAACCATAGCATTTAAATACAGCTTCCAGGAAAAGATCGATTTCAATATTTTCAATATCTGTTTTCATAGATGCAATTATCCT
This sequence comes from Candidatus Tenebribacter burtonii, assembly GCA_030765625.1. Classification (GTDB taxonomy): domain Bacteria; phylum Cloacimonadota; class Cloacimonadia; order Cloacimonadales; family TCS61; genus Tenebribacter; species Tenebribacter burtonii. Next base: position 19,037 of record JAVCCF010000095.1, read on the forward strand.
TTTTATTTACAAGTAATTATGAACTTAAAAATTCTAATACAAATGTAGTACCCTGTGGTTCATTTTTTTCTACGAGAACATCTCCTCCAAAATTATTCATAGCTTTTTCACGATGTGAAGTCCGATGCCCGTATTACCTGTTTTCCCATAAATAAAATTCTCATCAAAAATCTTATTCATCACATCTTCCGGTATGCCAACTCCGTAATCAGAAATACTTACTTCACAGATTTTTCCTTTTTCTGTAATGTTAATGTCAATACGATTTGTTTTGCCATGTGTGATTGCATTCCTTATAATATTATCGAAAACCGATTCGATTGATTCATCTGCCAGAATGCTGCAATTTCCTTTCAAATTAAATTCAATCGAGTCATTTCCAATCATTATTAATTCCAGAATTTGTCTAACATCATAATTCATTAAATCTTGATTTAGACTATTATCTTTACCCAAAATGCTCATTCTACGTATGAGTTTTATACTTTTATCAATATAAGCAGAAGCATCTTCCATAACCTGTACATCCTTTTTTCTTTTGAATAGCCTAAAAGCACTTTTAATGACTGTCAGATTATTGGTAATATCATGCCTTAAAATAGAATTTATCAAGAGCAATCTTTCTCGATGGACTATCACTTTCTTATCCGCAATCTGCCGCAACTCTATTTCCTGCTCCAGATCTTTTCTCTGAGTATAGATTTCGAGGAAGATATTAACTTTTCCGATCAAAATTGACGGGATAATAGGTTTAATGATGAAATCTACTCCACCAGCTTCCACTCCTTTAATTTTATAGATATCTTCTGAATATATTGCTGAAATAAAAATGACAGGGACATACTTCGTTTTTTTAACTTGTTTCATCAATTTAACAGTTTCAAATCCATCCATCCCTGGCATTTGTACATCTAAAAGAATTAGTGCAATATCATTATCCAATGCTAATTTCAGAGCTTCGTTACCAGAATGTGCTCGAATCATTTCAGCGTCTATATTTTGTAATATTGTTTCTATTGCGATTAAATTTTCTAATCTGTCATCTACAATTAAAAGTTTTGGTTTTCCCATAACATACTCCAGTTTATTTCTAAACTTCATTCAATTCATATTGTCCAATATGATTTTTTTATTTATTTAAAAAAGAAAATTATAGTTGATATCTGTCAAGTGAATTAAGATAGCAAACACGCATCCCCCTTATTTCTAAGAGAGTATTTTCTGTTTCTTCAATTTTTAGTTTCTGTTTTTTTTGGCGGGCAGGAAAGCTTATAGATAACCTCAACGATATAAGTTTTAAAGTTTCTCAGGCACTATTCTTTACTTTTCCGTGTCCATCTTCTTTTTCTCAGTACATTTTTTTGTATCATTGAGCCTTTACAGCAAAACATTATTGTATAGGTGCCATTAACCGTGCGACTTTAACAGCCAGTTTATACCAGAATGGTTTTTTTGTGTAGTCTTCTTCGGTTATTTGGAAGCTGTTGGCAAAATCCTCAATCATCATCTCTTCCACTTTACCGGCAAATTCTTTGCTGCTGAATAATATGTTTATCTCAAAGTTAATGCGGATGGAGCGGTTATCAAAGTTGGCAGTACCTATCATGGATCTTTCATCATCAATCAGCATAGTTTTCTGATGTAAAAATCCTTTTTTATATCTATAAACTTTTATGCCGACTTTGGTGATATCTTGCAGGTAAGAAAGTGTGGAAAGATTGGTAATAAATAGATCAGATTTTTCGGGGATCATCACTCTCACATCAACACCACGTAATCCAGCTAACTGCAATGCACACAAAACCTGCTGGTCAGGCACAAAATAAGGGCTGATTATCCATAAACGTTTTTTAGAAGAATTTATTGCATGAACAAAGAAAATTCCGCAGGTTTCCAGTTCATCCGCCGGTCCGCTGGGTAGAACTAGAACATTGTTCTTCCATTCATGTAAATAGCTAGGTTCCCAGTTCAGTTCAGGAACTTCCTGTGTTGCCCAGTACCAGTCAGAAATAAAAGGCAATTGTACACTTTGCACGGAAGGTCCTTCTATCTTTACATGAGTATCTCGCCAGTAACCATACTTTGGATTTATTCCCATATATTTATCGCTCACGTTCAAACCACCAACATAAGCAATTTTGCCATCAACAACCACTATTTTTCGGTGATTTCTAAAGTTCAAACGAAGTCTGTGTGCCCAGCCTTTCCTGCTTTTAAAATTGTGAACTTCTATTTCGTTATTGCGCATTTTTTCCATATAAGAACGGGGCAGGGGAGTACAGCCGATATCATCATAAAGCAGGTAGATTCTCACACCTTCTTTCGCTTTTGCAATTAGTCTGGTCTGCAATTTTGTTCCCAGCTTATCATCATTGATCTTATAAAACTGCACAAGAATATAATCCTGTGCTTTTTCAATTCCCTTAAAAATTGCATCAAAAGTGGTTTCCCCATTAATAAGTAATTCTGCTTTATTATAGAAAGTGAATGGCATTTTTGCCAGTGCTTCCATAACACTGAAGTCTGGATGTTCATCTTTGGAGATCAGGTTATTATTCTCCAATTTGTTTCTAAGATCGTGAGCAATATTATTTATCTTTAGGTCACCTGTACGGCGTGCATTTATATAGCCATGGAATTTTCTATCACCGAAAATCCAGTAAAGAGGAACTGCCAGATAAGGGAAGGAGATGAGCGCAACCGACCAGGCAACTGAACCCTGAGATGTTCTACCTTTCCAAATTGCATCAAGAGCTGCTATTACACCTAATAGATAGAATATAACAACAACAACCCACCAAATAATTCTAAATCCTCCCATTATTTAATCTTTCCCGGTTTTCTCTTTATTAAAATAGAGCACAATTTTATTATGTAACATAGAAAGTGTGACAGAATAGGGAACGTTTTTCCGTGAAAGTTCAACTAGCGAAAATGCCTCTTCATATCTTTCATGTTCAAGGTAGATCTGTATTAGTTCAATATATACTATCGGGTCGAATGGATTTTTCTTAATACCGTCCATTAGCAATTCTATAGCCTTTTCTGTTTTCCCAATTTTATCACAAGTTAGTGCATAATTCTTAAAAAAATTAGCAGAATAAACCTTTAACTTTTCAGCGTTTTCAAATTCTACATAAGCCTTAAGAATGTTCTTAAGATTATAATATGCCAGTCCTTTAAGATAACTAATATTTCCCCGTTTACCAAATTTCTGCTGCGCCTTTTCTAATGTACTTATAGAGTCCTTATGCCTTCCATCCAAAAAATACAATTCAGCGAGAAAAATATATGGAAGAAGTGAGGATATTTTAAAATTAAATATGTTTTCTAAAATTTCAATGCTTTTTTCATTTTTTCCAACCTTGGAATATGCATATGCTTTATTATAGATCAATTCAGGAAAATTGTTGTAGAGCATATCATAATAATTTATTGCTAATTTGTATTCATTTATCGCCATAAATGCATTGGCAATTTGGAAGATCGCAGTTTCATTATCCTGTTCAATTCTTAAGATCTCATGATATACACCGATAGCTTTACGGAATAATTTTTTGCTGAAGTAAATCTCTGCCAGGAAAAGGAGAAACTCGGTATTTTTTGGAAATTCTTCTAATCCATCCTGCAGGATTTGCTTTGCTTCCAACCAGTTTGAATTTAATTGCATTTTTGCCTGCCATAGAATGTTATTCAATTTCTTCTGTTCTGTCATCTCTCTCCTCAACCGGATCTTGTACTTTATACAATTTTTCAACCAATAATAATATTTTGTCAACGTTGTGTAATTTATTAATTTTGTTTCTCACTTGTGCTCCTCCACGGAGTCCTTTTGTGTAATGAGAAAAGTGTGTGCGCATTTCATAAACGGCTTGTTTTTCTCCTTTATGGAATATCATTAATTCCATGTGTCTTCTAATGATCCCAAGTTTTTCTTCTGTAGAGATTTCTTCAATAATTCCACTATTTAAATAGTTTTTAATTTGTTTAAATAACCATGGTTTTCCCATAACGCTGCGACCTATCATCACAGAGTCACATCCGGTTTGTTGATACATTGCTATCATATCTTTAATTGTGATAACATCACCATTTCCAATTACGGGAATGCTTACTTCCCTTTTCAATTCTGTTATCAATTTCCAATTACTTTTACCCGAAAACATCTGTTCGCGTATGCGGGGATGCAGGCAAATCATATCTGCTCCGGTTTCCTGCATTTTTTTTCCAAATTCAAGAGAATTTATGCTGAACATATCCCAACCGGAACGGAATTTTACCGAAAGTGGAATATTAAGAGGAGCTAGAATATTTTTTGTTTCGTACACAATTTTGGCAGCAATATCGGGTGTTGTCATCAAAGCAGATCCGGCACCACGTTTTATAACTTTCTTAACAGGGCATCCCATGTTAATATCTATAAAATCAGGTTTTTTAGTTAAGGCAATTTTGAGTGCTTTCTTAAAAATATCAGGATCAGAACCAAATAACTGAAGTCCAAAAGGATGTTGAGATTCTTCAAATTCAGCGTATTCTAAACTGCGGTCTCTATTGTATAGAAGTCCGTCTACACTTATCATTTCGCTAACCACAACATCAGCGCCACATTCTTTGCATATAGATCTAAATGGATTATCAGTAATTCCAGCCAGTGGTGCAAGCCATATTTTTCTATTCGTGAGTTCTTTTATTGTTACACTCATATTTATTTGTTGATAAAATGATAGATGGCTATTCCAGCCGCAACTGCAGCATTTATCGATTCAATATTTCCGGAAATTGGTATTTTTACTTTTTGGTTTGCAATTTTTAAGATCTCTTTACTTACTCCAAATGCTTCTGAACCGATAACGAGCATTAAACTGGCAGGTTTTTCAAGTTCAAATAGATTGATAGATTCTTCCAGTGTTGTAACGATAATGCTAGTCTGGAAACTTTTTAGCCAGTTATGATCGTGAGTTTCCGAAGGTAAATAGAATACCGAGCCCAAGGATGCTCGTATTACTTTGGGATTGTAAATTTCACAGCAATTAGGTGAAAGGATTATACCGGAAACTCCTGCTGCTGTAGCTGTGCGAAATATTGTTCCCATATTTCCAGGATCGCTAATTCCATCCAGATAGAGCAGGAATTCTGTCTGTTTAACTGGAATTGGAATTGTGTCAATTACTGCTACAATATTTTGTGGTGTTTTTGTAACTGTGATCTTTTTCATTTGATTTTGGCTTGCAATAAATATTTGTTTAGCAGTATATTGAGAAATGTTAAATTCACTTGTGTTCAAGATGATCAGTTCATTAAATATAATTTCATAATCATTTAATTGGTCTATAAGGCGTACACCTTCAACGACTATTTTCTTATATTTTTCTCTGAATTTTTTCTGATGTAATTTTGCCAATTCCTTAGCGTGATTATTAGTTAATTTGTTAAACATTATTTTTTATACATTTCTTTTATTTTATTGATATCAACATCATCAATTTGTTCCGGCTTCAAGAATTTTTCAGCATATTTTAAATATAATTTCGAATCTATCAAAAGATTAACAAGATCTTCATCGATTTCACCATTATTAATCATAGTAGCCATAATGGTAAGCGTTTCGGTAAGTGTTTTACCTTTTTTATAAGGTCTATCATAAGCGGTAAGTGCTTCAAACAGATCTGCAATTGCTATAATACGTGATTGCAATGGGAGTTCCTCTGCCGTTTTTTTTAAGGGATACCCCTTGCCGTTTAGTTTTTCATGATGAGAAGCTGCATAAAGAGGAAGATTTCTAAATTTCTTTGGATAGGAAAGTTCCGATAACATCTCATGAGATACAAGAGCATGTTCCCATATTTTTTCTAATTCTTTAGATAATAGGGTCCCTTTTCGAATGCAAAGATTCTCTTTCTCATCTTCTGTTAAAAGATGATATTCCTTATTGTTTGCTGAATATTTAAAATTATAGATATCCTCAATTCTATTTACATATTCATCTTGCATGAATTCGCTTCCAGTATTTACATTTATCACAAATTTTTTATCATCAATAAGTTTTTCATAAAGTTTTTGAAGGTCTTTTTTACGCTGTTTTGTTTTAGCAAGTTCAATATCTTTCAGGATAAGAGCGGAGATAAACTCAAAACGGGTTTTTACATGTTCTATTCTATCTTGAATTGTTTCCAGTTTCTTTGCTTTATCACGAATATATATAGGTGTAGTTATCTTGCCAACATCATGCATCCATCCAGCCAGACTTATTTCTTGCATTTCATCTGGAGTAAAATGGATATCTTTGTATTTGTTAGAATCCTTCTGTATCTCTTCTGCCAGCATTTCAGAGAGCGATGCCACACGTTTAATATGTCCTCCAGTATATTTAGATTTACGGTCGATTGCAGTTGCAATGCTCTTAACAAATTGATACAAAAGCTTTTCTAATCCCTTTACAAGATTCTTATTTGTAAAGGCAATAGCTGCTTGAGAGGAAAGTGAATTTAGCATTGTAAGATGCTCTTCGGTAAAATGGGTTATATTGCCTTCATCATCATAAGCATTGATAAGTTGAATAACACCGAGTAATTCATTCTCGTGGTCTTTCATGGGAATTGCTATCATTGATTTTGAGTGATAATTATTGTTTATGTCGTAGTTTCTTGTTCCGCTATTATCAAACATATCTTGATGATAAGCATCTACAACACTGCAAGGTTTTCCAGTATAAGCAACATAAGATGCAAAATTTGTAAATATTTTATTACTCTTTTCATCATAAAGTGAAATGCTTGGCCATTTTGCCGCATCTGCCATTCCGAGATTTAAGTTCTTAGATTTTGTGCAAATTATTGTAAAATCGAGTGTTTGCTTATCCACAGAAAGTGTGTAGATTGTTCCTCCATCAGCATTGGTAAAATTCATTGCTTCTTCTAATACCATTTTAAAGAAATTATTAATATCCTTTTCAGCTGAAAGTGCAATCCCAATTCTTGTTAGCGCTTTAATTTGTCTTATAAGCTCTTTATCATTTTCCATAATTTCCTTTGAACACCATATTATTTGACACAATTATTAATAACTTAATTCTTGGATATGTATTAATAGTTAATTATATATGTCAAATTATTTTGTAAATGTGGGTTTTAATGTTAGAGATTATAATATTATCAGCTGGTCAATCAAGCAGAATGGGAAGCGATAAAGCGCTTATAGATATTGATGGGATTCCTGCAATCGTACATATTATAAATAAGCTTATTGCACTTTCAGATCACATTTATATTATACTGGGTGATAATCTATATACTGTACAAAATGAAGTGATGGCATATTATGAAAATTCTGTTGTGATTAGTTTTATTCATAACGAACTGCATAAGAAAGGTATGTTCTCATCAGTAAAAAAGGGATTTTCTAGTGTAAGCGGAAAGAATCCTATAATGTTGCAACTTATTGATCAACCATTTATTTCACAGAGAGTTTATGAAGAATTGGTTTCAAATTATGATCCCAAATTTCTAATTACACAACCATCTTATATAAAAAATGGGATTAAGCGTAGTGGACATCCGCTTTTGTTTGCTCCAGCATTTAAAGATATCGTTCTCTCTTACTCTTTTGATTCTAAATTAAATGATGTTATTAAAGATAACAATGAAAGTAGAAAATTCATTAAAGTAAATGATGACTCTATACTGCATAATCTGAATACAAAAAAAGATCTCAATAAAATTATGAGGAAATAAATATGGAAACAGCGGTATTTAACGTATTACAAAAAGCTGTAGAAAACCAGAAAAATGGAATTGCATTTGTTCTTGCTACCGTTGTAGAGGGTGTAGAAAAAACACCTGGTCGTTCCGGATTTAAGCTTATTTCTTATGAAGATAAGACGAGTGAGGGAACTGTTGGTGGTGGCAAGTTGGAAAGAATGGTACTGGATAAATGCGAGGAAATTCATATAACAAAGCAAAATGCTTTTCTAGAATTTGAACTAACTGAAACGTCTGAAGGTATCGGTATGATGTGTGGAGGGAATGCAAAAATTTATTTAGAATATTTCCCACCAACAAAGAAGGTATATATTTTTGGAGCGGGACATCTTTGCAGGAGCATTGTTCCAATATTAAATTCAATTGGATTTTATTGTATTGTCGTAGACATTAGAGAAGAATATGCCAACAAAGAGAGAATACCGCTTGCTAAAGAGATTTTTGCAACAGATTATTTTGAATTTCTGGAACAATTTGAGCCACAAGAAAGTGATTCCATTGTAATTTTTACTCATGGACATACATATGATTTTGATATTTTGGATAAATTGTGTAAAAAAAATGTTCATGTAAAATATATTGGAATGATTGGATCGAAAATAAAGGCTGCAGATGCAATAAACAGAATTAAGAAACAGAATTATTCAGGAAATTTAATAGACAGTGTTTATGCACCAATAGGCTTGAATATTGGGAAGACGACTACCCAGGAGATTGCTATTGCAGTTACTGCAGAGATGCTTGCTGTTTATAATAATGTATCACAGGTTAGTTCACTTTGCAGGAAGTTAAAATAGTTTATTTGGTAGATTATTGATAACATTTATCAAAATACAGGTTAAATGTTAAATTTCTATCATAGATTATATAGTGGATTTTAGCACTTGTTTTTGATGATCTTTTATTACAGTATAATTATAAATATAAGATTGAGATCTTGTTGGTTAATAACTTTAGGAGTGATCAATGACGAATTTTCTTCAATTTATTAAAAGCACAATTCAGGATATTCCTTATATTAATTCACAATTTATGATCAAACTAATTGAATCTATTATACTGTTAATACTTTTCTGGTTGATCAAGATACTAATTTTTAAGATCATTAATAAAAATATCACTGAAGTAAAAACTCAATACCATTGGCGGAAATTGATCAACTCGGTTGTTCTAATTTTGGTCATTATACTAGTTTTTCGGATATGGTTCACAGGCGCTCAATCTCTTGTTACATATTTAGGATTACTCTCTGCTGGTATTGCTATTGCACTTAAGGATGTTTTCACAAATCTTGCCGGTTGGCTTTATATCATTTCCAGACGTCCATTTAATGTGGGTGACAGGGTTCAGCTCGGTGATTACGCTGGTGATGTGATAGATCAAAGTTTTTTTGAATTCACGCTTCTTGAAATTGGGAATTGGGTTCATGCAGATCAAAGCACCGGCAGGTTAATTCATATTCCAAATGGGAAAATATTCTCGCAGGATCTGGCAAATTATGATAAAGGTTTTAAGTATCTCTGGAATGAAATTGAAGTTGTGGTAACGTTTGAAAGTGATTGGCAAAAAGCTAAAAAGATACTGTTGGATATTGCTAATAATAAAGGTGAGAATATTTCAAAAAGAATGGAAAATCAAATTAAAAAAGCAGCTAAAAAATATATGATATATTACAAGAAATTAACTCCAATTGTTTATACAAGTGTTGTTGGTCATGGAATCAAACTTACAATTCGTCATTTATGCGAAACCAGGAAACGAAGAAATTACGACGAAGCAATCTGGGAAGATATCTTACTGGAATTTGCCAAGAATAAAAATATAGAACTTGCCTACCCAACCACCAGGTTTTATCAAAATAAAGATTCATAGATTTCTCATCTTGTAGGGACGATGACCCTTAATCGTCCGATTTTCTCACAATTTCTTGTTGATAAGTTGAACTTATCAACGCAATTTAATTCGCAATGTAAATTAATTAACCCTCTTTAATTCTCCCTTTCCGTCTTCGTTGTATTCCGCCGCGACATGTCAAAGGGAGACTAACAGAATTTATTTCAGCAACAAACACTTCCTACTGGCAATCGCTTTGCCATCTACTTTCAATTGATACAAATATATTCCTGATGCAAATCCTTCTGCATCCCAAGTTACTTCATTAATTCCTAATTCATAATTCGTAATTTCTAATTGATCCACCTTCTGCCCTTTAATGTTGTAAATTTCAAGCTGAACTTCTCCATCTTGAGCTAGATTGAAAACTATTGTTGTTTTTGGATTAAATGGGTTTGGAAAATTGGAAAGTGTAATTGCTGGTTTGGGAAGTTCATCATCTGCAGATGTTTCAATTGAATAGTTGTAAGTTGAAATACACTCTAATTGCATACAAAAAAAGTAATTCTCTGCACCTTGAGAGGAAAATATTAAATTTTTATATCTTGAGTTCAGATTAAAATGATCAAAAGGTTCTAATTCACCGCTTGGATTACCCCCAAGATCATATAAATATACAGTATAACTGCTTGGATTGAATAACACATTATCTTTTAACTTACAACCTCTCCATTTTGAAGAAGTTGATGTTGTAAAAGCTAATTCAGGATTTAAAGGTTCGTCTAAACTGTAAAATAGATCACCTCCTGCACTTTGTTGAGTTACATTCATATAATCATTAACATTGAAGATATAGGGACTATTTGTAAAATCTATTATCTGATTTACTAATTCGGGATTCTCTTCTTCAAAACCGTCATAAATGAATAAATCTTTCATACCATTATCATTATATTTTAGAATATAAAAATATCCTTCATAGAAAAATGATGATGCTTGAACTGATTCCGGTAATTCAACCAACAATACTTGCTCAACATTCTCGGGATCAGAAATATCATATTTACTAATTTCATGATGTGAATTAAGCCACGTACGAATATAAATATAATCCGGTTCATTCTCATTAATCTTAAAAGATGATATTCCATTTAATAATTCATCTAATTGTAGGATAGGATTAGAAAGATCAGAAATATTAAAAACCTTAAAATAAGTGTTTTCATCTGGACTAGAATATGTAGTTAAATAAATATAATTATTTATTATCTTAAAATCTAACACAAATAAATCTTCAAAAA